>NZ_CP031142.1:317500-635000 GCF_014697215.1 Saccharopolyspora pogona
GCCAGGTCCTGGCCGTCTCCGTCCGAGGGCACCGCGACCGGTTCGGCCAGCGCGTTGCGGATCAGCAGCGGGTAGAGCTCGAACGACGGCCAGGCGTGCACGACCGACGTGCCGGCACCGGAGTGCGCGGTGAGGAACTGCTGGAGCAGGGCCCCCGAACCGGCGCCGGCGACCACCCGCTCCGGCGCGATCGCGAGCCGCTCCGCGATCGCGTTGGTGAGTCCGGTGGCCAGCGCGTCGAGCGTGAGGTGCATGCGGCCGAGGCTGCTTTCGGCCGCCTCGAGCACGCCGGGCAATGGTCGGGAAGTGTTTTCGTTCAGGGACAGCTGATGAATGATCTGAGTCACGTGAATGAAGGCCTTTCCGTTGCCGCACACGGGCTTTCCAACGCCTGTCACCACATTCTAGATCAGAGCCTCCGTCAGATTGCGGGCAGTCGTGATCATTGTCAAGCCGCTGAAAGCATTGTCCACCAGACAAAAACCGACGATCGGGTTAGCTTTCCGGGCACGGTCACCGGAATTTCGGGCACCATTCCCGATGGCGGATCGACGGTAGGCCGGCAATTCCGTAGCATCGCGTGCGCGATGAGCACACTCCGGTTTCCAGGCCGTGACGAAAGTGTTTCCGTCGGCGGCTCTTGCCAAGGCGGCGAGATCCTTGGCCAGCACGTCGAAGCCGGGCGCTTCCCGCACCTGCCGGGCCAGATCTGCGGCGCACCCAAAGCACTCAGGAAGCTCGCCGAGTGCAGGCAGGGCGAATCGGGCCTGATTTTCGGCTCTTCTGCTTCTTCCGTGGGTTAGGCGTGTCCGGGGATTGACACATCTACCGAGACATGACACCGGTAAGAACCGGCAACGCCACTCACGACCCGACGGACACCGGTCCGTGCGAGAGCACGCACGGCCGCCCCGGTCGCCGTCGAAGAACCGGCCGAGGCGCGGCTCTCGCTGGGTGAATATGGCGAGGTGGCGGGAGATCTCACGACGTTAGTCACCGCGCATCCCATCCGCGAACGGCTGCGTGCGGCCCAGCTGCGGGCGGCTACGGGGGGCGGACGGCAGGCCAAAGCCCTCGACAGCTACGAGGATCTGCGCGGGCAGCTGGACGACGAACTGGGCGTGGACCCGAGCTCGGAACTGGTCGAACTGCACCGGTCCCTGCTCGCGCAGAATCCCGCCCTTGCCGCGCCGCGACCGCAGCCGGTGGTGCGTCGGCGCCGGCGCAGCGCACCTGCACGTCCTGGCGACCAGCCGCGAACCGCTGCGCCTGGCCGGCGAGGGCATCGTGGCGGTGCTTGACCAACAGAGCCCGTGAGCGTTTTCGGGCGCCATAGAGGCTGTTTGAGAACTCGTTGTGCGGCGGTGGTGTACCTGGCGTTGCTGGTGTGGGGCGAACGGACTGTTCGTGTCGTTAGGTGTGGTAAGTGGTCCGTTCGCCTCGTCTTCCTGATGTTGGGTGCCTGTGTGGTGGTGTGGGGCGAACGGACCGTTCACGTCGGTAGGTGTGGTAAGCGGACCGCCAGGAACCGCCGGACACTGCCGACTTATGGAAGCCCACTCGAAGGGGGTAGGAATTCATACCCGCTATTTTTGCTGCCGGAAATCGCACGGATTGAGCGTTGCTCGTCTCCCGCAACGAGAGTCCGCATCGTTCGCATTGTGCACCTTGCCTGCGCGCAACTCGGTCAACGCGTTCGGTGTTGGTATCTGCTGCCATCTGGCGCCGATCGAATCGCCCGGCCCGGTTTCGGCGTGACCAACCGCTGACTGTGTCACCAATACTTTCCTTTGCGGCGGCAAGATTCCGCTATTCGACAAGACAGCTGCAAATCCGGCTGAACTGTTTAACGGCCTTGATCGCACCCGTGCATGCTTCGCCGGTATTTCTTCGTCCCCGCCGTGCGCGACCCGGCGCCATCAGTAGACAACTGGCGATGGCCGCGCACCAGCGCCGATCAAGCTCGGTGGCATGAAGTTCCGGCCCGGCAAGTCCGGTCCCGGTGTCATGACGGGTCGAGGGTAGCGACTACTTGCTCGGATGGAGGTGGAGTCACACTCCGCCCGCTCCACAGCGGCTTACCCAGATTGATAGTTGTCGTTACAGTGAGCCTTTTTCATCCTGGCTGATCCGCAGGCGCGACGCCTGAAGTCCCACGGTCCGGGCTCCGCAACCGGCGTAGCCACCTTGGCCCACCTTCGCAACGTGCACCGCCGCGGGTTCTCAGCGGTCTTCTCGCGAGGACAGCCCGGACGCCGCGTATTGGTCATGCACAAGTCCGGGATCCCGGAGCCGAGAACACCGCTGAAATACCGCTACCGGCACCGCAATGCAAGAAGAGGCCGGAAAACACTCAATGAAACTCGCGGACGCTTTGTGGAGTCTGCTAATGCGGTGTGCCGACGTCCTTGCGCGGGCGTCGTGAAAGGCACCAGGTCACCTGGCAATGCATGCGGCCATCGACCGACGGAAAAAAGTGCACGAACAGCTGTTCATATAGGCACCGTTAGCTCGATCGGGCCACATCGCCAACTTGTATTAGTAGCACGCGTTCTTTTAGGGACGACAGGCGACGGCATCCCGGCTCGGTGGTGGTGATGTCAGCCGCTTTCCGTTTCCCCGAGTTCTTCTCGCCAGGAGGTTTCACATGCTGCGACTCGAGCCGTCTCCGCAGACGGTTGGTGTTCCGGTGCCGTGGTGCGCGACCGCCGTGGGGAAGGTGCGATTGACCGATCGGTTCACTTTGCACTCCAGTGCACCGGAGTGCAAGTCATTGAGGCGGGCGCGGCGCGGATTGGAGCACCTGCTTAGCTTGCTTGGCGCGCAGGATGTGGCGCTGGGCGGAGCAGCGGTGGAGGAGTCGTCACCAGCGGGCGGCAGCTGGTTCGTGGCTCTTGGCGGGGAGGATGACCGGCACTGGGTGCGTGCGGCTGGGCTGTCGCAGTTGCGTGCGCGTCAGGTCGCGGTCGACGAGGTGGTGCTGTCCTCCGGACTGTGTCTGTGGGGGACCGGAGCGTTGTGTGCGGTGGGAGCGGCGGGAGCGGTGGAATTGACGCGGGCACCGCAACCTGAGCAGGTGCGCACTCTGCACACTCTGCGGGCCGACGCGGAGCTTTCCGCATATGAGACCACGACCTCAGCGGCACTGGCCGGACTCGCGGGCGCGTTAGCGCGGTGGGCGGCGATACGAGTGCCTCTCACAATGGACTGGGACATACCCCGGCTGCACTACTTGGCCGCCTTGCTGGACGAGCGGGGTGCGCCGATGCTGCCACCGGAATTGTGGCACTACTGGCAGGATTTGGTGCGTCAGCGCAACGCCCAGGTCCACGCGCTGGTGGAGCGGCGATGTCTCGCCGAGGGCCTGCACGCTGTCGGCGTCGAGGGGCTGGCCGGTATTGCGGACATTGCCCGCGGCCGGTTGCCAGGTACCACGCCCCGCCAGGCGCTGCGGTTTCTAGCCGATGCCGATCCGGTCTGGCGCCGCATCGCTGCGACCGAGCAGGTCACCAGTTACTCCGAGCTGGTCCGGTTGGCCTATGTGGTGCAAGTCCTGCGAGTCGGTTGCCCAGAGCTGCACGGACGATCTGGGCGATTGCTGATATGCGTGGAGGATCCGGCCGAGTCCCGCATTCTCTCCGTGGCGCGGACAGTCGCCGAACGGGCTGGGCTGGATCTGCAGGCCGTGGGGCTGTATCCGCTCGGGACGCTCCTGCCCAGCACGGGCGGCAGCCTGCACGCCTGCGGGCTGCCGTAAGCCGCGCCGGGAAACAGACCGGCACAAGGGAGACGCAGGGGCAAATCCGTTCCGGTGGACGCGGAAAGTGCCCCTATAGCGCGGTGGTTTCCGGTGATGCGACCGCCACCCCCGAAGCGCGCACGGGCCCCGCAGGGCAGTTACGGGCTTTGCTCGTCGCACGACGCAGCGCCGTCAGTCCCGCGTCCAAGCCGGGCTGCAGCTGTGCTGTTCAACGCGTGCCCGGATGAAGACACGCACGCTGGCAGTGCGGAGCTCATGGTTGCGCGACCCGCACCGGCCCTTGGTTTGTTCGACGTCGTCGATGATCCAGCCAGAGTCGACGGCATCGGCGAGGCAACCGTAGTGATCAACGGGCCCTGTGGCCGGTGCGGCCGGGTGGAAAGCGGACGCGTCACTCCCGTGGTCACCGATCATGGTCGTGCATGGAAGAGGATCTGAGATGTCCAGAACGCCTTTGTATGGTTTCACCGTCAGTTCGACTTTACCAAGCGTCAGCATCCCGCGGACGGCCTTTTCGAGGTCGGCCAGCAACTGACTTTGCCCTTCCGTCCAGCACATGGCTTTGGGGACGCGCAGGAGGATTCGCACATCCACACCGTTAGTGGAAACCGCCGTGACAAAGCCAAGTTCGGTCAGGGAATGCTGCTCGCCCGGTGGACGGATTCCCCCCAGGACATCCCACACCTGCCGAAGCAGACTGCTGTTCAGTTCAGCGTTCATCCTCAACGGAGCTCCTCCCCGGCGTTGGCTGGCGATTGCCCACACCGCCTGAGATTTCGTGGTCGTGCGATAACGCGGCGCCTGCAGCCGTGTGTGCCGGGACGTTCCCGCCTCGCCTTTTCCGGGCGACACCACCGGGGTGGGCGAATGTGCGGCGTAATCCCACCGACGCGAGCACTTCACCCGCGGATGATGTGCTTCAGCGGGTCCTTCTGCGGAGACTTGCCGAACTTGTAGTCCGTGCCGAACCGGGTCGCCGCGGTGGCGAACGGTCGGATCCCCACGGCACCTCCGTGATCTCTTTGTGCGCCTTGCTCAAGTTCTCTCGGCTCACGCTTTGCCTCCGGTGCGCAACGTTGCCCGGGAAGGTTGTCGCGGAGCCCGGGATGACGGGAATCAAACACCGACCAAGAGCTTTTGCATATCTCAATATGAGACAATCCTCGCAATTTCGCCGCGTTAACGGCCACCTGCACCTGCCCCACGGAAGTCCGGTCAGAGGTCGATGCCGAATTCTTTGATCTTGCGGTAGATCGTTGCGCGGGAGACGCCGAGCGCGGCGGCCGCGTCTTTCTTGTTGCCCCGGTTCTCCGCGAGGCTGCGAACGATGGCGTCTCGTTCGAGGGCCTCGATCTGGGTGAGCGTGCGGCGTGACAGGGCGCGACACACCGGTGGCAGCTGATCGACGCCGATGGTTCCGGAACGTTGCCGCTGGATCACCTCATGCAGCACCTGACCCAGCTGCGCGACGTTGCCGGGCCAGCTGTACTTGGACAGTTGCCGCATCGTCTGAGGTGAGAGGGCCAGGTCGGTGCCGTGACCGAGCCGACGGAGCAGGTGCGGCACCAGTTCGTGGAGGTCCTCGATGCGGTGGCGCAGCGCGGGGACGGGCACGGTCTCGCCGAAGAAAGGCAAGATCAGCGCGTCGAGGGTGGTGTCGTGGCTCGCGGTGCTGATGGTTGCGCCGACCCAACCGGCGTGCTCGTGTCCTTGGAACAGGTCGGCGAGGGCGGCCAGCCGAGCCTGCCCCAGCGTGTCGAGGTCGCGCAGGATGACGCTGAAGCGCTCCCTGTCGAGTTCTTGGGCGAGGATTCGGTCGCCGGCGGGGCCACGGAGATCGGCCGCCGTGAAAACCCGCGTAAGTGCGGATGGGCTGTACTGTGCTGCCGCTGCTTTGAGCGTTTCGCAGCGACCGGAACCGGGCTCCCCGGAGACCACGACCCACCGTCCCTCACGCACGCAACGCGCGATCTGCTGGCAGCTGCGGCGCCACGAGACGCTGGAGCCGACGACGCCCGGCAGCGGGTGGGCCTGCACGGCGGCGGAAACGAAGGCCGGGGACGCTTCGACGATCAGGTGCACGTGGAACAGGGCCATCGTGGCGCGGCTTACCTGGGGGAAATCTTCGGCGCTGCAGAGCCGGACGGTTTGCCCACTCGGCAGGGTGGCGACGAGGCGGGGTGCGGTGGTCGCGGTCGAGTCCGCCGCGTGCTCGAGCAGGGCGGCCTGATCCCGGACGTCCAACTCCTGGCGCAGGTGCCGGTTCATCAGGACGAGGTCGTGACCGATGGCCAGCACACCGTGCTGTGGGGAGCGGCGGCAGGCCCTCATGTAGGCGTTGAGCAGCGCGGTCTCTTGCTTGCTGGCCTGTGTGAGTAGTCGCCCCTCGATCTGATTGGTGGCGGTTTTGGCGAGCGTGGCCAGCAGGGAGCCGCCGCCGTCGTCGACCCAGCCGGTCAGGTCGAGCGCGCCGATGAGGGTGCCGGATATCGGGTGAGTGATCGGGACGCCGGCGCAGGCCAGGCGGCCGAGCTGCTCGGCGTAGTGTTCGGAACCCATCACCAACGTCGGCGCACGGGTTTCGAGGGCGGTGCCGATCCCGTTGGTGCCGACGAATTCCTCGGCGTAGCTGTATCCGGGAGCCAGCTGGACGTCGTCGAGGTGACGACTGAGGCCCCTGCTCGCGCCGATTCTGGTCAGTACGACTCCGTCGGCCGAGGTCAAGATAACGCTAACCGCCTCGTCGGCCAGCCCGTCGGCCAGTTGCCGGAGCACCGGCGCGGCGGCCGTGGCGAGCGGGCTGTCGAGGTTCGGTTCCCGCACGAAGGGCAGGTGTGGCGCGTCGACCTGGACGCGCAACGCCTGCGAGCGGCGCCACGAGGTCAGGATGCTCTCTCGCACGGCGGTGCTATCGGGTTCGTGCGTGCTCAGGAACCGCTCGCGCGCTTCCTGCACCTCTCGGGTATTGGTCGGTAGGCGACGTGGCATGTCTGTCCTCTCGATTCCGGCCGTCGGCAGGCGCGGTTCCGCCTACCGCGGGCCGTCCCTGCCCGGTTCACCGGGCACGGTAGCCACGTCTCAACGTGAGATAGGTCTCAGATTGAGACGCTCGCTACAGCCTGCTGCGGGGTTCCATTTCACCGCGATGACGGGCGTCGTACAAGGAGATGACGGGCGTCGAACGCAGCGATGACAAACGTCGAACGCGGCATCGAATCGCTCCTCAGCTGCGGCCAGTCGTCGGACCGAGAACCCATCCCACCCCGGGAGGCAGGCGTTGAGCAGGCAGAGCCTGAGCAAAGCTCACAAGAAGATCACCGAGCTCTCGTGGGAGCCGACGTTCGCCACTCCGGCGACCAGGTTCGGCACCGACTACACCTTCGAGAAGGCCCCGAAGAAGGACCCGCTCAAGCAGATCATGCGGTCCTACTTCCCGATGGAGGAGGAGAAGGACAACCGCGTGTACGGCGCCATGGACGGGGCCATCCGCGGCAACATGTTCCGTCAGGTGCAGCAGCGATGGCTCGAGTGGCAGAAGTTGTTTCTGTCGATCATCCCGTTCCCGGAGATCTCGGCCGCACGGGCAATGCCGATGGCCATCGATGCCGTACCCAACCCGGAGATCCACAACGGGCTGGCGGTGCAGATGATCGACGAGGTTCGCCACTCGACGATTCAGATGAACCTCAAGAAGTTGTACATGAACAACTACATCGACCCTGCCGGGTTCGACATGACGGAGAA
This sequence comes from Saccharopolyspora pogona, assembly GCF_014697215.1. Classification (GTDB taxonomy): domain Bacteria; phylum Actinomycetota; class Actinomycetes; order Mycobacteriales; family Pseudonocardiaceae; genus Saccharopolyspora; species Saccharopolyspora hattusasensis. The sequence continues at coordinate 325,005 of NZ_CP031142.1, forward strand.
GGCGTTCGCGAACAACTACGCGGGCACCATCGGCCGGCAGTTCGGTGAAGGGTTCATCACCGGTGACGCGATCACCGCGGCGAACATCTACCTGACCGTGGTCGCGGAGACCGCGTTCACGAACACGCTGTTCGTGGCTATGCCCGACGAGGCCGCGGCCAACGGTGACTACCTGTTGCCGACCGTGTTCCATTCGGTGCAGTCGGACGAGTCGCGGCACATCTCCAACGGCTACTCGATCCTGCTCATGGCGCTCGCCGACGAACGGAACCGTCCGCTGCTCGAGCGGGACCTGCGGTACGCGTGGTGGAACAACCACTGCGTGGTCGACGCCGCGATCGGCACGTTCATCGAGTACGGCACGAAGGACCGCCGCAAGGATCGGGAGAGCTATGCCGAGATGTGGCGTCGGTGGATCTACGACGACTACTACCGCAGTTACCTCATCCCGCTCGAGAAGTACGGGCTGACGATTCCGCACGACCTGGTCGAAGAGGCGTGGAAGCGCATCGTCGACAAGGGCTACGTCCACGAGGTGGCCCGGTTCTTCGCCACCGGGTGGCCGGTCAACTACTGGCGGATCGACGCGATGACCGACGCCGACTTCGAGTGGTTCGAGCACAAGTACCCCGGCTGGTACTCGAAGTACGGCAAGTGGTGGGAAGAGTACAACCGGCTCGCCTACCCCGGCCGGAACAAGCCGATCGCGTTCGAGGAGGTCGGATACCAGTACCCGCACCGGTGCTGGACCTGCATGGTGCCCGCACTCATCCGCGAGGACATGGTCGTGGAGAAGGTCGACGACCAGTGGCGGACCTACTGCTCGGAAACCTGCTACTGGACCGACGCCGTCGCTTTCCGTGGCGAGTACCAGGGCAGGCCGACTCCGAACATGGGCCGGCTGACCGGATTCCGTGAGTGGGAAACCCTGCACCACGGTAAGGATCTCGCCGACATCGTCTCCGATCTCGGGTACGTCCGCGACGACGGGAAGACACTCGTGGGCCAGCCGCATCTCGATCTGGACGACCCGAAGAAGCTGTGGACTCTCGACGACGTGCGGGGCAACACGTTCCAGAGCCCGAACGTGCTCTTGAACGAGATGTCCGACGCCGAACGCGAAACCCACATCGCCGCATATCGCGCAGGCGCAACTCCGGCTTGACCCGGGTCGGCGGGTGGCGTCGTGTCCACTCCGGCGCCACCCGCAGTAGCACCACATTTTCCGAGCCAAGGAGACAAACCCGTGGCCGACATGCACCGTATCAACTTCGAGCCTGTTGACATCGAGATGGAAGTCGGCGAAGAGGAGAACATCCTCGATGCCGCATTCCGGCAGGGAATTCACCTGATGCACGGCTGCCGCGAGGGGCGGTGCTCGGCCTGCAAGTCCTACGTCCTCGACGGCGAGATTCAGATGGCGGACTACTCGACGTTCGCGTGTAACGACGCCGAGGTCGAAGAGGGATTCGTGCTGCTCTGCCGCTCACATGCCTTCAGCGATTGCACCATCGAACTGCTGAACTTCGACGAGGACGAACTACTCAGCGGTGTCGCCATCCAGGATGTGCGCACACAGGTGGTCGCGCTCGAGCCGATGACCAAGGACATCGTGTCGCTGCGTCTGCGGACCGTCGATCCCGCAGCGTACGAGTTCAAACCGGGACAGTACTCCGACCTGCAGATCCCGGGAACCGGGGAACACCGGTCCTTCTCCATGGCGACGACACAATCGACGCTGGGACAGGTCGAATTCCTCATCAAGAAGTACCCTGGCGGCAAGTTCGCCGGCCTGCTCGAGGACGGGATCTCGGTGGGTGCCGAGATCTCCCTGACCGGCCCCTACGGGTCGTTCACCCTCAAAGAGGGGCACGTCCTGCCGATTGTCTTCATCGGGGGCGGAGCAGGGATGGCACCGATTCTGTCGTTGCTGCGGCACATGAGCGAAACAGGCAACACCCGGCAGGTGCACTTCTACTACGGAGCCCGCACCCCACAAGACCTGTTCTACCTCGACGAGATCCTCGAGCTCGGGAAGAACCTGACGGGCTTCAGGTTCGTGGCCTGCCTCTCGGAATCGATGGACCCTTGGCCCTCGGGCCAGATCGCCGTCGAGGAAGGCAATGTCACCGACGTCGTCAGTCGCCGTGAACCGGACATCGGCAAGTCCGAGGTCTACCTGTGTGGGCCGCCGCCGATGGTGGATGCGGCGCTCGAACTGCTCGAGGCGAACAACACCCCGAAGGATCAGGTCTTCTACGACAAGTTCACCAGCCCAGCCTTCGAGTAGTCGCAGCAGGAACCCATCTTCCTTCCTTCGCCGACAAGAACTGAGAAACGAGATGACTGAAACCACCGGTACCAGGCAACGCAGCTTCCCCAAGATCGAATTCACCGACTCCGAGGCCGGCGCGCTGGAGTTCCCGAGCTCCCGAAGCCGCACCTTCAACTACTACAAGCCGGCCAAGTTGCGCTCGACGACGTACGAGGACGTGACCGTCGACGTACAGCCCGACCCCGACCGGCACCTGACCCAGGGGTGGATCTACGGCTTCGGCAACGGCCCCGGCGGATACCCGCAGGACTGGACGGCCGCGAAGTCGGCGAACTGGCATGCCTTTCGCGACCCGAACGAGGAGTGGGATCAGACCATCTACCGCAACAACTCCAAGGTCGTCCACCAGGTGGAGTTGTGCCTGTCCAACGCCAAGCGCGCCCGGGTCTACGACGCATGGGGCACCCCGTGGTTGACGTTCATCGCCCGCAACCTGGGCGCGTGGATGCATGCCGAGAACGGGCTGGCGCTACACGTGTTCACCTCCATCCAGCGTTCCTGCCCGACGAACATGATCAACACCGCTGTCGCGGTGAACGCCGCCCACAAGATGCGGTTCGCTCAGGACCTGGCGCTGTTCAATCTTGATCTGTCGGAGGCTGCTGAGGACTTCGACGGAGCAGCGCACAAGGAGGTCTGGCAGTCCGCGCCCGAATGGCAGCCCACCCGTGAGGTCGTCGAGCGGCTGACCGCGGTACCGGATTGGTGTGAGCTGCTGTTCGGCTCCAACATCGTCTTCGAGCAACTGGTGGGTTCTCTGTTCCGCAGCGAACTGGTCATGCAGATCGCCGCCGGCAACGGCGACTACATCACGCCCACGATCGTGGGCACCGGTGAGCACGACTACGACCGGGACCTCGCCTATACCCGCAACCTCTTCCGGTTGCTCGCCCGCGACAGCGAGCACGGGGAGTCGAATAAGGAGCTGTTCGGCACCTGGCTGGTGACCTGGGTGCCGCGGTGTCTCGCGGCGGCGCGGGCGCTGCAGCCGATCTGGTCGCAGCCGGCAGACAAGGCGGTCACCTTCGCGACCAGTCTCGACGCCGCCACGGACAAGTTCCGTTCCCTGCTCGATGACATCGGGCTCGACATCCCGGAGGAGTTGGACAAGTGAACATGCAATTCGGATCGGCCACCGAGTTCTCCAACATGTGTGGCGTCACCTTGATGAACACCCCCGTCGGCCGGGTCGTTGCGGAAGTGATGGGCGCGAAGGACGGTGTGGAGCTAACGGAGTACCCGTCGATGATCCGCGTCGACGGCCAGCGTCTGCTCACCTTCGACTACGACGAGCTCACCGAGGCTTTGGGCGATGAGTTCGACGGCTCCATCTTCGAGGAGATCAGCTCCACCCACTACGGGCGCATGGTCCACCTCGACGACAAGACCCTCCTGTTCGCCAGCCCCGAGGATGCTGCCGAGTACATCGGGTTCGATCTCACGGCGAAATGATCGTGCCCGTCTGGGGCCACTGCGGTGGCCCCAGACGGACCACCCACCATCTATCCGAACCAGGATCAAGCGAGGACTCGATGTATCAGAAGGACGGCGAGAATTACTTCATCGTCGATGCGCACATCGCGCTGTGGGATGCTCGTCCCGAAAACCAGCTCAACGTCCACGGCAAGCAGTTCATCGACTGCTTCTACGACTACCACCGCAACCTGAGCCCGGAGTCGGAGCTGTGGTCGTACGAGGAGTACCTCTACTACGGCGGCGAGCGCCTGATGCGCGACCTGTTCACCGACGGGTACGTCGACCACGCGATCTTCCAGCCCGCCCACCTCGGGGCCTTCTACCGCAACGGGTTCGGGCAGACCGAGGAAGCTTTCGCGCTCACCCAGCGGTATCCCGGCAAGCTGACCTACAACCACTGCTGGGATCCCCGCTTCGGGCAGGCCGGGCTGGACCAGCTCCGGCGCGACGCCGAGCGGTTCAAGCTCAAGGGCGTGAAGCTTTACACGGCCGAGTGGCAAGGCGATTCACGTGGGTACAAATTGGACGACCCCTGGAGCTATCGCTACCTGGAGACCTGCCAGGAACTGGGGATCACCAACATCCACATCCACAAGGGACCGACCATCCGGCCGCTGGACCGCGACGCCTTCGACGTCGCGGACGTCGACAAGGCGGCTTCGGACTTCCCGGAACTGAACTTCGTCGTCGAGCACTGCGGTCTTCCTCGGCTGGAAGACTTCTGCTGGATCGCAACACAGGAACCGAACGTGCACGCCGGCCTCGCCGTCGCAATGCCGTTCATCCACACCAGACCACGGTACTTCGCGCAGATCATCGGCGAGCTGCTCTATTGGCTCGACGAAAACCGCATCCAGTTCTCCAGCGATTACGCCCTGTGGACTCCTCGATGGCTCATCGAGCGCTTCGTCGACTTCCAGATCCCCGAGGACATGCTCACCGAATACGACCAGATCACCGTCGACCAGAAGAAGAAGATCCTCGGGCTCAACGCGGCAGCCCTCTACGGCATCGACGTTCCCGCAAACCTGCAGTTGGCCGAGCCGGCCGGACAGGAAGGCGTCGAGGTCGCTGCCGGGGCGCGGGAGATCGTGTCGTCATGACCGCCACCGCTGTCTGCACGGAAGAGGACGTCATCGAAGCGCTGTCGACGGTCATGGACCCGGAGTTGGACGCGCCGATCATCGATCTGGGCTTCGTCCGGTCGGTTACCCTCGACGACGACGGAGTCACCGTCCACCTGCGGCTCCCCACCGCCTTCTGCTCGCCGAATTTCGCCTACCTCATGGCCTCCGACACACTGGATGCCCTGCGCCTGGTCGAGGACATCGGTCAGGTACAGGTGCTGCTGGACGACCATCACGACAGCGAAAAGATCAACGCCGGTCTGGCCGCCGACGCGGGCTACGTCGGGACGTTCGGCCCCGAGGCGGAGGAGAGCCTACGTGAGCTGCGCAGAACGTTCCTCTCCAAGGCGCACGCAGCGGCGATGGAACGGTGCGTCGAGGCGCACCTGAAGCGAACCGGCCTGCAAGCGAACGAAATCTACCGACTCACCCTCGGCGACCTCGTGCCAGGAGAGAACAAAGACGCGTTGCTGCGCCGCCGCGCCGGCATCGGACTGAGCAGCTGCCCGGCCAGCCGGGTGTTCGTCGACGACAACGGCAAGCGCATACCTCCCGAGTCGGTGCCCATGCGCCTGCGACTCGCCAAGTCGGTGCGTATCTCGATGGAAGGCAACGCCCACTTCTGCCGTGGCCTGCTCGCCACGCGCTACACCGGCAGCGAGTCCGCCGGCGCGGCGCCCCGGATCACCAACCTCAGAACAACCAGGAGTCCGCGATGAAGGCCGTGCAGGTTGTGGGATACCACACCAAGCTGCAGCTCACCGACATTCCCGAACCCACGGTCGGGGGCCCGCTCGATGTCATCGTGCGAATCGGCGGTGCCGGCGTCTGCCGCACCGATCTGCACATCCTCGAAGGGCAGTGGGAGGAAAAGAGCGGCGTCGATCTGCCCTACACGATTGGCCACGAAAACGCGGGTTGGGTCCACGCCGTGGGCGGTGCCGTCACGAACGTCGCGGTCGGCGACAAGGTGATCCTGCACCCACTCATCACGTGCGGGCTGTGCCGCGCCTGCCGCTCCGGCGACGACGTCCACTGCCAGGACAGCAAGTTCCCCGGCATCGACGTCAACGGCGGCTACGCGGAATACCTGCGTACCACCGCCCGCAGCGTGATACGGATCGACGACTCGCTCGAGCCGGCCGACGTGGCTGCGCTCGCCGACGCGGGCCTGACGGCGTACCACGCGGTCGCGAAGGTGGCGAAGACGACCCGGCCCGGGGACGTGTGCGTGGTGATCGGTGCCGGCGGGCTCGGCCACATCGGCATCCAGGTCCTCAAGGCGATCTCCGGAGTCACCGTGGTCGTGCTCGACCGCAACCCCGCCGCCGTCGAGCTCGCGGTGCAGATCGGCGCCGATCACGGCATCGTCGCCGACGGCACCCACATCGAGCAGGTACTGAACCTGACCGGTGGGCACGGCGCCGAAGCCGTCGTCGACTTCGTCGGCGAGGGCGGCGCGACCCGAGAAGGAATCGCGATGCTGCGTCGCGCGGGAAACTACTATGTCGTCGGATACGGCGAGAACATCGACGTCTCGACGATCGACGTGATCTCCACGGAAATCAACTTCATCGGAAACCTCGTCGGCTCCTACAACGACCTGCAGGAGCTCATGACCCTTGCTGCCCAGGGCAAAGTCACTTTGCACACGACCAAGTACCGCCTCGAGAACTTCCAGCAGGCACTTGACGATCTCGATGGCGGGCGGGTGCGCGGCCGGGCGATTCTCATCCCGTAGAACACCGCAATCTCCGTACGAGAAAGCACGAAGGGAATATCAGCCATGGCCAAAGAGCTGCGTTACAACAAGGAAGCACGGTCGCGGCTCGAGCACGGCGTCAACGCCCTCGCCGACGCGGTCAAGGTGACCCTCGGCCCCAAGGGACGCAACGCGGTACTCGAAAAGCTCACCGGACCCCCCACGATCACCAATGACGGCGTGACCATCGCCCGCGAGATCCAGCTACGCGAACCCTTCGCCAACATGGGCGCCCAGCTGGTCAAAGAAGTGGCGATGAAAACCAATGGTGTGGTCGGCGATGGAACCACCACCGCGACCGTGCTGGCTCAGGCGATGGTCCGCGAGGGGCTCCGGGCCGTCGAAGCCGGCGCCAACCCCATGCGAGTGCGCCGCGGCATCGAGCGAGCCGTGTCCGTGGTCGTCGACTCGCTCCGCGATCAGTCGTCCCAGGTCAGTGGCCAGAGCGACCTGCAGCGGATCGCGACCCTCGCCGCCAGTGATGACGAAACGATCGGACATGCCATCGCGCAGGCCGTCGACTACGTCGGCAGGTCCGGAGTGGTCACCACCGAGGAGAGCGACACTCTCGGACTGTCCACCGACATCGTCGACGGCATCGAGTTCGACCACGGTTACACCTCCGGGTACATGGTCACCGACCCAGAGCGGATGGAAGCGGTGCACAACAATCCGCTGATTCTGCTGACAAACAAGAAGATCACCCAGGTGCAGGACATCATGCCGAGCATCGAGGTGGCCAAGCGCGCCGACCGGCCGCTGGTCGTGCTGGCCGAGGAAGTCGACGGACCGGCTCTGCAACTCCTCGTCGGCGGCAACATGCACAAGACGATGCAGTCGGTGGTCGTCCGAGCACCCGGTTTCGGGCACCGCCGCGTCGCCGAACTGGAAGACCTCGCGGTGGCGTTGGGTGGGCAGGTAATCGCCAAGGACACCGGCATCGAGCTGTCCGAGGTGACTGTCGGCCATCTCGGTTCGTGTGACCGCATCACGGTAACCGAGAACGAGACGACCATCGTCGGCGGTCACGGGGACCAGCGTCTCCTCGACGCCCGCCTCGCGCAGCTCGAGGCCCAGCGCGAACGTGCCAAGATCGATGCCGACCAGGAAAGCCTCGAACTGCGCATTGCCCGGCTCACCGGGCGGGTCGCCGTCATCCGAGTCGGCGGCGCCACCAGCGTCGAGCTCAAGGAGCGGATGCTTCGCGTTGAGGACGCTCTGGCCGCCACCCGCGCTGCGGTGGAGGAGGGGATCGTGTCCGGTGGTGGAACCGCGCTGGTGCAATCACACCGGGCACTCACGGATGTCGATCTCCCCGAGGACGAGGCAATCGGGTGGGGTGTCGTGCGACGCGCTCTTGCCGAACCCCTCCGTTGGATCGCGATCAACGCCGGCTTCGACGGCGACGAGGTCGTCGAGGTGGTCGCCGGCTTGCCGCTCGGGCACGGGTTCAACGCCCTCACTGGTGAATACGGCGACATGTTCGACGACGGTGTGATCGACCCGTTCAAGGTCACCCGCGCCGCGCTCGAAAGCGCCGCATCGATTGCGGCACTGCTCATCACGACCGAGACCGCCGTCGTGGAGGAGATCATCGGCAACCCCGGCGCGATCGTCGCTCCCGGCTTCGGCGATCTCGCCGAAGGCATGGTCCGCCCGTCCAACATCTACTGAGGTTCAACGCTGTCTTGCAATGGCCACACCTCGTCCTGATTCGTCCCCGGGAGATGACGCCGTCATGTTCCGTACTGGGCGGTCGCGGCGGGCGAGTGGTCGTGATTGGCTCGCCGGGTAATGAACCAACGACGAGCCCCGGGGCTGGTCGCGACTTCTGCCGCGCTGGGGCGTCTCGAGTTTGGGGCGCCACCGGTAGAAGCCGGTCTCGCGAGAATTGAGAAACGCGAAAAGTCCCAATTTCAATGGAACTTGCGGGGTGGCGGCGTGTCGGGCGATGACACGCCGGTGGTTGTGGACAACTCCCGCAATTTCAATGGAACCTGCGGGGTGGCGGCGTGTTGGGTCACGACACGCCGGTGGTTGTGGACAACTTCCGCGATTTCAAAGGAATCGGACTCCCGGGCAAGATCCGCTGGACGCCCGGCCGGACCTGCCGCTGGGCCTTGCGGCGACGTGCCAAGATCGACGCCTCCGGCATCAGCTACATCAGCTACATCAGCTACATCAGCTACATCAGCTACATCAGCTACATCAGCTACATCAGCTACATCAGCTACATCAGCTACATCGGCTGAATCGAGTGTCCCGCCAGCGGGTCGGTGATCCACTTCTGCGGTTCGCCCCGGGTCGAAGCAGTCCCATAACGAGACAGCCATTTGTCAACGGCGTCACTAGCGTCGGTCAAGCCGACGTGCCGGCCAACCAGCAACGAGCCGGGCGTGCGACGTGCGACCAACGGAGGTAGCAGATGAAGGCACTTGTTTACCACGGCCCGGACAACAAGGCCTGGGAGGACGTACCGGACGCGGCCGTGCAGGAACCCACCGACGTCGTGGTCAAGGTCGATACGACCACGATCTGCGGTACGGACCTGCACATCCTGCAGGGCGATGTTCCAGCGGTGACCGACGGCCGGATCCTCGGTCACGAGGCCGTCGGCACGATCACCGAGGTCGGGGCTGCGGTTCGCGGGTTCTCCGTGGGAGACCGGGTGCTGGTCCCGGCAATCACCAAGTGCGGTCGCTGTGAGTACTGCCAGCGGGGCATGCCGTCGCACTGCCAGACCGTGGGCGGGATCGGCTGGATCTTCGGCCACCTGATCGACGGCACTCAGGCCGAGTACGTTCGCGTCCCGTACGCGGACACCTCGCTCTACGCCATTCCGGAAGCCGTCAGCGACGAGCAAGCGATCTTCCTCGCCGATTCCCTGCCGACCGGCTACGAGGTCGGCGTCCTCGCGGGCAACGTCCGACCCGGCAACACGGTCGCGGTCGTCGGCGCCGGTGCGGTCGGACTGTCCGCGGTGCTCACCACCGGTCTGTGGGGCGCGTTCAAGGTGATCGCGATCGACTCCAACAAGTTCCGCCTGGAGAAGGCGCTGGAGTTCGGGGCCACCGACGCAGTCGAAGTCGGACCCGGCACCGTCAGTGACGTCACCGCGCTCACCGACGGGCTCGGCGTCGACGTCGCGATCGAAGCCGTCGGCTATCCGGAGACCCTGCTCACCGCCGCATCGATTGTGCGGCCCGGCGGCACCATCGCCAACGTCGGCGTGCACGGGACACCGGTCGAGATCCCGATGCAGGACATGTGGATCAGCAACGTGACCATGACGATGGGCCTGGTCGACACCGTCTCGATCCCGACCCTGCTCAAGATGGTCGCCAGCGGCCGTATCCCGTCGGAGAAGATGGGCACCCACTCGTTCACTTTCGACCAGATCGACGAGGCCTACGACGTGTTCAAGAACTCCGCGGCCAACCAGGCGCTCAAGGTCGTGATCACACCCGGCCGACACTCGAACACTCCGTGAGCCTGACGCTCGGAAACTAGCCTCCGCCGCTCGGTAGTGGATCAACCACGACCGAGCCGCGGATGCGTTCCACGGGTCCGCCCTGTCGCATCGAGTGACTTGAGCCCGTGGAGGAAACCGGGCCGCAAACCAGCTGAGCCGCATCGCCGTCGCACGGCCACCACGGCCGGGGCCGCGCCCCGGATCTCGGGGCACCTCGGCCGAGGTCTGGAACAGCGGGCCCACGTCCACGTCGAAGTTCGCCAGCGCGCCGTGCGCTCACCCAACCTTTTGCGCTCCGTAATGATCACGCTCGTCGAAGCGCCAGCGGATAGACGTAGTCTACAGTGGACTTCTGCTGGGCCGTGACACCCACGCGGCGATCTGCGCGCGGGAGCGGAAGCCGAGCTTGACCCGGATGTGCTCGACGTGTGATTCGACCGTTCGAGGGGCGATCATCAAAATCGCTCCGATCTCTTTGTCACGCAAACCCCGCGAGACCAACTCGGCGATTTGCAATTCCCGGCGAGTCAACACGAATCGAGCCTCGGTCCCGGCCGGGCGAGCCGTGAGTGTGGGCGCCGCGACTGGCTCTTTCACAGCGGTGCTTATGGGGTTAGGCCCCCCGCTGGTCGCCGGCGGCACCGAGGACTTGCACCAGTCGCGATACCGCAGCATGACCGAGGCTTCGTCCCCTGACTCGCTCAGCAATTCGCGGCCATAACACCGAAACGTCTCCGGCAGCCAGTACCGTGCGCGCGAGTCCTGATCGATCCGAACCAAGATCGACTTCTTGACCAGGTGGGTCAGGTAATAGACCACGTCGTCAGCCCGTATCCCGCTGCCCGCGCCGACCTTCTCGCCCGCCTCTAGATCGAACTCGCCAGGAAACACCGACAGGCGGGCCCACAGCGCGCGCTCATGCTTCGAGCAGAGTTCGGAACTCCACTCCGCCGAGGCACGCGCATCGCGATGCAGCGGTGATCGGGCAACGCTGGAAGAGGTCGTCAACAGCTGTAACCTGTCCGGTAATCGTTCTACGATCTGGTGCACCGATAGCGCCCGCAGCCGAAGCCCGCTATTTCGATCTCCAGCGGTATTCCGTCCAATCGCCGGCAGAGCGTCGCCACAGCCGCGGCGTTTCGGTCGTCGAGTACGAACCCGTAGACCAGCGCATCGGCGCGATCCACGAACAAGCGCACCGCGTCGTACTCGTCCAGCGCCGCTGGGGACAGCGTCACACCAACGGGCGGCACCGACAGGCTCGGCACCGGCAGGACGCACTCGCCGAGGATCGACAGAGTTTCCCGGCTCGTCGCCAGGATCCGCAACCCTGGCGCAGCGCGCAGTGCCGCGTCAGCGAACTTGGCGCACGCCTCCACCAGGTGCTCACAGTTGTCGAGCACAAGCAGTGACTGCTTGTTAGCGAGCTCCTTCGCCACCGTATCGATTCCGGCATCGCCGATGCACTCAGGGAGCCCGAATGCCTCGACCACCGTCGGCGCGAACGACCTGCCGTCACAGATTGAGGTGAAGTCGACAAGCCGCACACCATCCGGGAATATTCGGCGCACCTCTGTGGCGAACCGCCGCGCCAACCGGGTCTTGCCCACGCCGCCGACTCCGGTCAACGTGAGTAGCCGCGACCGGGACAGGAAGCTTCGGACCTGCGCGAGCTCGTGTCGGCGTCCTACGTAGCTGGTGGTCTCGGACAGAGACTCCAAAGCTGAAGAAACGAACATAATGACCACGGTTTTCGCTGATCGGATCGGTTGGATGGCCGATGTCCACTGACGGCCGTTACTTCGAGGCTGGCCCGTGCAAGTTTCGGTTGCGTGCGTAACGCGCATCACTCCCGGGTCCGCACGGTGTCGACAACTACAGCACTGGCACGCCGACCGACCGGACGGACTCGGCAGTGCTCAGGATGGTGTGCCGGTCCTGACCACCGAGACAATCTTGGACTTCCCTTGCTCGCCAACCGGGAATTCATCACGCCGCCTCCGCGGGCTCTTGGTGGTACGCGTTAACGCGGCCGCTCTCCCGGGTGGCGGCCAGGCTGGCCCGGCAGGTGCGGAGTATTTGCCGTGTCGCCTCGGTGCCAGGGCACCTGTGGCAACGCGTGCAGGTCACTGCGACCGAACCCGTCAGTTCGTCTACCGCGACCAACGCCTCGGCCTCGCAGCGACGACACCATCGATGCCCGGTCACGATGATCACGTGCACAGGCGAACCTATGCACTCGTGCACCCATCGTCGGTGGAAGTGGCAAGTGATGCGTTGCGCTCCTCGCGCTCCTCCGCAGCATCCTCAAGGATCAGCCTGTCCGTTAGGCGACGATCGCGGAGGTCCGCATAACGGTGACCGAACCGCAGGACCTCCGCCTCCCCGGGCTGGGAAGGGCACGAGGAAAGTCGGTCGTGCGGGCGCTCGGCCCGTTCGCGCTGGGTGGAGAGAAGCACGGGTATCGCCTCCTGTCCCTCCTCGGGGCATCGTGATCAGCTTTGATCACCTCGAACACTGTTCGGGTCGACCGCCGTCGACTCGTCTCAGCTTTGTTGGGGCCGACGCATATGAAGCTAGGCCGATATCAGCCACGTCACTGTCGCACTTTGCGACGCACGTCATTGCGAGGCGGAACCGAGTGCTAATGCCGCGATGTGGGATCGGTGGCCCGGCGGCCCCGACGAAGAGCTCGTAGTACGCCATTGAGTGCAGAGTGGGCGACAGTGGGTGCGCAATTTCGTGAGAAATTGACGTTCACCCGGGTGAACGTCAATTTCTCACGAAATTGCGCACCCACCTGGTCAGCGGGCCTGGTGGACGTGGATGTGAGAAACCCCGGCATCCGCCGGGGGAAACCCACCAGGAGCGAGGCCCCGCCCCTTCATCACATCAGAGGACCTTGTCCAGGAAGGCGCGGATGCGGGGATTGGTGTTTCTGTCGGAGAAGAATTCCGCCGGTGGGAGGTCGGCGACGATCTTCCCGCCGTCGACGAAGACGACGCGGTCGGCGACCTTGCGGGCGAAGCCCATCTCGTGGGTGACGACGACCATGGTCATGCCGTCGTCGGCGAGCTCGGACATGATGTTGAGGACGTCCTGGACGACCTCGGGGTCCAGCGCTGAGGTCGGCTCGTCGAACAGCATTAGCTTCGGGTCCATCGCGGCTGCGCGGACGATCGCGACGCGCTGCTTTTGCCCGCCGGACAACCTGTTGGGGTAGGCGTTGGCGCGTTCGAGCATCCCGACGCGCTGCAGCAGGTCGCGCGCCTTCGCCTCGGCCTCGGTCTTCGACCTCTTGAGCACGTTCATCTGGGGCAGCACGACGTTGCGCAGCGCGGTCATGTTGGGGAAGAGGTTGAAATGCTGGAACACCATGCCCATCCGGGACCGCAACCGGTCGAGGTCGACACCGCGTCCCGTCAGCTCTTCGCCGTCGAACCGCACGCTGCCGGAGGTCGGGGCCTCCAGCAGGTTGAGGCAGCGCAGGAACGTGGACTTGCCGCCGCCGCTGGGACCGATCACCGCGACCACCTGGCCGGGTTCGATCGTGAAGTCGACCCCGCGCAGCACCTTGACGTCGCCGTAGACCTTGGTCAGGTCCTGAACTTCGAGTAGTGCCATCAGATGTACACCGCCATCTTCTTCTCGATGGTGCTCGTCGCGAAACCGATGAGGTTGGTGAGCAGGTAGTAGAGCAGGCCGATGAACAGGTAGACCGTCAACGCGTCGAAGGTGCGCGAGATGATCGTCTGTCCCACGAGGAACAGCTCGTGGATGGTCACGAAGGACACCAGCGCCGAGTTCTTCGTCATCGAGACGAACTCGTTGCCAAGCGGCGGCAGCATGCGCAGGAAGGCCTGCGGGATGATCACGTGGCGCATTGCCGAGGCGTGCGGCATCCCGCACGAGCGCGCCGCTTCCAGCTGGCCGCGGTCGACGGACTGCACGGCACCGCGGAAGATCTCGGTCACGTACGAGCCGCTGTAGAGCCCGAGCGCGATGATCCCGGCGGCCATGGGCGGGAACTGCAGACCGAGCTGGGGGAGTCCGAAGTAGATGAAGAACAGCTGGACCACGAACGGAGTTCCGCGGATCACCGAGACGTAGGCGCTGCCCAGCCACCTGACGGGCGGGATCCGGCTGAGCTTGGCGAAGCCGCCGACGGTGCCGAGCAGCAGGCTCAGCACCAGTGCGCTCAGGATGACCTGGATGCTGACGAGCAGTCCCTGCCAGATCTGCCCCGAGGACTCGATGATGGTGGTGACGTTGAACAGGGGGCGCTCGGCCGGCTTGGTCGCCGTGGTCTCCGCACCGAACCATTTCTCGGTGATCTGCTGGTACGAGCCGTCGTCGCGTATCTGCTTGAGCGCGGTGTTGAACGCGTCCCGCAGGTCCGGATCGAGCTTCTGGAACGCGTAGCCGTAGTTCTCGTCGGTCAGCCGGTCACCGACCTGCTTGAGGCCGCCCTGCTGGGCGATGAAGTACTTCCCGGCGGGCGCGCCGGTCACGACGGCGTCGGCCTGCCCAAGCCGAGCCGACGAGAACATCTGCTCGTTGGTCTGCACGGTGATCAGCTGCGCGGCGGGCTGGTGCTGCTTGAGCCAGTCCACGGACTTCGTGCCCACCTGGACGGCGACCCGCTTGCCCGCGAGGTCCGCCAGCGACGCGATGGAGTTGTCCTTCTCGTTGGCGAAGATCGCGAGGCCGCCGGGGTAGTAGATGTCCGAGAAGTCGACGGCTTTGGCGCGTTCGGCGCTGATGTAGATCGCCGAGGAGCCCACGTCGATCTGGTTTGCCTGAAGTGCGGGCACGATGTTGCCGAACGGCATCTGGACGAACTCGACGTTCTTGATGCCGGCCCGCGCGGCCAGCGCTCGGACCAGGTCGACGTCGAAACCGAGCTGGTTTCCCTGGGCGTCGGTGAACTCGAACGGCGGGAAGGTCGCGTCGGTGCCGACCCGGAGCGGGAGCTGACCGGACCGCAGTGCCGCGAGCTTGCCGGTGGGGGGAGGTTCTGCCGCGGCCGCCGCGTTCGTGGGCACGAGCAGGCAGGCCGCCAGGCCGGTGAGCAGCGCGGTGGCTAGCCGCGCCCAGGTTCGCTGACGGGGCATTTCAGTGTCCTTCCGGGACGGATCGACCGGCGGCGCTCATCGCGATCGTGTGCACGAGGCGAGCTGCGACCCGAGCGGTGCGGTTGTCGATGTCGTAGGTGGGGTTCAGTTCGGTGATGTCGGCCAGGACGAGCTTCGGGTCGCTGCCGACCAGCCGGCACACCTCGATGACGACGGCGGCGGGTACGCCGAGGGTCGAAGGGGCGCTGACCCCCGGCGCCTGCGCGGCGGGGAGCACGTCGAGATCGATCGACAGGTACAGCGCGTCGACGTCCGAGGCGAAGGCCCGGACGAATTGGAGAACGTCCTCGATGTGCCGCTCCTGGCAGTCGAGGTCCAACAGGTGGCGCACACCGAGCTCGGCCGCGGTGGTGAACAGCGCGGCCGTGTTGCCCGGCTGGCTGATTCCGATTGCGGTGTAGGTGAATTCGGCGCCGCGCTCGGCTTCCGCGGCGGCGATCTGGCGGAACGGGGTGCCGGAGGTCGGGCGATCGGCTTCCCGGAGGTCGAAGTGCGCATCGAGGTTGAGCACGCCCAGCCGCCGTCCGTCCAGCAGGCCGCTCCGGGCGAGCCCGAGGTAGGAGCCGTAGGCCGTTTCGTGCCCGCCGCCGAGCACGAACGGGAGATTCTCGGCGCCGAGCTGTTTCCCGACCGCCTCGGCGAGGCCGTCCTGTGCCGCTTCGAGGTCGTCACCGGCGACCTCGACGTCGCCGGCGTCGTGCACGACGACCTCCGGCTGGATCGCGAACGAACCCAGGGCCGCGCGGATCGCGCCCGGGCCCGCCTGCGCGCCCGGCCGGCCGCCGTTGCGGCGGACTCCCTCGTCGCTGGGAAAACCGATCAGCGAGACGCCAGTGGCGCCCGGTGACGCGTTGATGGCGTTGTGCCACCGGCGATGTTCCGGGCCGGGCCCGTCAACGCGTCCGCTCCAGCGAACAACGGGTGTGCTCACGCGTGATCCTCCAGTCTGCTGATGTCCTGCGCGGCGGCGTGCGTGAGCGTGATGAGCGAATCGCGCCGCGGTCGGACGCGAAAATCCGGGGCCATCGTGCTGACCACGCCGACGAGGTCTTGCTTCCGGTCCAACACGGGCACGCTCACGCCCCACACGCCCGGATCGACCTGGCCGACGCTCACCGCGAAGCCCTGGTCCCGCACGCGCCGCAGGTCGATCTCCAACTTCTGGACCTGCGCGGTGGTCAGCCCGTGCGCCACGGCGGCACGTGCGACCCGGTCCTCGGGCAAGTGCGCGAGCAATGCCTGGGCGCTCGCGCCGAAGGTGAGCGGCTTGCTCAGCCCAGGGGAGAAGCTGCACCGGACGACCCGCGTCCCCTCGGCCGCTTCGACGCAGAGCACGTCGTTGTCGCGGGCGATGAGGAACGCGGCGAGTTCGTCGGTGTCGGTCGCCAGCCCCCGGAGACGGCGCTTCACCCCGCCCTGGCTGAGCACTTCGCGCCGGTAGTTCTCGGCCATCTGCACCGTCAGCGATCCGGCGCAGTAGCGACCGCGCGTGCGCGCCTGGTGCACCAGGCCGATCTCGACGAACGCCGTCAGGTGCCGGTACACGGCGCTCGACGGGATGCCGGTGACGGCGGAGATCTCCTCCGCGGTCACGCTCTCCCGCTCGGCGAACACCGCCAGGATCTGCGCTGCTCGCCTACCGGCTATCCGGTTGGTTTCCGGGCTTGTCACGGCGGGCACGCTACGTCGGCGCTGCCCAGCCGCCCAGCGAGTTCTCCCAGTGAGTGGGAATGTAATTCCCAGTATCCGAACGTGTGCGGAGAGCGGCGATCAGCGGCGAAAACCGGTGCCGAATAGTGACGATTCGGCTACCGGCGGTGAATTCCGTGTTTCAGGGGAGGGGACGGGGACGAACTGCGGATCAGCTTCTAGTCCCGTTCCGCGCAACCCGGCTGCGTCGCGGCGCAGCCGCACAAACTGATCTTGAACACCGTTCGCCTGTCTCCAGGATGCCGCCCTGGATGTGGCGGTGTTCGCCTACCTCAAGTGCACCAGCACCATCCCGTCGTTGCCGGGGGCCACCTCCACACGCCGGTACAGCTTCTTGATGTGGGGCTGCTTCAGCATCGCGAGAACGCGGTTCTTGAGCTTGTCGGAGCCCTTGCCTGGAATTATCTCGACGAGCGGCACGTTCTGGCCGGCGGCACGGAAGATCGCGTTGCGTACCGCGTTGTCGATGTCCCTGTCGCTGCGGAAGATCGGGTGAAGATCGACGGTCAGCTTCTCCGGCATCGCGTTCTCCCAGGGTGATCACTGAATTGGCTCCCGCTGGACCCAAGCATGATGCGAGCGAGAACCCAAGCCTCGTGCACAGGTTGAGCACGAACGCGCGCGGCTTTGTGCCCGTAAATGACCTTCCGTCACCACCCACGACGCCGTCACCCACCAAGCAAACCCGAGGGCGGTCGCGGTATCGATTTCGGACTTACTCGTCCAGGGCCGCTTCGGGTAGTTGATCTTGTTGTGGTGGCGTGGATGACCCTGCTGGCTAATTCGGCGAGGGGCCGGCGAGCCGATCAATTCGCGCGCTTGGCCGCATGGGCTGGCGTTCAGGACGGCTGAGACCCGTGCGGAACGCATCAGCTTGGTTGCCGGGTGGAGGTGGCGCTCGCCTGCGTGCGCACGGCGTTGCCGGCCTGTGGGTGGAGGCGTAACGCCCCGGCGGTGGCGATCAGCGCGGTCAGCCCGAGCAGGGTGAAGGCCACGGTATAGGCCGCCCCACTGCGCGCACCGAACACCATCTCACCCAGGGGCGCGCCGAGCCGCAGAGCCACCGTGGCCAGCGCGATGGCCAGCCCGGTGGACAACTGCTGCGTGGTGGCAGCCAGCGTGTTGGCGTCGCGCATCTGCTCGGGCGGGACATCGCTGAGCCCGATCGTGGCGTACGCGGTCAGCCCCACGGAGCGGGCAACCCCGGACAGCAAGGCCAGCGCGGCGAGCACGGGTAACGGGGTGGAGGCGGTGGTAAAGCCGAGACCGATCATGGACAGCGCGAGGGTGATCGTGGCTGCGAGCAGCACCGGCCGGAAGCCGAAGTGGTTGAGCATCGGGGTGGTCGCCGGCTTGATCGCCAGGTTGCCGACGAAGATGAAAAGCACCATCGTGCCCGAGGTGATCGCGTTGTAGCCGAACACGTTCTGCCACATCAGCGGGCACAAGAACGGTGCGGCTCCGACCACGATCCAGAACAGGAACCCGCTTGACTGGGAGAGACGGAAGGTCGGCACGCGCAGCGTGTGCAGGGCGACCAGCGGGTTAGGGGTGCGCAGCAGGTGCCAGCCTGCCACGCCGAGGCCGGCGAGACACAGCGCGGTCAGCGTGGTGGTCACCGGCCAGCCCGTGTCGCTGTCCGAAATCAGGTGCGCGGTAAAGGTGAGCCCGCCGAGCCCGCCGCAGGTGAGCACCAGGCCGAGCCAGTCCAGTGGTCGCTGGGCGGTACCGCTGTCGGCTTCCCCGACCAGTTTCCACGCCGCAACAGAGGCGAACACGCCGAGCGGCACGTTGATCAGGAACAGCCACTGCCAGGACGCATACGTGGTGATCAGTGCACCGGCTAGCGGTGCGACGACGGGTGCCAGCAGACCGGGCCACACGATGTAGGCCATCATCCGCAACAGGTCGGGCTTATCCGTCCTGGACAGCACTGCCATCCGCCCGACGGGCACCATCATCGCGGCTCCGACGCCCTGCAGCACACGCATGGCCACCAACACCGGAAGGCTGCCGCTGGCTGCACAACCGAGCGAGGCCAGGGTGAAAATCACGATGGCGGCCAGAAACACCGGCCGGACACCCAGCCTGCTGGTCAGCCAGGCGCTAAGTGGGATCAGCACGGAGAAGGTGACGAGGTAAGCCGTCATCACCAGACCGACCGCAGTCGGTGGCACGCCGAACGACTCGCCGATGTTAGGGGCGGCCGTGGTGACGATTGTGCTGTCCAAATTCTCCATGAAGAAGCAGCCGGCGACCAGGAACGCGGTATTCCGCTGGCGCGCGTCGATCATGACTTTCCTCACGGCGTGAATTTATGGAATAGCGAACGTGCACCACGCCTCGATCCGCTCACGAGCCTCGGCGCTGACCGTGGCATCACACTGCGCGGTCCGTTCAAGGCCCCCCATGGTCGTCTGGGAATCGCACGACCTGAGCCAGACGCGGCAAACAGCGGCCCGAAGGGGCAACCTTAGTGCACTTCTTCCCCTAGATCGCTGAGCCTGATGCGCCGTTCGGATAAGAAGTGACGGCGCCAACCGCAGCAACCTTGGGGCGCACGGCCAAGGCAACGGCGCCTTGGGTACTGCCTGCTCAGACAAAAACGTGGTGGGCTCTGGCACAGCGAAAGGAGGGTCCGGCATGGGATGCCGCAGGCCAAGGTCGCTGGTCGAGCGCAGACCGACCTCGCAAGCTTGGGTCAGCCTCGCCGGGCGATCCGCTTTCCCGGAGCTTCACCGCATTTCAACGCCCATTCCACACACATCCCGAACATTCTCATGCTGGACCGAGCTACGCGCCAACCGTACCCATCGGAGTGCGCCAAGCACGGCGTCCGCGGCTGTGCGGCGATCCGGCAAGCCGCGCGGGTGTAGCTGGAAACGGCATCCGGAGGTCATCATTGCCAGTCAACGCCCCGCGCGCATAGTTGTCCACGATTACCTGGGGCATCCGTTCCAAATCGAACTCAGCCGCGAATTGGCACGGCGAGGACATGATGTCCGTCATGTGTACTGCTCGGCCATCGCAGTCGGACAAGGGAATCTGCAGGCCGGAAAACCAGATTCCGGCCGCCTGTCGATCATTGGTGTGCCTCGGCAACAACACCCGAGTTCGGGTCCTGACACATACGGCCAAGACGTCGCCAGCCTCATCAGAGACTTCAAACCCCACGTGGTGATTTCGGGGAATAGCCCGGTCCCGATTCAGCGGCACATCCAGCGAACCTGCGCTGAGCAGCGAATCCGGTTCGTGTACTGGTTGCAGGATGTCTACTCCGCGCGTGCACCCAGAGCGAAGACCCGCCCCAACGATTGGGAACGCACCGCACGGTGCGAGAAGGCCACCTTGCTGAGCAGCGATGCGGTTGTTGCCATCGCAGAGCCGTTCGCGGCTTTCGTTCGTCAGTGGGGGGTGCAGCCGGAGCACATCACGGTGATAGAGAACTGGGCGCCGCTAGCAGAAATGGAATGCGCCAGCGACGACTGGGCACCGGCAAGCTCCTACCGCAGCTCCGGAGAGCCCATTTTCCTCTACTCCGGTACGCTGGACGATCGTCACGGCGCAGACCTGCTGGTGCGGTTGGCGAAGGCATGCGATGCCCGGAACACCGGCGTCCTGTTCGTCGTCAGCGAGGGAAGCGGCCGCCGTGCACTGGAAAGTGCACGCGCACTAGGAATACGTCGGCTGCAGTTATACGACTTTCAGCCCTACGACCACGTCCCGCGCATGTTCGCGGCGGCTGACGTGCTACTCGCTGGGCTGAGCACAGAAGCGGGTCAGATGTCAGTTCCCTCCAAGGTGCTGGCCTATCTATGCGCCGGACGCCCGGTGCTCGCTGCTATCCCCTCGACGAATCGTGCCGCGCAGCTGCTTGCGGAAATCGGAGCGGGGCACGTAGTCAGCCCAGACGACCCGGATGAATACGTGGAAGCGGCGTTCGCCCTGCTCGCTGACCCCGCGCGTCGTCAGCGCATGGGAAGCGCGGGACGGCAGTACGCTCGCCGTGCTTTTGCGATCAAGCCGATAGCCGACCGCTTCGAGGAGATCCTCGTGCCCTGACACCCCGGAGTACCTGATCGCACATTAGTCCGTGTGCAACGCGAGGTATCGATGACTAGGAGAAAGCCCTAACGGCAAGGGCTGCGGATTGCCTTGCAAAACGTCGAAACAATCGGCGCTTTCCGGATTGATCGTATATGTCTAGAGGAGTTGATTGCCATGAGTGACCACAGTAGTTCAGCTCTCGTCGCCGGCGGTGGGGGCTTCATCGGCGGGCACTTGGCCGCTCGCCTGCTGCGCGAGGGCTACCGCGTTCGAGTGGTCGACTGCAAACCGGTTGACGAGTGGTTCCAGGTACATCCCGACGCGGAGAACGTCGTGGCCGATCTGTCTCTTCTCGACGCAGCACACGCGGCGGCCGACGGGATGGACGAGGTTTACAACCTGGCCGCCGACATGGGTGGCATTGGTTTCATCGAAGGCAACAAGGCCCGCTGCATGTTGTCAGTGCTGATCAACACGCACCTGCTGATGGCCAGCCGCGATGCCGGCGTGGACCGATTCTTCTTCTCCTCGTCCGCCTGTGTCTACGCCGCCGCCCACCAGACCGCCCCGGATCTTGAAGCGTTGCGGGAAGAGATGGCTTATCCGGCGATGCCCGAAGACGGTTACGGGTGGGAGAAGCTCTTCGACGAGCGCATGTGCCGGCATTTCTCCGAGGACTTCGGCCTGCGCACCCGGGTAGCCCGCTTCCATAACATCTACGGCCCGCATGGAACGTGGGACGGCGGACGCGAGAAAGCCCCGGCCGCGATCTGCCGGAAAATCGCCGCTGCGGTGATTAACGGCGACGACAAGATCGAGATCTGGGGCGACGGGGAGCAGACCAGGAGTTTCACCTACATCGACGACTGCGTCGAGGGCATTCTCCGCATCATGCGCAGCGACTGCGACCAGCCACTCAACCTGGGCAGCGAGGAGCTCGTCACCATCAACCAACTTGTCGATCTGGTCCAGGAACTCGCTGGCTGCTCACTAACCCGGCACCACAACCTTTCCGCTGCTCAAGGTGTGCGGGGACGAAACAGCGACAACACGCTCATCCGCAAACAGCTCGGCTGGGCACCATCCATCTCGCTGCGCGACGGAATTTCCGAGACGTACAAGTGGATTTACAAGGAAGTCGGCTACGCCTCGCACAGGTTCCTGCCATGACCGGTACCGCTGGCGCCAGCGGGGATTGGACGAACTGGGCAGGGTCCGCCCGGTGCCACCCGGCCCGTCGCGTCAGCCCGCGCAGTGAGGACGAGCTGGTCCAGCAAGTGCGGGACGCATGTTCCACCGGCCAGCCGCTACGCGTCGCCGGAAACGGGCACTCCTTCGCGCCACTGGTCAGCACGGACAGTACCCTCGTTGATCTGCACGAGTACGCTGATGTCATCGCAGTGGACCCCGCCGCCATGACGGTCACGGTCCAAGCCGGCGCACCGCTCTGGCGCATCAACGCCGAGTTGGACCGGTACGGACTCGCGATCGAGAACATGGGGAGCATCAACGTTCAAACCGCGGCCGGCCTGGTCTCGACGGGGACACACGGTTCGGGCACCCGCTATGGCTGCCTGTCGAGTCAGATCGCGAGTATGCGGCTCGTCACGGGACGCGGGGAGCTCGTGGAGTGCTCGGCGACGTCCGAACCGGACGTGTTCTCGGCTGCTCGGCTGGGCTTGGGCGCTCTGGGAGTGATCTCTACGATCACATTTCGTTGCGTACCGGCATTTTCGCTCAGCCTCGAGGAGAGAACAGAGCCATTCGCCCGGTTCATTGAGCGCCTGCCCGAACACGTCGAGAGCATTGACCACCCCGTCTTCTTCTCGCCCATGTGGAGCGACCAGGTACACATCCGGGCCATGTCGCGCACGACGGCGCCGCTGCGGCCCCCGTCACGGTGGCAGGCGTGGCGAGATCACTACCTGGCGGGCCATGCCGGACTGCAAGGTGTGCTCTGGGCCCACCGGCGCGGTGCTGCGCTCGTGCCATTTGCCTCCAAAGTCCTGACGCGCCGCCCGCTTCGGTCGTTCGTCGACGTGAGCCATCGCATTTTCACGTTTCCACAACGCGTACGCGTGGTGTCGATGGAGTACGCCGTGCCGCTCGAGGCGTTGAGGCAGGTGTTGCAAGAGTTGCGTCGAGTACTACCGTCGTCCGGCGAGGTGGTTTCGCTGCCCCTGGAGATACGGGTGGCGTCCGGCAATGACATCCCGCTCAGCCCGGCTTACGGGCGCCCGACGGGATACGTCAATTTGGCGACCGATGCGTACAGCCCGCACGACAAGATTTATCAGGTCGCCGGAAGGGTTCTTAGCGATTTTGATGGTCGCCCGCACTGGGCGAAGCTGCATTCCCACACCGCAAGCAGCCTCGCGCCCCGCTATCCACGCTGGAACGACGTGCAGCGGATCCGCCAATCTCTCGATCCGAAAGGAATCCTGATCAACCCCTACCTGGAGCGAGTTCTCACCGGTACGGCCTGAGTGCCTGTAAGCCCCCGGTCGGTCCTCGCCAGGTTGGGAATCGTGGGCCCGCGAGGGGGAGGCCTTGTGCACCTTCCGGCAGGCTCCGTCCTGTGAGTCGGTAGGTCTCCACACGACGGGCGCCGCTTCCGGCAATTGTTCGCCCGACCTGCCACCAGCTGCCTCCGCAGATGCTTGGTGCGGTCAACTGGACAACTCAGGCCCGGGTGCGCCAGGGGCTTTGCCGGAGGGCCTGGGCCCGCCGCTGCGGTGCGCCACGGCGCGGCACTGTGCCAAACTGGCTGTGTTGTCCTGACGTGGTCTGGTTCTTGAGCCGTGGCTGACCGACTGGTCGTGCGTGGCGCGCGTGAGCACAACTTGCGCGGCGTGGGTGTCGACCTGCCCCGGGACAGCTTGATCGTGTTCACGGGTCTGTCCGGTTCCGGGAAGTCCTCCCTGGCGTTCGACACGATCTTCGCGGAAGGCCAGCGCCGGTACGTGGAGTCGCTGTCGGCGTACGCGCGGCAGTTCCTGGGCCAGATGGACAAGCCGGACGTGGAAGTCATCGAAGGACTCTCGCCCGCGGTGTCGATCGATCAGAAGGCCACCAGCCACAACCCGCGGTCGACGGTGGGCACCGTCACCGAGGTCTACGACTACCTGCGGCTGCTGTACGCCCGCGTGGGCGAGCCGCACTGCCCGGTCTGCGGCGAGCGGATCAGCAGGCAGACCCCGCAGCAGATCGTCGACCAGGTACTGGCCCTGCCCGAGCGCACCCGGTTCCAGGTGCTGGCGCCGGTGGTGCGCGGGCGCAAGGGCGAGTACGCGGAACTGTTCGCCCGCCTGCGATCGCAGGGTTACGCGCGGGTGTCGGTGGACGGCGAGGTGCACCACCTCGACGACGTGCCGAAGCTGAAGAAGCAGGAGAAGCACTCCGTCGAAGTGGTCGTCGACCGGCTCGTGGTCAAACCGGAGGCGAGGCAGCGCTTGACGGAGTCGGTGGAGGCGGCGCTGGGACTGGCGGACGGGGTCGTGATCGTGGAGTTCGTCGACCAGCCGCCGCGGTCGCTGGACCGGCAGTGGTCGTTCTCTCAGAACCTCGCGTGCTCCCGCGGCCACCCCATCGGCGTGCAGGACTTCGAGCCGCGGTCCTTCTCCTTCAACTCCCCGTACGGCGCATGTCCGGTGTGCACCGGGATCGGGGTGCGCCGCGAGGTCGACCCGGAACTGGTGATCGCGAATCCCGAGTTGTCGCTTGCGGATGGTGCCGTGGCGCCGTGGCAGGGCGGTCAGACCAGCGAGTACTTCCAGCGCCTGCTGAGCTCCTTGGCCGACGCCCGGGGCTTCTCGATGGACACCCCGTGGCGACGGCTGCCCGCGAGGGTCCAGAAAGCGGTGCTCTACGGCTCCGACGACCAGATCCACGTGCAGTACCGCAACCGCTACGGCCGGCGGCGGTCCTACTACGCCCGCTTCGAGGGAGTGATTCCGTTCCTGGAGCGCCGCCTGGAGCAGACCGAGTCGGACTACCTGCGCCAGCGGTACGAGGGCTACCTGCGGGAAGTGCCCTGCCCGGAATGCGCGGGCGCCCGCTTGAAACCGGAAGTCCTCGCCGTCACGCTGGAGCACAAGACGCTGGGAAAGCGCTCGATCGCCGAGGTGTCCGCGCTGTCGGTGGCGGGCTGCGCGGAGTTCCTGCGCGGCCTGGTGCTCGGCCGCCGCGAACGCGCGATCGCCGACCGGGTGCTCTCGGAAACCCAGGCGCGCCTGGGTTTCCTGCTGGATGTCGGGCTGGACTACCTGTCGCTGGATCGGGCGGCGGGCACGCTCGCCGGGGGAGAGGCCCAGCGGATCCGTTTGGCCACGCAGATCGGCTCCGGGCTGGCCGGAGTCCTTTACGTGCTGGACGAACCTTCGATCGGCCTGCACCCGCGCGACAACCACCGCTTGCTCGCAACGCTGACCCGGCTGCGCGACCTCGGCAACACGCTGATCGTCGTCGAACACGACGAGGACACCATCCGCGCCGCCGACTGGGTCGTGGACATCGGTCCCGGCGCGGGTGAGCACGGCGGGACGATCGTGCACAGCGGTCCGCTGGACACCTTGCTGGCCAACCAGAAGTCGCTGACCGCCGAATACCTGACGGGTCGCCGCAAGATCCCGGTACCGGCCGTGCGGCGCGCGGTCGACCGCAACCGCGTCCTGACGGTCCACGCGGCGCGGGAGCACAACCTGCGCAGCATCGACGTGTCCTTCCCGCTGGGCTGCATGATCGCCGTGACCGGCGTTTCCGGTTCGGGGAAGTCCACTTTGGTCAATGACATCGTCTACAACGGGCTGGCCCGGAAGCTGCACGGCTCCCGCGCGGTGCCGGGAAAGCACGGCTCCATCACGGGAATCGACAGCATCGACAAGGTCGTCCACGTCGACCAGTCGCCGATCGGCCGCACGCCGCGTTCCAACCCCGCGACCTACACCGGGGCGTTCGATCCCATCCGCAACCTGTTCGCCGCCACCACCACGGCCAAGGTCCGCGGCTACCGGCCGGGGCGGTTCTCCTTCAACGTGCCGGGTGGACGCTGCGAAGCATGTGCCGGCGCCGGAACCATCCGGATCGAGATGCAGTTCCTCCCCGACGTGTACGTGCCGTGCGAGGAGTGCGGTGGGGCCCGGTACAACCGCGAAACCCTGGACGTGCGCTACAAGGGGAAGACGATCGCGGAGATCCTGGAAATGCCCATCGAACAGGCGCTGGAGTTCTTCGGGGCGTTGCCGGGCATCGCCCGCCGCCTGCGCACGCTGGTCGACGTCGGGCTGGGGTACGTGCGGCTGGGGCAGCCCGCGCCGACGTTGTCCGGTGGTGAGGCGCAGCGGGTGAAGCTCGCGACGGAGCTCACCCGGCGCTCGAACGGCGGCACCGCGTACATCCTGGACGAGCCCACCACGGGACTGCACTTCGACGACGTCCACAAGCTGCTCGACGTGCTGCAACGGCTGGTGGACGCCGGCAACACGGTCATCGTCATCGAGCACAACATCGAGGTCGTCAAGACCGCCGACTGGATCATCGACCTGGGGCCCGAGGCCGGATCGGCCGGTGGCCGGGTGGTCGCCACGGGCACTCCCGAAGCGGTCGCCGACGACGAGACCAGCTACACCGGGCAGTTCCTGCGCCGGGCGCTCGCTTCCTGAAACCAGACCGAGAATTTTGGAGGTAGCGATGTTCAACAGCCCGGAGGAGGTCCTGCGGTTCATCTCCGATGAGGACGTGAAGTTCATCGATGTCCGGTTCTGCGACCTCCCGGGCATCATGCAGCACTTCGCGGTGCCCGCCAAGTCGTTCGCCGCCGAGATCTTCGTCGAAGGCATCGCCTTCGACGGGTCGTCGGTGCGCGGATTCCAGGCGATCCACGAGTCGGACATGCTCCTGCTGCCTGATCCCTACACCGCTCGACTGGACCCGTTCCGCACCAACAAGACGTTGAGCCTCAACTTCTTCGTGCACGATCCGTTCACGCTGCAGCCCTACGGCCGCGATCCGCGCAACATCGCGCGCAAGGCAGAGCAGTACCTCGCCGACTCCGGCATCGCCGACCTGGCCTACTTCGGGCCGGAAGCCGAGTTCTACCTCTTCGATTCGGTGCGGTTCGAGAATGCCGAGAACACCTCGTTCCACGAGATCGACGCCATCGAGGGCTGGTGGAACACCGGCCGCGCCGAGGACGGGGGCAACCAGGGTTACAAGATCAAGTACAAGGCGGGTTACTTCCCGGTCCCGCCCACCGACCACCTGGCGGATCTGCGCGCCGAGATCGTGCTGAACCTGATCGATGCGGGTTTCACCGTGGAGAAGGCCCACCACGAGGTCGGCACCGCGGGCCAGGCCGAGATCAACTACAGGTTCAACACGCTGCTGCACGCCGCGGACGACCTGCAGCTCTACAAGTACATCGTGAAGAACACCGCGTGGCGGCACGGCAAGACGGCCACGTTCATGCCCAAGCCGCTGTACGGCGACAACGGTTCCGGCATGCACACCCACCAGTCGTTGTGGAAGAAGGGCAAGCCGCTGTTCTACGACGAGACGGGCTACGCGGGGCTCTCCGACCTCGCGCGGCACTACATCGGCGGCATCCTGCACCACGCGCCGAGCCTGCTGGCGTTCACCAACCCGACGGTGAACTCGTACCACCGCATGGTGCCCGGCTTCGAGGCACCGGTGAACCTGGTCTACTCCCAGCGCAACCGCTCGGCCTGCATCCGCATCCCGGTGACCGGTGCCAGCCCGAAGGCCAAGCGCATCGAGTTCCGCTGCCCGGACTCCTCCGGGAACCCGTACCTGGCCTTCGCGGCGATGATGCTCGCCGGCCTGGACGGTGTCGCGAACAAGATCGAGCCGCCCGACCCGATCGACAAGGACCTCTACGAACTACCGCGGGAGGAGGCCGCCGATGTCGTCCAGGTTCCGTCCTCGCTGGATGCCGTGCTGGAAAGCCTCGTGGCCGACCAGGATTTCCTGCTGCGCGGTGACGTCTTCACCCCGGACGTGATCGAGACCTGGATCGCCTTCAAGCGAGAGCACGAGATCGACCCGCTGCGACTGCGCCCGAACCCGTACGAGTTCGAGCTGTACTACGACGTTTAGTGCCGCGGCTACGAACCCTGATCGTCCTATTGATCATCATTCGCTACAGCCCCACCATCAAGGCCGCCGTGGAGAGGTGCCGATTTCGCGTACCTCTCCCGCATCTGGAAGGCCGATTTCGCAAAATCGGCAGCACCCTCAATACATTCGGTCTTCGTGCGGCTAGCCCGCAGGTTCCCGGGCCGCTTCGGCGGCCTTGTGCAGGGAATCGATCAGCAGATCGCGGTACTTCTCGGCCGTTGCGGTGTCACGATCGGTGATGGCGTCATCGATCGCCGGCAACGGCTGCACCGCGTAACCGGTGTACAGGCCCGGTGCGTAGACCATGTGCTTGTACCAGTCCCGGCCGGGCAGACCCTCCTGTTGGGTCAACGCACGCTCCTGGGCGATCAGCGCGTCGTTGACGGCATCGGCGTGGACGTGCCGTCCGTTCTCCAACCGCTTGGCAGCGTCCTCCCACTCCCGAGCGGCGGCGTAGGCGGGGGAGAGATCGACAACCTGCTGGTCGGCCTGCTTCTCGTCGAGATCCCGCAGGTGACCCGCGACTGCGGCCGCGTAGTCGGAGTAGACCAGCGGTGCGGTGTCCGAACCGGCCAGGCGCAGCGCGAAAGTGCCCGCGTACGCGGCGGACACCTCGTGGTAGCGGTAACCCGGGTCGAGGAAGTTGCGCATGAGGTGCAGGTCGTCATAGGCGCTGTGGTACTCGCCGCCCGGTGTCGACGTGCCGAACTCGGCCGAGGCGATGCCCAGGTGGTCCAGGAACGCCGTGTAGTCCGATCCGCTGCCCAACCGCTCCGGCACCGGGTTCTGCTCGCCCGAAGACTGCTGCCAGTTGCGGTACAGCGTGCCGTGCTCGGGATCTCGGATGTCCTTGGCGATGTCGGTCAGCACGCGGTCGAGTGCCGGAACGGACCCGGCGGAGAAGTTCTCGCCGCCGCCCGCGCCGTCCATGTTGAGGTAAACCAACGCGTTCTTGAGCAGATCGGCCCGGTGCTGCTCGACCCATTCGGTGGACCCCAGCAGCCCGTACTCCTCGCCGTCCCAGCCGGCGAGCACGATGGTCCGCTCCGGCTGCCAACCGCGATCGCGCAGTTCGGCCAGCGCCCGAGCCGCTTCCATCAGGGTGGTCCACCCGGCCACGTCGTCCTCGGTGCCGTAGGTCCACGAGTCGAAGTGCGCCCCGAGGACCACCTTCTGCTCCGGGTGCTTGGAACCGGGGAACTCCACGATCACGTCGTTGACCGGGATCTGCTGGTAGTCGATGTCCAGGTCGAGGTCGACGCGGGTCGGTCCGGGACCCACCCGGTAGTCCAGGTCCAAACCGCCCTGCCACCCCTCGGGCGCAGGTGGGCCTTGCAGCGCCGCCAACAGGTGCTGGGCTTGGCCGTAGGAGATCGGTGTGGTCGGCACGCTCGTCATGTTGTCCGCTTCGGACGGAGCGATGCGTGGTGTGTCCGGTGTGGCCGGTTTTCCGGGTGTGAGCGGGTCGCCCGGGTACTGGAAGATGTACTGCACGCTGCCGCGCTGGATGCTGTCGGCGTTGCGCCACGGCCCGTCGGGGTAGACGGCGCCCTTGGTGAAGCCGTCGTCCGCCGGGTCGGAGTACAGGATCACCCCTGCGGCGCCGTGTTCTTCGGCCACCTTCGACTTCACGCCACGAAAGCTCTGCCCGTAGCGGGCCAGCACGATCTT
Source organism: Saccharopolyspora pogona (assembly GCF_014697215.1). Classification (GTDB taxonomy): domain Bacteria; phylum Actinomycetota; class Actinomycetes; order Mycobacteriales; family Pseudonocardiaceae; genus Saccharopolyspora; species Saccharopolyspora hattusasensis. Next base: position 354,874 of record NZ_CP031142.1, read on the forward strand.
GCCCCGGACGTCGACGCCCATCTTCGCCAGCTCGGCGTAGTCGTCCGGCAGGCCGTAGTTCACGTAGACCACGTCCGCGGTGACGTCCCCAGACGGGGAGTAGGCGTTGTACCCGACGACCACGTCGTCGAATCCCTCGTGCCACGGGAAAGGAGGTTCCTTCACCTCCAGTTCCCGCTGTTCGGGCCCGGTCATGGTCACCGAGATGTCGCGCGGCACCGAGGCGTGGACGCCGTAGCTCTCCAGCCTCGGGTGCAACCCCCACTCGGCCAGCTTGTCCATCGAATGCTGTGCCCTGCGCGTGGCGCCGTCGGTTCCGACCCTGCCGGTGTAGGTGGACATCGCTTCGCTCATGCGCGCCGCGCTGTCCGCGTCGACCTCCTGCTGCAGCGCGCGCTCCCAGAAGCGCAGGCTGGCGCTCGCGTCCTGTGCGGTCGCGGGGGAGGGCTGCCCCGCGAGCCCGGCGACGAGTGCCGCGGCCGACGCCGTCGAACCGAACAACCACCTACTACGTCGACGCGGTCCGTGCAGGGACATTCGTCCTCCTGATGCCGTGGCATGCAGTTAGCAAGACGAAAGGTACAAACGCGTCCTCGTCGGCACAACGATCACCACCCGTTTGTGCGGTGAGACTGGCTCACCAAGCTTGAATCCTGATCGGGCCGCGCTCGCCGAGGTGCCCACGCCGCGGATGAACCGCAATTTCAATGGAAATCAGACCTTCGATTTCCATTGAAATTGCGGACCTAGATCCGGCCGCTCGCCGTCGAAACCGTCAAGCGGAAGAAGGCCGTCGCGGTCCACGCCTGGGCGTGGTCCGATGGCACGACCGACAAGGCCGGTGTCAAGGCCGAGAAGGCAGGGGTTCCCAACTGTTCGGGGAGCTGGATAAAGATGTGTCGTTCGGGTTGGTATGGCTTGCCGCGAAGGAACTTGGCAGGCTGGCCCGGAATCATCGCCACCTCGACACAAGCATCTTGTGTCGCGCTGTAGCTGCTCTTGAACCACGCCGCATCCGACAGGACACGTCGTTCGATCATGGTGCGACCTCGCGTTCACTCCGAGTACTGCTTGCGCACCGATCGTATGACCTTCAGCGACTCCTTCGGGGAGAGCTCGGCGGCCTGAAGTTGGTTCCACAGCCTGGCGTAGGCCGCCGCTGCATCCTTGTCGTCCAGATATCGGCGTCGTCGAGGCATTCGACGTACACGAACTCCAGGTCAGCGGCGATTCCGTCGGATGGGATGCGCAGCATCGTGAAGTCGAACGAGATCCCGCCGCCGGGCGTCTCAACGTCGAACGGCAGGACCTGGAGATCCACGTTCTGCTGCAGCGCCATTTCCTCTAGGTGGTCGAGCTGCTCGCGCATGACCCACACAGTGCCAACCGTCCCGGCCGGTCGGCGCATTTCTCCCCCTCCCGGTGAGCCGACGGGCCACCTCAACAGGCTCGTGAGTACTTTTCGTCGTTATAGCAACGAAAAGTACTCACGGGTCCTGGGCGGCCACTTCGGGCAGGTCACCGGCAGCAGGCCGGGACGCGGCGCACACTGGGCGGTGTACTGCACGTCGTACTCGCCTGGTGGTGGTGATCGCCGTGGTCCTGGGCGCGATCCATGCGTTCCAACGCCGATTGATCTACTACCCCTTCGGCCAGCCGCCGCCGGCTGCCGCGGTGCTCAGCGGCGCCGAGGAGGTGGTGCTGCGCACGAGCGACGGGCTCCAACTGGGTGCCTGGTACCTGCCGGCCCGCGGTCGGCATAGCGGCGCGGGCGTGCTGGTCGCCAACGGCAACGCGGGGAACCGGTCGCTGCGGGCCCCGCTGGCCGACGCGCTCGCCGAACGCGGGCTGGCCGTGCTGCTGTTCGACTACCGCGGTTACGGCGGCAACCCGGGGCACCCGAGCGAGGAGGGCTTGGCGAAGGACGTTCGTGCGGCGCTGCGCTACTTCGTCGAGGAAGCCGGCCTGTCAGCGGACCGGCTGGTCTACTTCGGCGAAAGCCTCGGTGGGGCCGTGGTCACCGAGTTGGCGACCGAGGAGGAACCGGCCGGGCTGGTGCTGCGGTCACCGTTCACCGACCTCGCTTCTGTCGGCCAACGCCACTACCCGTACCTGCCAGTGAGGTTGTTGCTCCTGGACAGGTTCCCGCTCGCGACGCACCTGCGCAACGTCCAGTGCCCGGTCGCCGTCGTCTACGGGAGCGCCGACTCGATCGTGCCCCCAGAAGAGAGCCGAGCCGTCGCCCGGATACGGCCGGGCACGACCGAACTGGTCGTTGCGAACGCGGACCACAACGATCTCGCCCTGCTGGACGGGCCCGTCGTGGTCGAGTCGGTGGTGCGGCTCGCGAACTGACCGCTCCAATGGTGATGGCTGCGGTCAGGCCTCCCGATCCAGAGCGCTTCGTCGATGAAGGCCGTGGGGTAGACGATGGCGTTGCTCTTGTCGCCGTTGAGCTCGCCGTAGGTCTTGTACGCCAGTTTGGCGTCGCGCAGGGTGGCGCCGTGTTCGCAGCCGGACGTCTCCCAGTTCGAACGCTTCGTAGTCCATCGCTGCCCGCCAACCCGTGCGGTCCTCAGCGGTACTCCGAAACCACGGCCAGTGACCGGGTGATGCGCAAGCTTCACTGTAAATTCGCCGGTGGACCGGGGCCGAGCTTCCGCTTCGCGGAAACCGGCCGCGGGTAGGAAGATCCGCGTCCTGGTTCGCTGCCCGGCGGGTGGTCCGCGCCGGGCGGCGAACCAGGCTGGGTCAGCGGTGCAGGTGCCGTGGTTGTTCCCCGTGGTATCCGGCGAGGACGGACTTCGGCAGCGGGCCCTTGATGCGGGCGCCGGTTTGGGTCTCCTCCCAGGCGTGGGCGAGGATGCCGACGCTGCGGGAGAGGACGAACAGCCCTCGGCCCAGTTCCGGGGGAAACCCGAGTTCGGAGTAGACGATGGCGGTTGCTCCGTCGATGTTCATGGGTACCGGTCGGGAGCGGCCTTCCGCGAGCGCTGCTTCCAGTGCGAGGCCTGCTTCCAAGGCGCGACCCGGCACTTCGCCGGCTTCGACCGCTTCCGCGACGAGTTCGAGGAGCGGATCGCGGCGCGGGTCGTGGGGGTGGAAGCGGTGGCCGAAACCCGGGATGTGGCGGCGTTCGGCGCGGCAGGAGGCGACCAGATCGCGGGCGGCTCGGCGCACGTCGTCGGCTTCGGCGAGGTCGGCCAGGATCGCCATGCACTGCTGGCCCGCGCCGCCGTGGGTGTCGCCGAGCAGCCCGGCGCCGGTGGCCACGGCGCTGTTGAGGCCGACACCGCACGTGGCGGCCATGCGAGCGGCGGCGATCGACGGCGCCTGCGGGCCGTGGTCGACGGCGGCGACGAGGGCGGCCTCCAGCAGGCGACCCTGGGCGGCGGAAGGAAGTTCTCCGCGGAGCAGCAGCCAAATCTGCTCGGCGAAGGTGACGCGACCGATGAGTTGCTCGACGGGGTAGCCGCGCAGCAGGATTTCGCCGGGGCGGATGCGGCTGATCGCGGTGGACCACCAGTCGGCGGCGTCGGGGGTGCTCATACGGTGCCTCGTTCCTGCAGTTCGGTGATCTCGCTGTCCGCGTAGCCGAGTTCGGCCAGCACGTCACGGGTGTGCTCGCCGAGCAGCGGCGCGGTGCCGGCCGGGCCCGCGGCGTTGCCGTTCACGCGCACAGGACTGCCGAGCACGGACAGCCGGCGGTCGCGTCCATCGGGGAACGACAGGTGGTGCACGAAACCGCGTTCGGCGATCTGCTCCAGGTCCAGCGCGTCGGGCACGGAAAGCACCCGGGCGGCTGGAACACCGGCAGCCGAAAGCACTTCCTCCCATTCCTTGGCCGTTCGCAGCCGCAGCGACCGCTCCAGTTCGCCGCGGAGCCCGGTGCGGTTGTTCTTGCGGTCGGCGGGGTGGGCGAAGCGCGGGTCGTCGACAAGGTCGGGGCGGTCCAGCAGGCGGCACAGGGTGGCGTACTGGTGCTGCTGGTTTGCGGAGATGTTGAGGTGGCCATCGGCGGTGGCGAAGGTGCCGGAGGGCGCAGCGGTGAAGTTCTCGTTGCCCATCGGGCGCGGATCGGTACCGGAGACGAGGTAGTTGGAGGTGACCCAGCCCATCGCGGTCAGGGCGGCCTCCAGCATGGACACGTCCAGCACGGCTCCCTCGCCGGTGCGCTCGCGGTGCACGAGGGCGGTGCTGATCGCGAAGGCGGCGGCCATCCCGCCGAGGGTGTCCGCGACGGGGAATCCCGCGCGCAGCGGGGCGTCATCCTCGTGCCCGGTCACGCTCATCATGCCGGAAAGGCCCTGGATAATCTGGTCGTAGGCGGGTCGGTCGCGCAGCGGTCCGCTCTGGCCGAAGCCGGAGATGGCGCAGTAGATCAGCCGCGGGTTCTCCTCGCGCAGCCGGTCGGGGCCGACGCCGAGGCGTTCCATGACGCCGGGCCGGAAGTTCTCCACCAGGACGTCGGCGCGGGTGACCGCGCGCAGCAGGATCTCCCGGCCCGCCTCGTGTTTCAGGTTGAGCGTCATGGACCGTTTGCCGGAGTTCTGGGCGAGGAACGATGCGCCGAGCAGGTCATCGGAGAGGTCCCGGTCGGCGCCGAGCCTGCGGGCGAGATCTCCGACGTGCGGGATCTCGATCTTGATCACGTCGGCCCCGTGCAGGGCGAGCTGGTAGCTGGCGAAGGGGCCGGCGAGGACGTTGGTCAGGTCGAGGACCCGCACGCCGTCCAGCAGCTTCCTGGTCGCGGTCGTCATTGCGCGGCTCCGATGAAGTCGAGGGACGTCAGCCGTGCGGCGGCGCCGGTGAGCACGGGGATCCAGTCGCGCACCTGCGCGTCGGTGAAGCGGGTGGTGGGGCCGCCGAGGGCCACGGCCGCGGCTACTTCCCCGGTGCGGGCGAAGATCGGGGCGGCGATGCCGGAGACGCCCGCCTCGCGTTCCCCGTGGCTGACCGACCAGCCGGACTCGGCCGCTGCCCGGCTCCGCTTCCAGAGGTCGTCCGCGTGCTCCGCGCCCCTTGGGGACGTCTCGGCCACCGCCTCGACGTCCTCGCGTTCGCTGCGGGAGAGCAGCACATGGCTGGCGGCACCACCCCAGAGGGGCAGCGTGTCGCCGACCCGGACTACGTGGCGCAGGTTCTGGGTGCCTTCGTGCTGGGCGATGCAGATGCGGGTGGTGTGGGTGCGGACGTAGATGTTCACCGTTTCGCCACCGCTGGACTCCGACAACTCCTTGAGGCAGGTGAGCGCTTCCTCCGGCAGCTTCCACGCTTCGCGCGCCAGGTGTGCCCAGCGCAGCAGTCCCGGGCCCGGCGCCAGCAGCCCGTCGGGGCGCGTCCACAGCAGACCTTCCTGCTGGAGCGTGTGCGCCAGCCGGACGACCGTGGACTTCGCCAGCCCGGTGGCGTCGATCAGCTCGCGGACGGTGCGCGCGGGGTGTTCGGAGTCGAACATCCCCAGCAGTTCCAGGGCGCGGCGCACGCTCCGCACGCCGGCGGAGTCGGTTTCGGGCATGAGTCGCCTTTCGGTGCGGTGGCGCGACCCCCTTGTCAGGGGGTCGGCCTACCCATAACATCACGGAACCATCTAGCGGCACAAGAGTACCACTAGGTGGCACTCGTAAGTGACAAGGGAGTCCCATGAGTACGCCAACAGCACAGCGCCCGGTCTTCCAACCGAAAGTGACCGCTGCGGCGGTCTTCGGCACCACGGTGGAGTGGTACGACTTCGCCCTGTACGCCACCGCCGCTTCGCTGGTGTTCAACAAGCTCTACTTCCCAGGCGGAGATCCCCTGGTGGGCACGGTCGCGGCTTTCGGCACGTTCGCGATCGGCTTTCTCGGGCGCCCGCTCGGCGGGGCCTACTTCGGCGAACTCGGCGACCGCAAGGGGCGCAAGCACGTCCTCGTGGTCACGCTGCTGCTGATGGGGATCGCCACCACCGGAATCGGGCTGCTGCCCACCTACGGATCCATCGGTGTCGCCGCGCCGCTGCTGCTGACGCTCCTCCGCTTCGTCCAGGGCTTCGCCGCCGGCGGGGAGAAAACCGGCGCGCTGATCCTGCTTTTCGAAAACGCTCCGGCGCGCTGGCGAGGACTCCTGAGCAGCCTCCCGGCCATCGGCACCGGCATGGGAACGTTGCTGTCGACGGGTGCGATGACGATCGTTTCGACGACCCTTTCGCAGCAAGCGTTTCTCGACTGGGGATGGCGCATCCCGTTCCTGCTCAGCGCGGTGCTGACGTTGTTCGGCCTGTGGGTGCGCCGGTCTTTGGGCGAGACGGAGGACTTCCAGCAGGAGCTGAAGCGCCAAGCCCGTGAAGAGGCCGCGCGGCCGGACCGCGCCGGACGGGCGTCGTGGCGCCAGCGGCTGGCGAAGAGCCGGTTCGTGGAGTCGTGGCGGAAGTACCCCAAGGAGATGATCATCGTCATCTGCGCCGGGGCGGCGGAAAACTGCGGGTACTACATCTTCGGCACCTTCTCCGTCGCATACGCCCAGGACGCGGGTCTCGCCACCGGCCCGGTGCTCACCGGGATCATGGCCGTGTCGGTCGTGAAGCTGGCGTCCGTGCCGCTTTTCGGGGCGCTGTCCGACCGGTGGGGCAGGCGTCCGGTCAGCATCCTCGGCGCGACGGTGATGGCGGCGGCCTGCTATCCGTTCTTCCGCGTGCTCGACACCGAGCAGCCCTGGCTGGTCCTGCTGGCTCTGCTGGTCACCCTCGGCATCGGCCAATCGGCCGTCCTGGGCGCCCAACCGGCCTTCTTCGCCGAGCTGTTCAGCACCAAGGTCCGCTTCACTGCCGTGGGCGTGGCCAACAACATCGGCACCGTCCTGACCGGTGGGCTCGCCCCCCTGCTCGCGAGTTCGCTCCTGCTGTGGTTCGGCCACAGCATCGCCGGCGTCGTCATCTTCCTGCTGCTGACCTGCGGCATCACCATCGTCACGGTGGCGGTCGCGCGCGAGACGCGGGTGCGCCACGAGTCGGTGCGGCCCGCCGCCGAAACGGCAGTGGGCTGAGGGAACAGCACACGACCGCGATCTCCGGTTTCCGGGACGGTAGCGCGTCGGGGTCCATCTCCGTCAGTTCGACCCCGCGGTGGCTGACGCGCCGCCGGGTGCACAATTTCGCGAGAATTGTGCGTTCACCCGGGTGAACGTCAATTTCTCGCGAAATTGCGCCCCACCCAGGTGACGCCACCACGTCGTTGAGGCTCTCCAGGTGCTGCACGTTCACGGGCCGTCAACCCGTTCGATGCGAGCGTGACCACCGCGGTCGAGGAGGTGAACGAACGCGACGACGTGCGGCTGAGCGAACTTGGCTACACCGCCGAATTCCGCCGGGAAATGAGCCGGTGGGCGAACCTCGCCCTCGGGTTCACCGGTCCGCCGATGATCTGGAGCTTCCTGCTTGCCGGAGCCGCGCAGTTCCTGGTCGCCCTGGTCTTCGGCGAGACCGTCGCGCAGTTCCCGCTGGCCGGCGGGATCTACCCCTGCTGGGTGCCTTGTTCGTGGGCGTCTGGCCGGGGGAGTTCATCCTCGGCCGGTGGGGCCTGCTGGTCAACGTCCTGGCGCTGGCCTACGGGGTCGGCGCGATGGTGAACATCTCGTGGCCGCGAGCGCCGGAAGCCGCCTGGTACGACAACATCGTCCTGCTCTCCGGTGGTGTCGTCGTCGCCATCGGCGTGATCTACATGTTCACCGCGCACCACTACGGCCGCAGCAACGCCCCGGCCGGAGACGCCGTACCGGCGCGCCGGCCGACCGCTGATCAGCCCTTCGAACCAGGCCGATGGCACGTGCACCGGAACCACCGGTGCTGCTGGGTGGGGCGGCCGATGGCGATCCTCAGCCGCACCTGATCCGCCAGCGACGAGCCGGCAGACGCCGATCACAGGATCGACACATTCGTGGAACAACGATTTAGGCTGGGCCGATGGGCGAAGGTTACCTGTTGGAGAACCAACAGCCGGAGGCCGGTGAGCGATTCACCGCGCTGGCGCGGTTGCTAGACCCGGTCACCTGCCGGCACTTCGAGCGGCTGGGTGTCGCCGAGGGCTGGCGGTGCTGGGAGATCGGCGCGGGTGGCGCCACGATCCCGAACTGGCTGGCCCGCAGGGCTGGACCACGTGGCAGGGTGATCGCCACCGACATCGACACCGGCTGGCTGGTCTCGGCCGAGCCGGGCGTCGAGGTCCTCCAGCACGATGTCGGAGCCGAACTGCCCCCGGCCGGCGAGTTCGACCTGGTGCACGCCCGCCTCGTGCTCACCCACGTGCCGGTTCGTGAGGCGGCGCTGCGCGCCATGGTCGGTGCGCTTCGCCCCGGCGGCTGGCTGCTACTGGAGGAGGCCGATCCGGGGCTGCAGCCGCTGATCTGCCCCGACGAGCACGGCCCCGAGCAGCGGTTGGCGAATCGGTTGAGGGAGGGATTCCGCTCGCTGATGGCGAGCCGGCACGCCGACCTCGGTTACGGGCGCACCCTTCCCCGGCTGCTCCGTGCCGAAGGACTGGCCGAGGTGGGTGCCGAAGGCTTCTTCCCGATCACCGACCCGGCCTGCGTGGTGCTGGAGCGGGCCACCGTGGAGCAGGTGGCCGACCGGCTGATCGCGGCCGGCCTGGCCACCCGGGAGGAGATCGACGAGCACCTGGCCAACCTGGCGGCCGGCCGACTGCCCGACCTGGCGACCGCGCCGATGATCTCCGCCTGGGGCCGGCGCGGCTAGAGCCGGTCTGTTGGACCAAGTGATCCAACAGACAGGCTCCAGCCCTTCGGTAAGCGTGTCTGGGGTAGTTCCGCTTGATCACGTCGACGTCCCGGGAGAGGTTCACCTCGACGACGCGGCGCAGCGCTCCCGGCGAGAGCAGACGCCTTCCTTGAGCCGGGCGAGCGGGGCGAGGTCGGGGTCGGGGTCGGTGTCACCGAGGTCCGGGCTGACGAAGACGCCCGCCGAGCTCCTAGATGTCCAAACTTGGGCGTTTCTGTATACCAAATGAGTCATCGCGCCCGAAACGAGCAAGCTCGTGCGCACTTCGCTTGATTCTTCTCGTTTTTGGTATACTTTTGGTATACTCAGCCGTCTTGGTGGCAAGTCCTGGACTCCTGGACTCCTGGACTCCGTCGGAGCCCGCGGTGGAGCAGACGGCCGGGCCCGGCTGCGAGGTCGGCGTGCCGCTATGACGCTCCCAACGCTGGGGGGCCACCTCGCGTTGCGCCAACTTACGATCCTGAGCGTTGAGAGCGGCACCGCCGCACCCGCCCGCAGTCCCTGGAGAAACCCCGTGAACGCAGGCACCCCTGCCACGAACAGCTACTACGAGCGGATCGACGAACGCCGCTACAAGCCCACCTGCCATGCCAGCGGCGCGTGGAACCCGGACGAGCAGCACTTCAGCCCGCTGGGCGGGCTCATCGTCCACGCGATCGACCAGCATCTGGCCGCGCGTGCGGGCGACGGCCTGGTCCTCGGCCGCATCAGCTTCGACATCCTCGGGCGCCTCGCGCTCGACGAGAGCGAGATCCGGGTGGAGACCATCCGGCCAGGCCGCACCATCGAACTGATCGAAGCCACCGTGCTCGTCGCCGACCGCCCGGTCGTCAAGGCCCGCGCATGGCGCCTCGCAGTCCTGGACACCGAAGCCGTCGCGGGCGGTGGTGCGGACCCGCTCACCCCGCCCGAAGAAGTCGCCCCCTGGCCGATGGACTTGGTGTGGCCCGGCGGGTACATCGCCTCCTTGAACGCCCGCCCGCTCGCGCCGCCGCAGCCCGGCCGCACGACGGCCTGGATCTCCACCGAGCTCGACCTCGTCGCCGGTGAGTCCAGCAGCCCGCTGGCGTCCTACATCGCGCTCGTCGACACCGCCAACGGCATCGCCTCGCGCCAGTCACCCACCGACTGGATGTGGCCCAACGTCGACCTGACGATCCACCTCCACCGGCAGCCCGAAGGCAGCTGGACCGGCCTGGACACCACCGTCGTCTTCGGCAGCACCGGCCAAGGCATCACCAGCACCGTCCTGCACGACATCAAGGGCCCGGTCGGACACGCCCAGCAGATCCTCACCGTCCGACCGCTTCGGGTGGCGGAAGAACACCCGTGAGTGTTTTTGGGTGCCATAGCACCCAAAAACACTCACGGTGGTCACCTGCCACGGATGCCGGGCGGGATCGGGCAAGCCTCTGCGGGGAGCCCGCATCCGCCAGGCGTCGTCCTGTACTTCGCGGTGGACGACGTGGCCGCGGCGGTCGACCGGGCCGAACGGCTCGCTGGCGCTGCGAGGGCACCCGCGCATACAACACCACGCCCTCAGCAGGTGGTACCGGTCCACGCCTGCGGCGGACATCCTCCAACTCCGCCACCGAGAACACCCGGCGACCACCAGCAGAACGACGATCCGGCAGCACTCCCTGCTGGGTATAGCGACGCAACGTTCGCGTCGAAACCCCCAACATCCGGGCCGCTATCGTTGTCGGCACCAAGCGATCAGTCATGCCCGAAACATCCCGGAACGACCAGCAACGACCGATAACCTAGGAAACAGCGCCCGACCCGCCCACGCGGCGCGCAGCGGGTGACCGAGCAAGGGTCCCGGCGATCTCTCGGCCGCTCGCCGGGTCGTCGCGCGAGCGACATCTGACAGCCACTGGAGATACCCGGTCTGGCAACAATCGACTCGATGTCCGACCGGGTTAAACAGGTTCATTCGCGTCACGGCCAAGCCGAGTCCGTGCCAGACTCCGCTCGCGCATTCGGACGATACGCCTTGCTGATCTGGGAGGAATCGTGGCACGAGTTGGTTTCCAGAGCGTTCTCACGGCATCCGCGATGGTCGCCGCGTCACTGCTCGCGTCGATGGTGGTGACGCCTGCTGCCAATGCGTCCGGCAAGCTGTGGGGGCCGATCTACGCCAAGAGCGGCCAAACTGCCATCGGCTCCGCAGATGGAGACTTCGCCAACAACGGGGGTGTCTACGCGACAGTCGGCGCCAATTGGCGTGACCTGCGCGACGATGGCATGCCCACGTTCGTAAGGGTGGAGTTCTTCTTCCTCGTAGAGGGCAAGTGGGAAAGCGCGGGCAGCAGCGAGTCCGCCCGAACCAACACTCACGCCAGCGGGCCCCTGTCCCGCAGGCTGAGGCATGAAGCGACCGCAGCACGCGCCGCAATTCACGTGTGCGTCGACCGCAACGCCCTCCCGGACTTCTGCTCGCGCGACGCGATCGTGTCGTTCAACTACTGACCCGATTTCTGGCTCTTGTGACTGATCCTGGTCAGCCTGCCGCTGGGCTTCGGGCGGGACGCTGCTGGAACCGGCGGTGCTCGGTCTGGGCCTGGCGATCGCGGTGATGAGCTCGGGCGCGGTGCGCGCGGGCAAGCGCTGAGTCGAAGCCCTACCACCCGCCGCGCACTGCGACCACCGGATCGATCAGCGCCCACCGCTCACCGGAAAGTCGCTGAGGGCACCGATTTCGTCCGGCTCTCCCGGGCCCGGCTCCCGCCGTCGAACCGCCTTTCGGGTGGAATGGGCGGGATCGTCGCACCGGTGGCCGGGTCGGTCGCATTGGCCGGACAATGTGGTGACCTCGGCAAGGGGGTGGCCACGTGCATCTGGATCCCGAGCTGGCAGCAGCCCTGCCCGCGCTGCCCGACCTGCACATCCAGGACCTCGCTGGGGCCCGCGCCCGGATGCGGCAAATGGCTGCGGGCGTGGCGCAGCCCGACGAGGTCGTCATGACCGACCGCGCGGTGCCCGGTGTGGATGGTGGCTCCGTGCAGGTCAGGGTCTGCAAGCCGCCCGATGCCGCCGGCCCGCTTCCCGCTCTGCTCTTGTTGCACGGCGGTGGATTCGTGATGGGCGGGCTGGACGCGGTCACCGCGCAAGCCGCGGATCTGTGCACTCGGGTGCCTGCGGTCGTCGTGGCTGTCGACTACCGGCTGGCCCCGGAACATCCGTATCCGGCTGCCCTGCAGGACTGCGAGTCAGCGCTGCGCTGGATCGCCGCTGGAAGTGGAGCGCTCGGGGTCGACGCTGAGCGGATCGGCGTGTACGGGATGAGCGCCGGCGGCGGTCTCGCCGCCGCGCTCACCCTGCTCGTCCGCGACCGCGGCGGACCACCTCTGTGCTTCCAACTGCTCGATGCCCCCGAGGTCGACGACCGACTGGACACCACCTCGATGCGGACGTTCGACGACACTCCATTGTGGAATCAAGCCGACGCGGTGCTGAGCTGGCGATACTACCTGGAGGGCTGTGACGGGGCCGTTCCTCCTTACGCCGCACCGGCTCGCGCCAGCGATTTCTCCGGCCTTCCCCCGGCGTACGTGTCGGTTTACGAGAACGACCCGCTGCGCGATGAGGGGTTGGCCTACGCGTCCGGCCTGCTCGAGGACGGCGTATCGGTCGAGTTGCACCTGTTCCCCGGCACATTTCACCGGTCGGCCGTGGTCGCGAGCGCAGCCGTATCCCGACGCCAGGCCGCCGAAACCCTCGACGCGCTCCGGCGGGGTCTGAACCGTTAGGGAAACGTGTAAAAACGTTCACCGAGTCAGCGACTTGCGCCGCTGGCGTCGACGCGGGCTGGAGCAGCGAGAGCTGTACTCGCTCGAGTCAGACGAATGACGTCCTCAGACATTCAAGCTACTCCCATCAACCCGCATCGGCGGAATCGCCGCTGCTCATGAATGCTTCCTGCCTGAGAGGCACCCCCAGTCAGTGGTGATCCGGCCGTTGGGGCAGTACTCGAACTGAACTGAGGGCCTGCCTACTCCCACGCCGGGTTTGCGGGGGCGGCGGACTCCGGGGACTTGAGGAGGGCGTGGAACTCCGCTGCGGGCAGCGGGCGGGAGAACAGGAATCCTTGGCAGGCGTCGATGCCGAGGCTGTTCAGCAGCGCGTGCTGGGTGGTGTTCTCGACGCCTTCGGCGATGCAGGTGCGGTCCATCGCCCGGGCCAGTTCCACCACAGCACGCGCGATCCCGAGATCGGCCGGGTCCGATCCCATGCCGGAGACGAACCGCCGGTCGAGCTTGACGATCTGGGTCGGCAGGTCCTTGAGTCGAGCCAGCGAGGAATAGCCGGTGCCGAAGTCGTCCATGGCGAACCGGATTCCCGTCCGAGCGAGCTCCCGCATCGCCCTGCGCGGTTTCGCGGGCAGGTCCACGAACAGCGTTTCGACCATTTCCAGGACGACGCGGTCGGGGGCGATACCGCTGGCGGTGATCGCAGTGGAGACCTCGTCGCTGAAGTCCGTGGCGTCGGGACGGATTCCGGAGACGTTGACCGTGACGCCGATCGGCTGCTGCCAGGTGACCGCCTCCCGCAGGGCGGTGTGCAGCACCCAGCTGTCCAGGTCGTGCATAAGACCGCCGTTCTCGGCGACCGACAAGATCGTGTCCGGTGTGAGGAGTCCGCGGTCCGGATGCGGCCACCGCACGAGCGCTTCGGCCAAGATGATGGTTCCGTCCCTAGCTACGATCGGCTGGTAGTGCAGTTGCAGGCGATCGTGGCGCAGCGCGGCGCGGAGATCTTCTTCCAAGGTCAGCTGCGCGGTGGGAGTGCCTTGGCCCGTCCGCGCGCGTCCGCGGCCCCTCTTGGTGTTGAACATCGCCGCGTCGGCGTCGCGGATCATGTTCTGCGTCGTGGTGTGCTCCTCGGGCGTTGTCGCGCCGATGGAGGCGGTGACGCTGACCAGCCGACCCTGCAGCGGGACGACCGCGCGGAGCAGGTCGGCCGCCGTGTTGGTGAGTGCGTCGAGCCCGCCGCAGGCTTGCACGTTCGAGCAGATGATCAGGAACTCGTCCCCGTAGAGCCGCGCGGGCGTGCAGCACGCCGGGAGTTCGTTGCGCAGGCGGCGGGCGAGCGCTACGAGCAGTTCGTCGCCTGCATCGTGGCCTAGCGAGTCGTTGACGCGCTTGAAGTTGTCGATGTCACAGAACAGCACGGCTATCTGGTCGCTGCTGCTGTCGAGCATGGGGACGAGCAGTTCGTCGACGCCCTGCCGGTTGAGCAGCCCGGTCGTCGGGTCGTGCGTGGCCTGATGGTGCAGGACCTCGGCGCGGCGGATCTGCTCCGTGACGTCCTGGAACACGGCCAACCAGAACCGGTCCCCGTCGTCCTGCACCGAGGCCGCGCACCGCACGTGGCAGAACACCCGCTCACCATCTGCGCGGGTGAGAACCCGGTGCGACATCCTCTCGCCGCCCGCCCTCGCTGGGTGCGGGACCAACCCGGACCCCGCGTCGTCGGGGTGCATCAACTCGGACGCGGCTTTGCCATGCAACCGGTAGCCCAGCAGATCGCACAGCGCCGCGTTGGCGTCGAGGACCTGGTCGGACTCGTCGAGCAGAGCAATGCCCACCGGCGCGAGCTGGAACAGGTCGGTGAACCGCCGAGCCGACCGCTCGCGCTGCGTGCGTCCCTCGGACTCGTCCCGGGTCACCTTGATGAAGCCGGTCAAGCTGCCGTCCGGGGCCCGCTGCGCGGTGATCACGACGTGCGCCCAGAAGCGCGTGCCGTTCTTGCGTACGCGCCAGCCCCGGTCGATGAAGAAACCGTGCGCGGCAGCCTGGCTCAGCTCCCAGGACGGGAATCCCGCCTCGACCTGCTCGCGCGGGTAGAACCTCGAGAAGTGGCGCCCGATGATTTCCTCGCTGGAGAACCCCTTGATCCGCTGAGCACCCGCGTTCCAGCTGGTCACCAGGCCGTCGCGGTCGATGGCGAAGATGGCGCAATCCCTGAGGTCCGCGGCGACCTCGCCGATCAACCGCTCGGTGTCGATCTGCGCTTCCGACTGCCGGAACCCGTTGCTCGGCTCCCACCGACCACTCAAGCCACACGCAGCCTCTTCCTCGTGCGCGTTCACCGAATCTCCATTCGTTCTGTGGAGGACCAACCAACGTCACCCGGTCGACGAATCCGGCGGACGGGGCGACTCTGCTTGCAGCTCTTGGGCGTTATCAGCTCGCTTCGAGGGAAGGCGTCTCACGTTTCCAACCGTCTACTCGACGGTTGGCAATCGACGCTACCGGCCGTTCAGTTGACGCTGCAAGACGATCGCCGGTCTTCCGCAACACGGCATCGCACGCGTGCGGAGACGGCGTCTTCGAGCCCGTCCGCACCGACCGCAATGCTGCACCTCATCGACAACTCGCGAGTCTCTCAGCGCGGTCCTCCCGGGTGCCGCCTCCGTGGAGAATGCTGCACACCGCTGCAGAGAGCTGAATGGGTGGTGCTGTTCCGCCTGGAACCGCCCTGCCGCTCTACTTTGGACTCCCGGTCGGACGATCCGCTCGCGCTCGAAGTGCGGATCGGGGAATTCGCGAGATCGATGCAATTACTCCGGGCGGATCGCAGACGTGGGGTATTCATTCGCGCACTGGTTGTGAACGGAGGACGAGAGGGGGCAAGACTCTGTCGACGTTTCGTGCAGGAATGGGCCGGCAGCGCCTCTGGCGTATTGCGGCACACGAAGTCGTCGCGCTCCCAATGGTCGCATGTGACAATCGGTCCTCTGCCGTGGAATCACCCGTACCTGGCGTAACCATGCCTGCGCGCTCGACCCCGACGAGAGCGTCCAGCGCTACGAGGGCATCAACGCCGCAGTCGTGCAGTCGTGGTTGCCCAACGGTCCCGTCCCGCTGGCGGTCGGCTGAACCCGCGCGGCCGGGCTACCGTTCGGTCCGCAGCGGCGACTCCACGGTTGGGAGCTGGGGGAGATTCCCGCCGGACGGATGCCGCAGCGGCCGTTCGTGCTCGTCGGGTAGCAGTACCTGGCCGACCCGCAGCGCTCGGTCGGAAACGTGCATCCGGTGTGGAGCTACGCCCACGTGCCCCGCGGATACACCGGCGACGCGACCGAAGCGATCATCGCGCAGCTCGAGCGCTTCGCCTCCGGCTTCCGGGAGCGGATCGTCGGCACTGCCGTGCGCACCACGCACGATCTGGCCGAGTACAACCCGAACTACGTCGGCGGCAACGTCGTCACGGGGGCGAAGAACGTCCCCCAACTCGTGTTCGGACCCCGCACCACCTTCACCCCCTACGACGTCGGCGTGCCTGGGCACTTCCTGTGCTCGGCGGCCACACCTCCCGGCCCGGGCGCGCACGGCATGTGTGGCGCCCAAGCCGCGGCCCGAGCCTTGAAGTACCTGCGCGGGGGCGCACGCCGTCGTAGCGGAGCGTGACCGGAGTGATTTGTGCGGAATGCTGGCGATGCTTCGGTGGCAGGATCAGATCGGGTAGGCCAGCTGGCGCGCCGGGACCTGCTCGCCGACGCGCCGCGTTGAGCGGGTCTGGTGCTGCTACCAGGAACGGGGGCGGCGGGCCGCCTTGTTTTCCTTAATGCGTACCGCTTCCTTCCGGACGTCGGCCTGAGTGGCACGTTCCTGCTGGAGCCACTCCGGGTCTTCAGTCTTCAGCGCTTCGATCTGCTCAGTGGTGAGCGGGTCGGTGATGCCGCCACGTGTGAGACCGCCGATGGAGATGCGCAGCTTCGCCGCGACGACCTGCCGCGGGTGCGGGCCGTTGCGGCGCAGTTCCCGCAGCCACTCCGGCGGGTCGGCCTGCAGGGCGTTCAACTCGTCGCGCGAGACGACACCCTCCTGGAACTCCGCGGGGGTGGCTTCGAGGTACACGTTCAGCTTCCTCGCCGCGGTCGTGGGCTTCATCGTCTGGGAGGTCTTCTGCGACGTCATGCCCTCAAGGGTATCGACTGCGCGTGCGCTGCCTGCGGTCACGCCCGGTAATCTGGCCTCGTGACAGCCTCAGACGGATCTCCGTCGTTCACGCTCGCGTACATCCCGGGGGTGACACCCGGCAAGTGGGCGCGGATCTGGGACGAACGATCGCCAGAGGTTCCGCTGAACCTCGTCCAGGTGCCCGCCGCCGAAGCCGCTGGCGTGGTGCGCGACCGCGACGCCGACGCGGTCCTCCTCCGGTTCCCGACGGACCGGACGGGGCTGCACGCGATCCCCCTCTACACCGAGACGACGGTGGTCGTGGTCCCGAAGGACCACGTCGTGGCCGCGGCCGAAGAGGTGTCGCCCGACGACCTGGCCGACGACATCGTGCTGCACCCGCTCGACGACACCCTCGACTGGGAACAGCCGCCCGGGCGGCCGGCGATCGAGCGCCCGGCAACGACCGCGGCTGCCATCGAACTGGTGGCGGCCGGCGTGGGGCTGCTCGTCGTCCCGCAGTCGCTCGCCCGCCTGCACCACCGCAAGGACCTCACCTACCGGCCGCTCGCGGACGTCCCGCAGTCGAGCGTCGCGCTGGCGTGGCTGGAAGACGAGACCACCGACTTGATGGAGCAGTTCATCGGAATCGTCCGCGGGCGAACGGTCAACAGCACGCGCGGGCGCCCGCCGGCCCCGCCGAAGTCCAAGCGTCCCGCTGGCGACGCGAAGAACCCTGCCCCCCGCAAGCCGACCGGCGGGAACCGGCGTTCCGGCGCTCCCAAGGGCGGCAAGCGCGGGAAACCCCGCCGCCGCTCGTAGGGGCGTCAGGCGCTGCGGATCGTCAGTCCGCCGTCCATGGCCAGCACCGCGCCCGGGATGAACGACGCCGCCAGCCTCGGCAGCGTGCGCGACCTTAGCGAGCGGTACCAGTGACCCCGCCGGCCGTGAGTCTTATGGCAACCCAGAAGACTCACGGCCGGCGAACGGCACAGCAGGCGGCGTCGGGTTACACGCGGTCGGCGGCGATGAGCATGTACTGGAAGCTGCCGTTCTCGTACGCCTCGATGAACGCCTCCTCGATCCCCGTCACCAGGGGTGATTGGGCGCGCAGCCGCCAGTAGGGCAGGGTCGCCTCGGTCAGGTCCACCACGGCGGTGGGCACCAGCCGGTTCGCGGTCATCGCGCGGAAGTAGCCGGAGCGGGGGTGGATGTCGCAGATGTAGTGCGCGTTGATCGTGGAGACCGCGCGGGACGGCAGGCCGTAGACGTCGTTGTAGCAGCCGGTGATCGTCACGTACCGACCGCCGCGCGCCAGCAGCCGGGAGTGCTCGGCGAAGAGGTCGTTCAGGTCGGTGTACATCGTGGACTCGTTGTTCCAGATCGCCTGCATGCTGCCGGTTTCAAACCCGGTGTCGAGCATGTTCAGCTGGTGGAACGCGACCTTGTCGGCGACTTCGCGTTGCCGCGCTTGGGCATTTGCGAAGTCGACCTGCTTGCGCGAGATCGAGATGCCGTCCACCGCGCAGCCGAACCGTTCGTGGGCCAGGAAACTGGAGCCGCCGCGTCCGCACCCGGCGTCCATGATCCGCTGCCCCGGCGAGACCTTCCCCAGGTGGTCCAGCAGGAATTCGGCTTGCTGGCCTTCCAGGCGGTGCAGTTCCCGGGTGAGGCGTTCGCGGATGGTTCCGGGGTCGCCTTCGGTGACCGACCAGTCGGGCTCGCCGATGCCGTAGTGGTGGTGGAAGTAGCCGCTGACCTCGCCGAGTTCGAGGTTGACCGGGTTGGCCTCCTGGTTCCAGTAGTTCGCGATGCTGCCTTGGTAAACGCTGGCGGCGGGGGTGGTCCGGTAGGTCGTCTCGGTCATCGTCGGTGCTTCCCTTCGTCAGGTGTGCCGTGCGGTGGTGAAGTGCCAGTGGCGGCTTCCCGCGAGCCATGACCACAGTCCGGTCAGGTAGCGGGCGACTGCCGGGTCCGGGAGCGCGGCCGCGGCGCGCTCGGTGTCCTCCTCGAACGCACGGATCAGCTCGTTGTGGATGTCGCAGGACTTGATGAACGCCTCGTCGAGCGGGATGTGCTCTTCCGCGGCGATCACGGCCGGCAGGTTGAATGGCAGGCCGTGATCGCGGATCTCCCGCTCGCAGCCGGCCAGGTCGTTGTAGAGGGTGGCGATCAGCGATGCCCGCGCGATGCAGTCCTGCACCAGGGGGTGGGTGAACAGCTCCGCCGGGATTTCGTAGCCGTCGAGGACGTCGGTGAGGTCGAGGCAGGGGCGGAACGAGTTCATCTGCCGGTTGGCGAGGTACTGCCAGACGGGCGGCAGCCGGTTGATCGTGCGCCACCCGTTCTCGGCGTTGTAGCCCAGGTAGAGCTGGGCGATGTCGTGGCGGACGCGTTGGGCCTGCGCCGGGCTGCTGATCTGCTTGAGGTCGTCGAACGCCTTGTGCTGGGCGCGCAGCACCGGGTGGTTGTCGCGGCGCTTTTCCCACAACGCCTGGTAGGTGGGGGTCAGGCGCGGCGCGTCGATCGCGGACTGCGTCAGCGAGAGGTTCGGCCCGATCGACTGGTCGTTGGCATCGCGGCGGCTGTTGGTTTCGCAGAAGTAGTCGTCCACCGCCGTTTCGGCCACGATCATCTTCGCCGCGGCCGTCATGCGCTCGACGTCCTCGCTTCCCGGGTGGCACAACGTGATGCCACGTCCCGGATCGTGCTTGTGGACGCCGGCGATGTTCTCCTCGCTGCCCAGGCCGACCTCGATGAGCCACGCGACGGAGCGGTGGTTGATCTCCGCCGCGATCTCTGGGCGTTCGGGTGGTGGCGGCGGACAGTGCAGGACGGCCGTCTTCCGCTGCCGTCCCGGTGCAACGCACGCGCTCGTTCCCTGGACGCCCCCGGTGTGCGGTTGCTGGAAGGGGACGAGGGCTTCGTGCTCGACGAGTTCGATCATCAGGACTCCCGGCCGATTTCCACGTGCTCCAGCAGCCCGACCGCATCCGGGACCAGGGCAGCGACGCTGTAGTAAGCGGTCACCAGGTAGCGCAGGATGGCCTGGTCGCTGATGCCCATGAAACGGACGTTCAAACCGGGCTGCGTTTCATCCGGCAGCGCGGCCGGCCGCAGGCCCACGACGCCCTGCCGGTCTTCACCGCGCCGCATGGCGATGATCGCTGTGGTGTTGTGGTCGCTGATGCCGATCTTGCCCAGCGGGAAGACCGGGACGCCGCGCCAGGACAGGGCCTTCGACCCGTCTTCGAGCGTGGTCGCATCCACCGCCAGCCCGCGCCGGTTGCACTCCCGCAGGAACCCCGTGATCGCCTTCGGGTGCGCGAAGAACGCGTCCGTCGACCGGCGCATCGACAGCAGGTCGTCCATGTCGTCGGGTGTCGGCGGGCCGGTGCGGGTGGAGATGCGCTGGTCGTAGGCGGTGTTGTGCAGCAGCCCGAAATCCGGGTTGTGCAGCAGCTCGCGCTCCTGGGTCTCGCGGATCTCCTCCACCGTGAGCCGGACCTGTTCCTCGACCTGGTTCATCGGGTCGTTGTAGAGGTCGGCGACGCGGGTGTGGATCCGCAGGATCGTCTGGGTCAGCGACAGCTCGTATTCGCGCGGCGAAAGCTCGTAGTCGACGAAGGTCCCCGGGACCAGCGCTTCGCCTTCGTGGCCCGCGGAGAGCGCGATTTCGGCTTCGCCCCTGCGGTTCTGCGGCAGCGCGCGACGCCGGGCGAAGCCCTCCAAGTGCGTGCGCAGGCCCTCCTCGCCGTCGAGGAGTTCGAGCAGGGAGTCCCAGTTCAGGACCATGATCGTGCCCGCGGTGGAGCACCGCAGCGTCGCCGACCACATGGGTTCTTCGACGCCGACGGCTTCGTCACCGACCTGGTCCCCGTCGGTGATCACCCCGAGGCGGTCGACGGTGCCGTACTCGCCGGTCGCGAGGCGCTCGACCCGGCCGTGCGCGACGACGAACACTTCCCGGACCGGCTGGCCTTCTTCCGCCAGCACCTCTCCCGGCGTGACCTGGCGGACCGTGAACAAGCCCGCGAGGCGTTCCAGGACGCCGGTGTCGCGGTAGCCCCGCAGCGCGGAGAGCTCCGTGAGCGTGTGCGGGATGATGCGGACGTCGGCGCCTTCCTGGAGGAAGGACACGCGACCTCGGCCGACCTTGATCTGCAAGCGCCGGTTCACCCGGTACGTGCCGCTGGAGACGGTGATCCACGGGAGCCGTTTGAGCAGGTTCCGGGAGCTGATGGACTGCATTTGCGGCGGCGTCTTCGTCGTGGTTGCGAGCAGCCGCGCCGCTTGGGTTTGCAGGGACAAGAACGGTTCGGCATCGGGTGACGACACGTCACGAACCTCCGGATTGGGTGCATGTCGAGGCGCCTGCCGGTTGCGGGCGCGCTCGACGACGAATTCTTGCTCTCTTTTCGCGAATTCTGGATCTGTTGCTGTGCAGGAGAAGTCGGATCAGCTGGCGTGGCTTCGTACTGCGCGGTCGTGAAGTGGTTCCTCACCTGATGCTCTGGGATGTGAACTGGATCCGGTGCACGAGTCTATGAGGCTGTTTGCCCGCGTCAATACGGCTAAAAGGGTGGTCGGCATGTGGTCGGTGATGGTTCACGGAAACGAATTGGACGGCTTGTTCCCTGCTCTTATTTCGAGAATTCTGAAATTAATGTCGTGCAGGGGATTTCCGGTCAGCCGGCGTGATCTGCCGCTGCGTGATCAGATGTGTTGCAGATCATCTTGCTCGAGTTGGATGGTGTGCCGGGCGGAGTTCCGCACTGCGATCGCGGACTTCGTCACCGGCCTGCGCTCCGGGGTTGTGAGCGATTGCGTCGGCCGTCGTCGTGCCTCCGGGAAGCTGGAGCGACCCGGGCACCGGGAGCCAGTTGGTTTCACACCGGAGCGCATCGGGTACGAACTGGGCCGTCCAAGGGGCACGCCGGGGGGGCCGCCTGGCTGCCGCTGG
Organism: Saccharopolyspora pogona; assembly: GCF_014697215.1. Taxonomy (GTDB): domain Bacteria; phylum Actinomycetota; class Actinomycetes; order Mycobacteriales; family Pseudonocardiaceae; genus Saccharopolyspora; species Saccharopolyspora hattusasensis. Next base: position 376,511 of record NZ_CP031142.1, read on the forward strand.
TCGAAGCAGCCACGGAGGTAGCAATGCGCCACACCAACCTCGCCGCGGAGTCCGCCGAGTACCTCCAAGCCCGCGAAGACCTACGCCAGGCCGAGGTCGAGCTGATGCGCCACCGCGAACGGGTCGCCGAGCTGCGGCGCGGACTACCGCTCGGCCCCGTCGTCGACGACTACACGTTCGAGGAGGGACCCGCGGACCTCGACGCCGGTGACACCCCGACCCGGAAGGTGCGGCTGAGCGAACTGTTCACCGCACCCGGTCGGGACCTCGTCATCTACCACCTCATGTACGGGAAGCAGCAGGTCCGGCCGTGCCCGATGTGCACGATGTGGATCGACGGGCTCAACGGAGTCGCCCAGCACCTCGAGCAGAACGTCGACTTCGCCGTCGCCGCCGCGGCCGACCTGCCCGCGCTGCGGCAACACGCCAGGAACCGGGGGTGGACGAACGTGCGACTGCTCAGCGCGGGTTCGGGCGCGTTCAAGTACAACCTCGCCAGTGAGGACGCCGAAGGCAACCAGGATTCGACGGTGTCGGTCTTCGCGCGCGACGACAGCGGCGCGGTGCGCCACGTCTACACGACGCACCCGCGGATGTCCGAAGAGATCGACCAACGAGGCATCGACCTGCTCAGCCCGGTCTGGCACGTCCTCGACCTCACTCCGAAGGGCCGGGGCGAGTGGTTCGCATCGCTCGACTACCTGCCGTAAGTGTCGCGGCCGTGCGGGAGCTCGCCGCGCAGCGACGAACCCGCGCGTTGCCGTTGATGGGAAATCAGCGCACCGGCGGAGGCCAGTTGGTCATCGCCTTGGGGCGCGGGGGCGCGTAGGTGCGGACCTTCGAGGTGGTCAGGCCCAGGCGCACGAGGGACTCCGCGATCGTCACGGCCGCGGTCACGCCGTCGACGACCGGGACCCCGGTGCGTTCGACCACGCGCTCGGTGAGTCCCGACATGCCGCCGCAGCCCAGGCAGATGACCTCGGCCCGGTCGTCCCGCACCGCGCGGGCCGCTTCTTCGGCAATGGCGTCCACGGCGGCCTGCGGGTCGCGTTCAAGGTCCAGCACGGGCATGCCACTGGCGCGGACCGACGCGCACCGGGCGCTGAGGCCGGCGACGTGCAGCCGTTCCTCGATCAGCGGGACCGTGCGGTCCAGGCTCGTCACCACCGAGTAGGTGCGGCCGAGGAACTGGGCGGTGCTCGCGGCCGCCTCGGTGATGTCGACGACCGGGACGTCGAACAGCTCCTGCAGGCCTTCCCTGCCGTGCTCGCCGTACCCGGCCTGGATGATGGCGTCGAACGGTCCCGGGTAGACCTTGACCGTTTCCATGACGGCGATCGCCGCGAGGTAGCTCTCGTAGTTGCCCTCGACGGATTCCGCACCGAAGATCGGCGTCAGCGGGACGATCTCGGTGCCGGGAGATGCCGCACCGGCCGCCTGCTCGCCGATGGATTCGGTGATGGACGCGGTGGTGTTGACGTTCACGACCAGAATGCGCATTGCTCAACTCTCTTGGAAAGCCCAGGGTTCGTGTGGGTGCCGGCCGGCCCGCGGCGGTGACCACCGCGGGCCGGTCCGGCGGTCTTACTCGGCGGCGACGGCGATCGCCTCGCCGTCCACGTCGGCCGCGTCTGGCTTGCGGTCCCCGATCACGGCGTAGATGACTGCTCCGAGGATCGCCCCGATGAACCACGAGAATCCGGCGACAGCGCTGAAGATGGGTGTCAGAGCCATGATGACGGCGATCGCGGCAGCCGGCACGAACGCCATGATGGCCTTGGGGTTGTACCCGCGCCGGTAGTGGTAGTCGCCGTTCTCGTCCTCGGTGTAGAGGTCCGGGACGTTCACGCGGGTCCTGCGCAGCAGCCAGTAGTCGGCCATGATGACGCCGAAGAGCGGGCCGAGCAGCGCACCGAGGCCGCCGAGGAAGTAGTTCACCACCACCGGGCTGTTGTAGAGGTTCCAGGGCAGGATGACGAGGCCGATGATGGCGCTCACGAGGGCTGCCCGTCGGAAGTTCAGGCGCTGCGGGAAGAGGTTCACGAGCACGTAGATCGGCGCCACGAAGTTGGCGAGCAGGTTCACCGCGATCGTCAGGGCGATGAGCGAGAGCGAGGCGATCGCCAGCAGGAGCATGTTGGGGATCGTCTGGACGATGTCGGTCGGGCTGGTGATGATCTTCCCGTCCAGCTTGAACTGCGCGCCGCTGAGGACGATGACGACGCCGGCGAAGAAGAGCATGTTGACCGGGATCCCGATCAGGTTGCCGCGGACGATCGACTGGCGGCTCTTGGCCGAGCGCGTGAAGTCGCAGAAGTTCAGCACGAACGTCCCGTAGATGACCACCCAGAGGGCGGCGCCCTGCAGAATCTGCAGCCACATCGCGCCACCGGTGAGCGGGTGCGTCGTGGACCAGGAGATCGAGCCGTCCGCGCGGATGAACATCCAGACCGCCAGCGCGCACATCGTGATGAGGGTGGTCGGCGCGGCGACCGCCATGTACTTGCGGATCACGTGCATGCCGTAGCTGACGATCAGGACCTGGATGACCCAGAGCGAGAGGAAGGTGATCCAGCCGAGCGTCGACAGCCCCAGCGCGTGCGTCTGCTCCAGCGCCTGCAGCGAGGGGAACATGGCCACCAGGAGGGTGTTCAGCACGGCGGACGCGAGGTAGGTCTGGATGCCGAACCAGGCGATGGCGACCAGACCGCGAACGGCGGCCGGGATCTGCGCGCCCTTCGTTCCGAAGGCGATGCGGCTCATGACGGGGAACGGCACGCCCGCCTTGTGCCCCATGTAGCCGGACAGCGTCAGCAGCAGGAACAGGAACACCGAGGCCAGGGCGAAGGCCAGCAGGATTCCCCATGCGCTCAGTCCCAGCGCGAAAAGGCCGATCGCGAACGCGTAGTTCCCGAGGCTGTGCACATCGTTGGCCCAGAGCGTGAAGACGTTGTAGGCGCCCCAGCGGCGCCCTTCCTTCTTCGTCGGGGCGAGGTCGTAGCTGTACAGGCGGGAACTGGTTCCGGCGGCGTCCACAGCGGGTTGTTTCTCCGTGGCAGTCATCGGGCTGCCTCCCAAGCTTTCACTCTGCAACTGTCGGCTTCCTTGTGATGTGGGGAGTGCCCGCTGCGCCGGTCGGATCCGGGTGCCGGGCAAACGGTCCGGCCGCTTAGCCGAGGGACGATGTGATCGCGGCGGGGGTGTGGCCGACGACGTTGGAGAGTTCCTCGAATCCGACGGTGCTGGCGTCCTCGCCGGGGCGGGCCGGCATCCTTCCATTCGCTTGGGGGGCGACGTGGAACGGGCTGATCGCGATCCGCGGGGAGCCGGTGGCCGAGCCCTCCGGTTGGAGCTGTTTCACGGCCGGTGGTGCAGCGCTCGTTCGCGGCATGGGGTTCTCCAGTGAACCAGAAGCGAGCATTGCCGAAAAGCGACTCGCATAGTTTCCATAATATGGAAGTATACGTTTAAGATACGGAAACGATAGGCTGCCTTATCGGCTCCGTCAAGGGGTGGTTCTGCAAGAGGAGGACGCCGAGTGCCGAGTTGCTCGGTGAGCGCCCTCCATGGTGCATCCGACCGGGTTGGGGCGAGGCCGGGAGGCTCGCCCCAACCCGGCGTTCGGGATTCTTTCCGGAGGATTTCGGCGATCTTGGCGTGGCCGTCGTTCTCGGGGTGCTGGGGATCATCGTCCCGTCTCGGCGGCCGGCCCCCGTGAAGTCGGGGACCGGCCGGGTGTTGCCGCGAGTGCCTCGCGCGATCCGCCGCTCGCCCGGAACTAGGCACACGGTTCCGCCGCGGTCACTCGGTCACTCGGTCACGCGGTCGGGGCGCCGGGGACGCGGCGCTGGCCGCCATTGCGCCGCTGCCACTCCTTGTGGACGTCGACGGCGGCTTCGTGGGGCTCGTAGCGCATCGGCAGCCGGCGCTCATCCCAGCTCTTGGCGAACGATCCCGCTGACCCCGCATCTGCCCGCGCGCACCGTGAGCATCCTGCGCCGCGAGAACGCCTACCTCAGCGCGGCCGCCGAAGCGTTCATCGAACTGGCCCAACGCTGGGAAGCAAACCGTTCACGAAACGTGTGAAAGCGTGTCGTGAGCCGACGCCTTGCGGTGTCGGCGTTGGCCCGCGCTGTTCGGTGCGGGTCTTCCCGTGGCGATATCACCCCGAGCACCGCCGCAGCAGGTGGTGGTCGTGAATGGTGTCCTTGCCGTCCAGCTCCATGACCCCGGCCATGTGTTCTTCCGCGTTGAAGCGCAGCTTGTCGGTGGTTCGAGGTCGCCGTCCGTTCGTGGGCTTACTCGCGTCGAGCAGTGCGTCGCGTCGTTGCCCGGTCCTGGCTGCAGGATCACTGCCCCGGGAAATGGGTGTCGGCCCGGATGGCGGCCAGGCGGGTGACCAGGGATATCCTCTGAACGTATCCACCAGGACACGTTGCGTGACCTTCGTGCATCCAGGGCGCTCCTCGGGAGAGGAGCAGCCATGGCGCCCAACGGCCCACAGCAGCCCGGAATCCCCGCGGGGCGGACCGGGGTGCAGCCCACGGGGCAGATCCCCCGGCGAACAGCCGATTGGTTCGTGCTGGTCATCGCGCTCGCAGCGATCGTGGCGGGACTCGTCCTCGGGCACGCCCTCCTCGTCGCGGGCGGCCTCGTCCTAGCGGCCTCCATCCGGCACCTCCTCCGGTAGGAAACTCCCACGACGAAGTGGGTCAAACACTGACCGCGGACCTGCTCGAACTGAAGCGGGTCGCAGACCAAGCGCCCGACCCCGTCGCGACCGCGTTGCACCACGGCCAAGAAAGCACCCGCGACAGCCCGGACGAGAGCCGCCGCATCGCCCGCCGGCTGCGGCCGGTGTCCTGAAGGAGCTCAAGCTCGTCGCCGAAGGTCACTCGTCGAGGGAAATCGCCGACATGCTCGTCATCAACACCAAGACGGTCGAGCGGCACCGGGCCAACCTGTTGCAGAAGGCCGGGCTCCGGGACCGCCTCGAACTCACCCGCTACGCCATCCGAACCGGGCTCATCGAGTCGTAGCTGCCCCGCGTCGGGCGAATCGCGGCGGTGGGTGGTCGACCACCCACCGCCGCGATTCCCCAGGCCGGCGTTCTGGTCCTCACCGAGGGCGGGAGATCGCGGTGAGGACGAGTCCGTCGCGGAGCATCCAGCGCCCGTGGAACTCGGCGCGCGGCCCGAACGCCTCCGCCGTCACGAGCAACCGGGCCCGGAACGCGCCCGTGTCCGGGTCGATGTCGATCGAGGCGTCCTCGAACCCCAGCCATTGCTGCGTCACCGGGAACCAGGTCTTGTAGACGGATTCCTTGGCACTGAAGAGGATTCTGTCCCAGCAGACCTCCTCCCAGGTGTCTGCGAGGTCCTTGAGCCGGACGAGTTCTTCCGGGCGGGCTATGGCGTCCAAGACCCCGTCGGGCAGCGGTCCGGCGGGTTCGGCATCGATGCCGAGGGCCAGGAAGTCGGACTGGTGGGCCACCACGGCCGCCCGGTAACCGTCGCAGTGGGTCATGCTGCCGACGACGCCGTCGGGCCAGATCGGTGCCCCGCGCTCGCCAGTCAGCAGCGGTGCCGGTGGAAACCCCAGCGAACCCAGCGCCTTCCGCGCGCACCCGCGCGTGGTGGTGAACTCGTTGCGGCGCTTGGGCACGGCTCTGGCCACCAGCGCGAGCTCCTCGGGAAACAGCGGGGAAGCGCTGTCGTCGGAGAAGGTCTCCTCGGTCACCACCCCGGGCGCCAGGATCTCCTCGATCACCGCACGACCCCCGCGGTCTCGGGGGACAGGACCTGCCGCAGCAGGCCGTGCGGGTGGCCGTGCCGGCGCCATTCCCTGGGATAGCCGATGGAGACCTCGTGGAACGGAACTCCGTCGTGGTGTGTTATCCGGGGGATGTGCAGGTGCCCGTACACCACGCAACGGGCGCGGAACCGCAAGTGCCAGTCGGCGGTGCGCTCGGTGCCGCACCACTGGGCGAACTCCGGGTGGTAGAGCACGTCCGTCGGCGTCCGGACCAGCGGGTAGTGGTTGACCAGCACGGTCGGCAGATCGTCGTCGAGCGCGGTGAGTCGGGCCTCGGTCTCGGTGATGCGGGCGTGGCACCACGCTTCCCGGCTGGGGTGCGGGTCGGGGTGCAGCAGGAACTCGTCGCTGCACACCACTCCTGCGTTGTAAGCCACGCGCAGGGCCTCGTCCTTGTTCCGCGTGCCAGACGGCCGGAACGTGTAGTCGTAGAGCAGGAAGAGCGGCACGATCCGTACCGGCCCGCCGATGCCGCGCCAGATCGGGTACGGGTCCTCCGGGGTCAGCACGCCCAGCTTCCGGCAGCTCTCCACCAGCAGGCGGTAGCGCTCCTCACCACGGGCCTTGACCCGGTCTTTTTCGTGGGTCCACAGCTCGTGGTTGCCGGGGACCCAGACGACCTGGGCGAACCGCTGGCTGAGCAGGTCGAGGGTGCCTTCGATCTCCGCGACGCGTTCGGCCACGTCGCCCGCCACGATCAGCCAGTCGGAGTCCGTCGTCGGCCGGAGGCGGTCCACGACGGACTTGTTCTCGGCGTACCCGACGTGCAGGTCGCTCACCGCGAGCAGCCGGCCGGTGGTTTCGTCAGACATCCGTGCTGCCAACTCCATACGTGATCCTTCGGTTGTGCGGGAAACTAGCGCATAGGATAGGCAAATGGCAGCTTGAGATCTGGGCTCCAGGTGTCTTCTCGTCGAGGGATGACTCTAGTTCTTCCGTTTGGGGATGTGAAGAACCGGGCGAGCTTGGTGCGTGCCTGTTCGTCTGGCGCTTGGGATCGGTCCTGCTGCGGATCTACCGGGTCCCCTGTGGAGGATTTCCGCAATTTCCATTGAAATCGAAGGTTCGATTTCAATGGAAATTGCGGTCCCGGGCGAGCCGGTCCCGGCCGTCCCGGGCGAGGAGTCGGTGATCGGGCTGGTAAGCGCGGCGGCCCCGATGTCGTCGTTGAACGTCCTCAATGGACGTTGTTGGGGTCGGAGTCGCGCGTTTGGGTCTTGACGGAGTAAACATTCAGCCGGTGCACTGTGTGTAGTGCCAGCGGTGCTGGCGTAGCGGTCTGTGACTGCTGGGACTGGTGTGGTTTCTGTGTCGGCGTGTCGCTGGCTGATCTTCTGGTTCGGAACTGCTGTGATGCTGGGGTGCCTGTGCCCGAGGAGATGACCCGTGACGAGTTGATCGAGCTCGTGGGTGAGCAGGGCGCGCGGATCACGGCGCTGAGCGAGCAGATTGCGGTGCGAGACCGGCAGATCACAGTGATGGCCACGCAGATGGCCGAGTTGGCGGAGGTCAACGAGACGCTGGGCGAGAGACTGGCGAAGCTGGAGCATGTGCTGTCCCGGAACAGCAAGAATTCGTCATCTGCTCCGTCCAAAGACGACGGCCCGGGCAGGACACCGCCTCCGGCGAAGGCGAAACGCGGCGGCGCGTCGAAGCGGAAGGGCAAGCAGCCCGGGACACCGGGCGCGAACCTGGCCTGGACCGATTCCCCGGGAGATCACAAGGACCGGTTTCCCCGGGGCGTATGCGAGTGCGGCACTGACCTGGCCGGGGCACGGGATCTGGGGGTGGTGGATCGCTACCAGCAGCACGAGATCCCCCCGGTGTCGGTGAAGATCACCCAGTACGACCAGCACGCGGTGCGCTGCGGCTGCGGCAGGGTGCACACCGCTGCCCGCCCGGAAGGCGCCCGTCCCGGGCCGGTGGGCTACGGCCCGAACCTGCAGGCTTTCGCTGTGTATCTCATGGTTGTGCACTTCATTCCCGTACACCGCTGCGTCGAGCTGTTGGCATCGCTGACCGGCGCCGCGCCCAGCGTGGGTTTCGTGCACGGCATGCTTACCCGCGCTGCGGGCGTGTTGACCGAGGTCGACACGCGGATCCGCACGCTGATCACCCTGGCCTACGCTGTCTGCTGCGACGAAACCCCGCTGCGAGTGGGGCCGCGTACACCCAAACCGGGCAAGAAGAAAGCCGAGAAGTACCTGCTGGTCGCCTGCACCGAACTGTTCACCCACTACCTGCTCGGTGACCGGGACCTCGCCACGTTCAAGGCGTTCGTGATCCAGGATCTTGCCGGCTCGGTGATCGTGCACGACCGCTACCAAAACTACGACTCCGCCGAACTGGGCGAGCTGACCCACCAACTGTGTTGCGCTCACCTGGGTCGTGATCTCGATGGTGCCGGCGAGGTCTATCCCGATGCGCACTGGCCCACCCAGATCGCCGGCGCACTGCGCGGGCTGATCCACGAAGCCAACCTCGCCCGCGCCACCGGCCGGGACGCGATCGAGCAGACCATCAAAGACGAGCTGATCAAGCGGTTCCGGGACGGTGTTCGGGTCGGGCTGTCCGACACCACCGGTCACGGAAACCGGCCCGGTGAGCGCAAGGCCCGGCTACTGCTGGAAGTCCTGCGCGACCGCGAGCCCGACGTGCTGCGCTTCGCCCACGACCTGAAGATTCCGCCCACCTCCAACCAAGCCGAACGCGACCTACGGCCCGCCAAGGTGCAACAGAACATCTCCGGGCGGCTGACCAGCGAGAAACGCACCAAAGACCGCTACCGAATCCGCGGATACCTCTCCACCGCCAGCAAGCACGGCCGCAACATGATCGAAGCCCTCCGCGAGGCCATCCGCGGACACCCCTGGATGCCACCGGACCCCACCCCAACCTGACCCGCGCCAACCCCGACCGGCACCAAACCCATCGGGCGATCACGCCATGCCATCACCCAGACCACTCACGGCAATCCAACTGAATGTTTACTTGACGGATTGGGCGGCCCGTCGTCGAGTCCCGGCCCCAATGTTCTTCTTTTGATTAATATTTTCAGTATTGAATGAATTCAACCTGATGTGCGAGGCCCTTGGACTCTTTCTCCGCACGCGTTGGAGACGGACCGTGCGGTTCAGGCCTTCCATGAAGCAGGGACCAACCGAGGGTGTGATCGAAGTGTCCAAGTACCTGGTGCGGGCGACCTACACCGCCGAGGGTGTCAGGGGCCTGCAGAAGAAAGGCGGCACGGCCCGGGTGGAGGCGGTGCGAAACGCGGTCGCCAAGCTTGGTGGCGAGGTCGAGTCGTTCTACTTCGCCTTCGGCGACTACGACACCTACGTCGTCGTCGACCTGCCGGACAACGCCTCGGCGGCGTCGCTCGGCCTAGCGGTCAGCGGCTCCGGCGGCGCACGCACGGGAACGGTAGTCCTGCTGACGCCTGCCGAGGTGGACGAGGCGGTGTCGAAGGAGTTCGACTACCGAGCACCGGGCGACTGACGCCGGAGGTCGGTGCACCGAGGACTCCAGCTTCTGGCGGCCCGGATGCGGGAAGGCGTGGGCGGGCGACATCCGGACCGCTTCCGTGAACCGTTGACAAGCCTTGGAGCACGCGACAGGTGACGGCCCCGGGGTGCGGGGCGCTGCTTTCACCGCGGTGTTCGTGGTTCCGGGTACCGGAACTCGGGCGGAGCGGGTCAGGCGGCCCTCGCCACCGACGAGTTCGCGCGACGGCGAGGCGAGGACGCCCTCGAACCGCGACGGCGAGGCGACGACACTCTCGAACTGTTCCTCATGCGACGCGCCTGCCCGCGTCACCCGAATCCCGTGGCTACCCGCGGAGTTTGAGGCGGGCGTTGGGGAGTTCGGGGGCGGGCAGGGTTTCGCGCCACTGGTCGGGGAACGGCCCGTACTGGGTCTTCTCGTCGCTGTCCTGGTGTTCGCGTTCGTGCTGCCACTGCGCGCGGAACGCGGCGACCTCCTCGTGGCTGCGTCCGATGAAGTTCCACCACATCACGATCTGCTCGCCGAGCGGTTGCCCGCCGAGCAGCAGGACGCGCACGTCCCGGTCCGCCGCCACCAGGTCCAGGTGTTCCGCACCGGTCTGCTGGTAGACGAGCTGCCCTTCGGTCGCGTCGGCACCGGCGGCGGTCACCTCGCCAGTGTCGACGAGCACCCCGTGCTCGAACTCGGTAGCGACGTCCAGCCGCAACGACTGGCCCGCGCGCAGTGTGATCTCCGCCCCGAGCAGCGGCGTGTAGGTCTGCACGGGAGAGGTGTGGCCGAGCAGGCCGCCCAGGAAGACGAGCACGCGGGCGCCGTCCACGTCCAGTGCCGGCGGTGCGTAGCTCTCGAAGTCGGGGGCGACGAAGCGGTGCTGTTCGGGCAGCGCCACCCACAGCTGCGCTCCGTGCAGCACCGTCGTGTTCTGCGTCGAGTGCTCGGAGTGGGCGATGCCGGAGCCCGCGGTCATCAGGTTCAGCTCGCCGGGCCGGACGAAGGCGTGGCTGCCGACGGTGTCGCGGTGCTCGATTTCGCCGCTGAAGAGCCACGACACCGTCTGCAAGCCGGTGTGCGGGTGTCCGTCGACGCGCATGCCGCCGGGCGAGGAGACCTCGTCGGGCCCGTAGTGGTCGACGAAGCACCAGGCTCCGATCAGCGACTGCGCCCGCTGCGGCAGCGTGCGGCGCACCGTCATCGCACGTGGACCGCCGAGGGGGACCATCCGCGGCTCCAGAACCCGTCCGCGCACGGTTGGGGTCTCGCCGCTGTTCTCGCAGGTCAGCTCGGCGGGTGCGGTTTCGAGGTTGCTCATCGGAGCCTCCACCCCTGTTGCGGTTTCACGTAGACGTTTATACGCCGGGGCCGCGGGCATAATGGCGGCGTGATCGAAGGGGAGGACGAGATGGGCACTGGGCAGATCGTGCGGAACGCGGTCGAACGCCACCGCTACGAGATCAGCGTCGATGGCGAGCTCGCGGGGTTCACCGAGTACGTCGACCGCGACGGGCAGCGGGTGTTCTACCACACCGAGATCGACGACCGGTTCGCCGGACGCGGGCTGGCCACCGCGCTGATCTCCGATGCGTTGAGCGACACCCGCACCGAGGGCAAGCGGATCGTCCCGGTCTGCCCGTTCGTTGCGAAGTACCTCAGGAAGCACGACGACTTCGCCGACATCGCAGATCCGGTGACGGGGGAGGTGCTGGCCGAGATCCGCGCGCTGCACCAGCGGCAGGGCTGAGCGCCGCCATCCGGACAGGGTGTTACGGATCGCCCGCAGCCTCGCGAGACCGGTTCCGGTTCACCGGGGCTCTGCCGTCTTCTGGGGAAAGGTGGGTCCCGCCCGTGCTCGTTCCGGCTCGAACGACCGGGTTGGTAGGCCACCGCAGGCGCTTTCCTGTCCTCTGGCGGATTCGGCCTTTCTGGCGCCGCCGACACGCATCGCGTGATCACTTCGGGAGGAGCACGATGGAACCCTGCCGGGCCGCATGCCGTTTTCCGCCCGATCGCCGGAGAAGGGCGCGGTCGGATTTCGCATCTCGTGGCGCCGGGAAGTGCTTTAGCACGCGGAATCAGCAGTCGTGATCGGACGACGCCAGACCGGTAGTCGAAGTTGGCCGAAGCGCGAGTCGAGGGCGTTGTGGGGCAACGTCGACAGTCGTGTCGGCCCACATCAGTCTGAAGAGGACGGGGTCGTGGAAATCCAACCCGCGAACGACGCAGAGCGGATCGCCGTGCTGCGCCACCTGCACGCCCAGCTCCGGATCGCTGTTCCATCGCTGGTCGTCGCGCCGGACAGCGACGAGGTGCGCATGATGCTCGATGACCTGCGGAGAACCATCAACGAGGAGTGGCGGATGCTCACCGCCGTCGCACCCAGAACGCTGGCCGCCTTGCGTTGCGCATTCGACTACGCGGGAACGGGCCGGCCCGACCAGTGTGCGTCCGAACTGGTCGCCGCGCACCGCCACCTCGCGGCGATCCTCAACTCCTGACGAAGCCGCCGGCATCGACGTGCTGGACGAGGCCCGCAGCGGTGGCGAAAGTCCCTTCAGCGCAGTGAATTCGATCGATTACGCCGAGCAACGAGACTGGCCACCATTGCCATGCCGGGAACTCCGGGGAATTCGGTGAGACCGGCCACATCCGTCCGAAGTGGCGGAGTTCGGAGCGGGTGCGATCAAGATCGTCGGCTTCGTCGCGGGGCCTTGGTCTTTCGGGCTTATAGCTGCGAAACGGACTCACGGCCCCGGGTGGGAGGTGCTGCGCGGGCTGCCGGTGCGGGCCTGCGACGACACCTCCGGAGGGCGTTCAGTGATCGAGTCGGGTGTGCTCGTGGCGGTAATTCGGTGGAACATCCGCGGGTCAGGTGGGCAGACTGAATTGTTCACGACCCGAGTGCGAGGAACATCGTCATGAAGTCGCCAGCAGCATTGATCAGCTCGTCTCGTCCGCCAGATGTCCAAGTCTGCAGGCAGCTGTGATCGCCTGACGGCCGCGGCGTTTCCTCCTGGGACCAGCACGGGGCCGTTGGTCGATGACGTCACGGCCCGCCGGGCGCTCCGAGTTCAGCGGATCGGCGGTGGGAGTGTGCGGCCAATGCATCGACACCGCGCCGCTGTCGGGGATGATCACGACGCGCCTGCCGATCGCCGCTCGCCGGCGAGGGGGCCGGCGCCCTGATCCCTGCGTTTGTCGGTGGCATAGGGGACACTCGTCCCCGGCGGAGCAAGCTGGTCACCGGGACGCGGTGGCAGCAGCGCCAGGACCCAGCTCGATGGCGCCGCACCTGCTCTCCGCGAACACGCGTTCCGACGCCTCGGCGCGCGTGCAGACTCGGAATTCCGATCTTGTGCTCGATGACGAGCAGCGGCTCCACCTGGGCCGCGCCGACGGTCGAGCTCGACCTACATCTGCGAGGTGTCCCCAAACCATGAGCGACTCCGCGACCGCGGACTCCGAACGCGGCCCAGCGCCGCCGCAAGCTCCCGTGCTGATCACCGTGCTCGTCGCTTCGGCGTTCGTGATGATCCTCAACGAGACGATCCTGAGCGTCGCACTGCGCGACCTCACCGTCGACCTCGAGGTCTCCACCACGACAGTGCAGTGGCTGACCAGCGGCTTCCTGCTGACGATGGCCGTGGTCATCCCCACCACCGGCTTCCTGCTGGAGCGCTTCACACCGCGCCAGATCTTCCTGGCCTCGCTGACGCTGTTCAGCGCGGGCACGCTGGTCAGCGGGCTCGCCCCGGGTTTCGCGGTGCTGCTGGCCGGGCGCGTGGTGCAGGCATGCGGCACCGCGGTCATGCTGCCGCTGTTGATGACCTCGGTGATGCGCCTCGTGCCGCCGGCGAAGCGCGGCGCGACGATGGGCACGATCACGATCGTCATCGCCGTCGCTCCCGCCGTGGGGCCGACGATCGGCGGTGCGGTGCTGGCCTCCTTGGGTTGGCGCTGGATGTTCTGGATCGTGCTGCCGCTGGCGCTCTTGGCGCTGGCCATCGGGGCCGTCTGGATGCGGTTAGACAGCGCGACCCGCTCGGTGCCGCTGGACCTGGTCTCGGTGCTGCTTTCGGCCTTCGGCTTCGGTGGTCTCCTCTACGGCCTGTCGGCCATCGGGGAGTCCGGCGGGGAGCACCTGGTTCCGGCGTGGGTGCCCATCGTGGTCGGCGTCGTGGCGCTCGGCGCGTTCGTCGCGCGCCAGATTCGCCTGCAGCGCCAGGACCGAGCCCTGCTCGACCTGCGCCCGTTCAGCAATCGCTCGTTCGTCGTGGCCTTGGTCCTCGCCGCCCTGCTGTTCATGTGCCTGCTGGGTGCCGGGGCGATCCTGCTGCCGCTGTACCTCCAGACCGTCCTGCACGCCAGCGCGTTCGTCACCGGGTTGGCCGTACTGCCAGGCGGGCTGGTCCTGGGGCTGCTCGGGCGCCCGGTGGGGAGGCTGTTCGACCGCTACGGCGCGCGTCCGCTGGTGATCCCGGGCGCGCTGGCGATGGCCGTGTCGCTGCTGCTGTTCGCCATCCTCGGGCCGGGCTCGCCGCTGGCCGCTGTCATCGCCACCCACGTCCTGCTGATGGCCGGGCTCGGGCTGATGATGACGCCGCTGATGACCGAGTCCCTAAGCTCGCTGCCCGACCACCTCTACTCGCACGGCAGCGCGATCCTGGCGACCCTCCAGCAGGTCGCGGGCGCGTTAGGCACTGCGGTGTTCGTCACGGTGGCGTCCCTGGGAAGTGCCGCCACGGCCAGCACCCCCGATGCCGCGGGCCTGCGTTCCGGGTTCTTCGTCGCTGCCGGTATCGGTGTGCTCGCGTTCGTCGCATCGCTGTTCGTCAGCCGGTCCTCGGGATCCGCCGAGTCCGATCCGGTGGGCGTCGCCGATGCCGGGCGCGACCCGAGCGAAGCGGCTTCCAGGTCGTGAGCATGCGGGGCTGAAATGCGGTGTTGCGCTTTGCGGACGTTCGGAAGGGGCCCGCTGGCCCGGCGCGGAAGCGCAGGCCAGCGGGCCTTTCCTAATTAGTTGGCTGCCGTCAGGCGCAAGCGCGCACGGGAAGCCCGCTACTCGAGCAACGACATCGCGTGTTGTGTGGCTCGCGAATTGCATCCGGTCGATGTGATCGAGAACGAGCTGCGCACCGCGCCGTGCGGCATGGCAGCGCATCCGGCCGGCTGAGGTCAGGTCAGGAAGTCCGGCGTTCGCGCCCGTCGAAGTGCCTCGCGCCCAGCGCCGGGGCCGGTAGGCCGGGAAGCCCCTCGCCGGCGTCGGCGCGTCTGCGGGCGTCGTTGATGAGCCTTTCGGCGTCGGCGAGGCCCTGCCAGCCGCGTGCTTCGCCGGTCTTGCACGGCTCCAGCTCCTTGTAGATGCCGAAGAAGTGGCCGATCTCGTTGAGCTGGTGCTGGGGGACATCGTTGAGGTCGCGGATGTGGTCCATGCGCGGATCATCGGTGGCCACGCACAGGATCTTGGCGTCCGGACCCTTCTCGTCGTGCATCCAGAACACCGCCACCGGCCTCACCCGGACCGCGCAGCCGGGGAAGGTGGGCTGGCCCAGCGGGACGAGCGCGTCGAGCGGGTCCCCGTCCTCGGCGACCGTGCCCGGGATGTAGCCGTAGTCGGCGGGGTACTGGGCGGCGGTGAACAGCGTGCGGTCCAAGCGGATCCGGCCGATGGCGTGATCCATCTCGTACTTGTTCCGCGAACCCTCCGGGATCTCGACGACCATCTCCAGTTGCATGTCAGCTCCCGGTGCGAGGCTGGATGGCGCTCCGCGACCCCGGGCCCCGAACGTGGAAACCACCAGCGCCGACGCCGGCCGCGGTGACAACACCAGGGACACTCCCACGGTAAGTCCGGGGGACGGTGGGTGCTCACGCAGGCGGGTGGGTGAGGTAGCGGACGAGCTCCAGCGCCAGGATCCGATCGAAGTGCACGAAGGTCTCGAACTTGGCGCCGGGCCGCACGGTGGCATCGTCGGCGAGGGCTTGCAGGATCTCGACGAGCGCGCCGATGTCGAGGTGTTCGTCCAGCGCGACGTACGCCCGTTCGACGACGTGGGCGGGCATCGGTGCCGACGGGTGGTCCGCCCATTCCGCCACGAGGCGGCGCCACCGATCCAGGACGACATCCGCGCGGTCCAGGCGGGTGCGCGTGAGGGGCAGCGGTTGGTCGTAGCGCTCGCGGAGCAGCGCGAGCCGCAAGGCGAGCGGGTCGTGCCCGTCGTCGGTCAGCGCTGCCACGAAGTCGGGCGTGCCGTGGCCGAAGTCCGTGAGCACCGGCCCGATCCAGAGCCGCAGCGGGAGGTGCAGTCCGCACGACCACTGGCCGCGCGGACTGCTTTCGTGGCCGCTTTCCAGCACCGCATCGGCCGGTCCGCCGAGCAGCTGCGCGGCGTCGTCGATCGACTTCGCGCGAATGGGCGGCGGAATCCACAGCGCGTCGAGGGCGCGTTCCCAGCCGTTCGACGCGGTCTCGATTGCCGCCGCGGTCTGCACCTGGATGCCGTATATCTCCTCCAGCACGCGCCGGATCGCGTCGGCGACGAGCAGCACGCGCAACCCGTCGGCTCCGGCTGGGCTGCGCTCGGGCAGCCGCAGGCACATCCGGAACAGGCCGCCCGGCGGCCGGCGGACGATCACTTCGGATCGGGTGCCGGAGTCAAGGATGCGAAGGTTCATCGCGTTCCCCCGTGTCGTGAGGTGACCGGGATCGGCCGCCCGCCGCCGGATGGGAGCCGACTGCGTCGTCCGGTTTCGGTTGTTTGGAACGGGATATCACGCCGGGAACAGGATCACCTGCCGAATCCGCTTACCGGGGCTGAGCGCCGCCCGGCGCCACTGTGGACTGCCTAGTCCTCGGTGGGGATCTTCTCCTTGATCTGGTCCATGACGGAGCTGTCGGTGAGAGTGGTGACGTCGCCGGGTTCGCGGTTGGCCGAGATGTCGCGCAGCAGGCGGCGCATGATCTTGCCGGACCGGGTCTTGGGGAGTTCGGGCACGACGAGGATCTGCCGGGGTTTGGCGATCGGCCCGATCTCCTTGGCGACGTGGTCCCGCAGTTGCGCGACGAGCCCGGTTTCCTCGGTGCCGCCGTCGGCGATGCGAGGGATGACGAAGGCGACGATCGCCTGACCGGTCGTCGGGTCGGGCGCACCGACCACGGCGGCCTCGGCGACCTGGGGATGCGACACCAGCGCCGACTCCACCTCGGTGGTGGAGATCCGGTGCCCGGAGATGTTCATGACGTCATCGACCCGGCCGAGCAGCCAGATGTCGCCGTCGGAGTCCCACTTCGCGCCATCGCCGGCGAAGTACGCGCCCCGGAACTGGGACCAGTAGACCTCCCGGTAGCGCTCGTCGTCGCCCCAGATGGTCTTCATCATGCCGGGCCAGGGTTCCGTCAGCACCAAGTATCCCGCGGCGTCCCGGCGCGGCAGGACTTCGCCGTGGTCGTCGTAGATCTCGACCGCGATCCCGGGCAGCGGCCGCATCGCGGAGCCGGGTTTACAGGCGTGCACGCCGGGCAGCGGGGAGACGAGGATGCCGCCGGTCTCGGTCTGCCACCAGGTGTCGACGATGGGGCAGCGGTCGCCGCCGATGTGCTCCCGGTACCACATCCACGCCTCGGGGTTGATGGGTTCGCCAACGGTGCCGAGCAGGCGCAGCGAGGTCAGGTCGAACTCGGCCGGCACGTCGTCGCCCCACTTCATGCAGGTGCGAATCGCGGTGGGCGCCGTGTAGATGATCGACACCCGGTACTTCTCGACGAGTTCCCACCACCGGCCGCGGTGCGGGGTGTCGGGCGTGCCCTCGTACATCAGCGAGGTGGCGCCGTTGGCCAGCGGCCCGTAGACGATGTAGGAATGCCCGGTGACCCAGCCGACGTCCGCGGTGCACCAGTAGACGTCGGTCTCCGGCTTGAGGTCGAACACCGCCCAGTGCGTCCAGGCTGTGAAGGCGAGGTAGCCGCCGGTGGTGTGCAGGATTCCTTTCGGCTTGGCGGTGGTGCCGCTGGTGTAGAGCACGAATAGCGGGTGGGCGGAGTCGAAGGAATCCGCGGCGTGTTCGGTGCTCTGCGACTCGACCACGTCGTGCCACCAGCTGTCCCGGCCCTCCTGCCAGGCGACGTCCTGCCCGGTGCGCTGCACGACGACCACGTTGCGGACGTCCGGGCAGCCCTTCAGCGCCTCGTCCACGTTGGTCTTGAGCCCGCTGGCCGCGCCTCGGCGGTAGCCGCCGTCGGCGGTGATCACGACCCGCGCGTCGCAGTCCAGGATCCGGCTGCGCAGGGAGTCTGCGGAGAACCCGCCGAAGACCACGGTGTGCGGGGCGCCCAGCCGCGCGCAGGCCAGCATCGCGACCACGGTCTCGGGAATCATCGGCAGGTAGATGGCCACCCGGTCACCTGCGGAGACGCCGAGCCCGGCCAGCGCGTTCGCCGCTTGGCAGACCTCGCGGCGCAACTGGGCGTAGGTGATCGTGCGGCTGTCGCCCGGTTCGCCCTCCCAGTGCAGCGCGACCCGGTCGCCCCGCCCCGCTTCCACGTGCCGGTCGACGCAGTTGTGCGCGACGTTGATGCGTCCCCCGGCGAACCAGCGGGCGAACGGCGGCTGCCAGTCGAGGACCTGCTCCCACTCCTGAGCCCACGTGAGGCGTCGTGCGGCTTGCTCCCAGAACGCCAGCGGATCGCGTGCGGCGGTTTCGTAGAGGCCGGCCGTCACGTTGGCGTTGGCGGCGAGGTCCTCCGGCGGTGGGAAGCGTCGCGTCTCGTGCAGCAGGTCGTCGAGAGTGGCGTCGTCACTCATCGTGCATTCCTCCTCCGGTTCGCATCGACCACTGCGTGCGACCGCTCACCGGCCCTCGCAGGTCTCGCACCAGGTCAGCCGGTGCACGGCCAACGGGGTCCGCTCGTCGCGCTCGTTCGCGTAGGTGACCGTGACGGCGCACGGCACGCCGCACATGTCGCACCAGACGTACTTGTCTATGTGCAGGACCGCGATGCGCAGCCGCACCACCACCGATTCGACCGCGTCCCGTTCGGCCGATGCCGGAACAGGAACATCCGTCGCCCCTTCCGATCGCCGGAAGCAGGGGCCATCAGCGGTCATCCACGGTTCGCGGCGAGCCCCATCGCCGCTTCCACTGTCCCGCGCTCCCACTCCCCGTACAAGGCACCTGGTCGCGACGAGAAACCCGTCAACGTGAGATGGCTTCGCTTCTGGGCGGGGCATCGTCCAGGTCGCGGCGGGAAGATCGAAACCGCTGTCCCGCAAGCGATCCAGTGGCCGAAATACGACCAATGTGGACTCGGCGATACCCGCAGTGAGGCGAAGGCGGCCACCAGGAAGGCGGGGCGTGCAACGGTCGACTGCGTGCAGCACGACGGGCAGCCACGCGGAACTCGGGTGGCTGCCCGTCGTAGCGGCTGGCGGTCAGTTGCCGTGCGCGGCCACCGGTTCCCGCCGGTCGATGACCTGGGCCGGAGTGGCCGGGGCTCCTGCCGTGCTGCGGAAACCGCGCAGCCGCAGGCTGTTGCTGACCACGAACACCGAGCTGAACGCCATCGCAGCACCGGCGATCATCGGGTTGAGCAGGCCCGCCGCGGCCAGCGGGAGGGCGGCCACGTTGTAGGCGAAGGCCCAGAACAGGTTGCGCTTGATGGTCCGCAGGGTGCGGCGGGACAGCCGGATCGCGTCGACAGCGGCCCGGAGGTCGCCGCGGACCAGGGTCAGGTCGCTGGCCTCGATGGCCACGTCGGTGCCGGTTCCCATGGCCAGGCCGAGGTCGGCCTGGGCCAGGGCGGCGGCGTCGTTGACACCGTCGCCGACCATCGCCACGACCTTGCCCTCGCCCTGCAGGCGCGTGATCACGTCGACCTTGTCCTTCGGCAGCACCTCGGCGATGACCTCGTCGATGCCGACCTGCTTGGCCACGGACTTGGCGACGGCCTCGTTGTCGCCGGTGAGCAGCACCGGGGTCAGGCCGAGCTCCCGCAGCTGCGCGATGGCCTGCGCCGAGGTGGGCTTGACCGTGTCGGCGACGACCAGCACCGCCCGCGCCTGCCCGTCCCACGCGACCGCCACCGCGGTGCGGCCTTCTGCTTCCGCATCGGCCTTCGCCGCGGCGAGCTCCGCGGTCAGCGGCCGGCTCCACTCCGCCAGCAGCGCCGAGCGGCCGGCCAGCACGGCGCGTCCGTCGACGATGCCCTGCACACCCAGGCCTTCCACATTGGTGAAGCCCTCCACCGCGGGCAGCCCGCCCACCGCCTGCTCCGCGCCTCGTGCGATGGCGCGGGCGATGGGGTGTTCGGAGGCGTTCTCCAACGCCCCGGCGATCCGCAGGACCTCGTCGCGGTCGGTGCCGGCGGTGAGGTAGACGTCGATCAGCTTCATCTGGCCGGTGGTGACGGTGCCGGTCTTGTCCAGTACGACGGTGTCGATGCGCCGGGTGGACTCCAGCACTTCCGGCCCCTTGATCAGGATGCCGAGCTGAGCACCCCGACCCGTGCCGACCAGCAGCGCGGTCGGCGTGGCCAGGCCCAGGGCACACGGGCAGGCGATGATCAGCACCGCGACGGCGGCGGTGAAGGCGGCCGCCACGCCGCCCCCGGCGCCGAGCCAGAACGCGAGCGTGCCGATCGACAGGGCGATGACGATGGGGACGAACACCGCGGAGATCCGGTCGGCCAGCCGCTGCACGGCGGCCTTGCCGGTCTGCGCGTCCTCGACCAGCTTGGCCATCTGGGCGAGCTGGGTGTCCGAACCGACTCGGATCGCCCGCACCACCAGCCGACCGCCGGCGTTGACGGTGGCACCGACGATGTTGTCGCCGGGACCGACCTCGACCGGGACGGATTCGCCGGTGAGCATGCTGGCGTCGACCGCCGAGTTGCCTTCCTCGACCACGCCGTCGGTGGCGATCTTCTCGCCCGGCCGGACGACGAACTGGTCCCCGACGGCGAGTTCGCTGGTGGGGATGCGGACCTCGCGGCCGTCGCGGAGCACCGCGACATCCTTCGCGCCGAGTTCAAGCAGCGCGCGCAGGGCGGCTCCGGCGCGGCGCTTCGAGCGGGCCTCGAAGTAGCGCCCCGCCAGGATGAAGGTGGTGACACCGGCCGCCACCTCGAGGTAGATCGAGCCATCCCCGTTCATGCGCTGGATCGTCAGCTCGAACGGGTGCGTCATGCCGGGAGTGCCCGCGGTGCCGAACAGCAGCGCGTACAGGGACCACAGGAACGCCGCGATGGTGCCCATGGAGACCAGGGTGTCCATCGTGGCCGCGCCGTGGCGCAGGTTCGTCCACGCCGCCTTGTGGAACGGCCAGGCGCCCCACACCAGCACCGGTGCGGCCAGCGTCAGCGAGATCCACTGCCAGTAGGTGAACTGCAGGGCCGGGATCATCGCCAAGGTGATCACGGGCACGGACAGCACGGTCGAGCCGGTCAGCCGCTGCCGCAGGGACCGCGTCGGGTCGCCGGATTCTTCGTCGACCGCCGCGGTCCTGGCCTCCTCCTTCGCGGGCAGGCTGGCGCCGTACCCCGCGGCCTCGACCTCAGCGACGAGCCGTTGCGGGTCGAGGCCTTCCGGGACGCTGACCTTCGCCTTCTCCGTGGCGTAGTTGACCGTGGCCGCGACGCCCTCGAGCTTGTTCAGCTTGCGTTCGATGCGCGCGGCGCAGGACGCGCACGTCATACCTGAGATCGAGAGCTCAACCTCGCCGATCGATTGCCCGTGGTTCTGCTCAGTGGCAGTCATGTCCGAATCCTCCTCGCTGCTCTGCCGGGTCCGGCTCAGTGACCGGTGTGGCCGCTTCCGGTGCCGTGGCCGGTCGCCGGTGTGGCGTTGTCCACGGTGTCCACAGTGTCTACAGTGTCTACAGTGTCCACAGTGAACTCGGCGGTGCGTACGACGCCGTTGTGCTGGAAGTCCAGGAACAGCCGGTAGTTGCCGGCGGTGGGCACTTCCGCGACGAAGCCGATCTGCGGACCGGGCGCGGTGCGGCCGTCGCCGGGCGCTCCCTCCGGGTGCACGTGCAGGTAGGCGAGATCGCCGGTGCGCAGGGACACCAGGTGCCCGTAGGCGGACAGGTAGGGCTGCAGGTCGGTGACGGGAACACCGTCCTTGGTCACCGTGAGCCGCACCGGGGACGCCTGGCCCGGAACGAGCTCGCCGTCCAGCCGCACCTGGTAGCCATCTACTTCGGACACCCGCGAGGGGGCGAAGGTGCGGGGCTCGAACGCGCCGCCCGCCGCGATGTCCGTGCCGAGGGTGGTCGAAGCGGCGCCGGCCGGGACGAAGTCGGTGAAGACCCGGTAGCTGCCGGCTTCGGGCAGGTTCAGCGGGACGGTCCAGGTGCCGTCCGCAGCCATTTCCGGGTGCAGGTGCTGGAATCCCGCGGTGTCGCGGCGCACCACGATGAGGTGCATCCGCTTGTCGTGCTCGACGTCGAAGCCGGTGACCGCGTTGCCGTCCGGCCCGAGGATTCGGAAGGAGAAGGGCTCGGTGGTGCCGGTGGCCTGTGTCGTGTCGGTGGGCGCGAAGGTGTAGCCGCCCCTGGACGACGCCAGTCCGCCGGGCAGGTCGGTCTCCGCGACGGTGCCGCTGTGGGCGTCCCCGTGTCCGGCGACCTCACCGCCGGGCATGTCGCCGTGGCCGCTCGGGGCGGACATGGCGGGGAAGGGACCGACAGCGGTACCGGCTGCCCAGGCGCCGCCGGCGACCAGGGCGAGCGCCGCACCGTAGGCGGAGAGCTTGCCTGCTGTGTTCATGACATTTCCTTACTGTGCTGGCCGGGCCGGGAGCCCCGGCGGGTTCCCGGCCCGGTCGGGGGTGGCGGTCAGCTGGCGGCCAGCTCGTAGCCGGCCTCTTCGACGGCGGCCCGGACGTCGGCGTCGCTGATCGCCTCGGTGCTGGTCAGGGTGATCGCGCCGGTGGGCAGGTCGACGGCCACGTCGGAGACGCCGCCGATCTTGCCGACCTCTTCGGTCACCGACTGCACGCAGTGCCCGCAGGTCATGCCGACAACGGTGTAGTTGGACTCGGCCATCAGATGCTCCTCGGTGTCTGTCGTACGGTCTGGTGCGGATCGGTACCCCTAGGGGGTTGCTGTATCCGCACACCGAGATTTATACCCCTGGGGGGTACCTGGGTCAACTCCCGATCCCATCTTTTCGGGATCGTCCGTCCACATGTGCCGAGGCTCCGCTTTGCCGCAGCGGGATGGGCATGGGTCCTGGTCGGGCGGGGAGCTGTCCGGTCCGGCAGCGCGGCCCGGTGCCGGGGCGAGTGTTCATCGCTGGATTCCGCTATCATCGTCGAATGCCGATGAATAGTCCGGAGGAGTGCCCGTCGTCGAGACCGGCGGCGGACGGGTTGGATGCGGCGGTGGCGTTGTTCCGCAGCTTGTCGGAGGGCGCCCGGTTGGCGATCACGCTTCGACTGGCCGACGGCGAAGCCCGGGTGGCGGACCTGGTGGGCGAGCTGGGGTTGGCCCAGTCCACGGTGTCGGCGCATGTGGCATGCCTGCGGGACTGCGGGCTGGTGGTCGGGCGGCCCGAGGGGCGGCAGGTGTACTACTCGCTCGCGCGACCGGAGTTGCTGGAACTGCTGGCATCGGCCGAGACGCTGCTGGCCGCGACCGGTCGGGCCGTGGCCCTGTGCCCGAACTACGGCACCGACGCCGGCACCGACCAAGTTTCGCGAGTCATCGAGGTGCGTGGTGAGTGAGGCGGAATCGGCTAAGTCGGCGGCCAGCTGCAGCGATGGGTGCTGCTCGGCGTCGGCGGAGAATGCCGGCCTGGGTGACGAGCGCCGGGCGGTGCTGCGGCGGCGCATTCGGTGGTTCGTCGCGGCGACGATCACCTACAACGTCATCGAGGCGATCGTGGCGATCACCGCCGGCACGGCTTCCTCGTCCACGGCGCTGATCGGTTTCGGGCTGGACTCGGCGATCGAGGTGGCCTCGGCGGCGGCGGTGGCCTGGCAGTTCAGCGGGCCGGACCCGGAAGCGCGTGAGCGGATCACGTTGAAGATCATCGGCACGTCGTTCTTCGCGCTGGCGGCGTACGTCGCGGTCGAATCGGTTCGTGGGCTGCTCGGAGGTTCGGAAGCCGGGCACTCGACGGTCGGAATCGTCCTGGCGGTACTGAGCCTGGCGATCATGCCGGTGCTGTCCTACGCCCAACGGCGCGCCGGTCGGGAGCTGGGCTCCAACAGTGCCGTGGCCGATTCCAGGCAAACCTTGTTGTGCACCTACCTTTCCGGCGTGCTGCTGGTCGGCCTGCTGCTCAACGGCCTGTTCGGCTGGTACTGGGCAGACCCGGCGGTCGCACTCGTGATCGCGGCCGTGGCGGTGAAGGAAGGGCGTGAAGCCTGGCGCGGCGAGCACTGCTGCTGACCGGGTGCTGCCACGGGATTGCCGTTGCTGCAGGGCAGGGTGGACTCGTCCAGGGTTGACTTCCTCCCCACGCCTAAAGGCGGGGGAATCCAACCTTCACAGGTTGGGTTTCCTGCTTCATAGCCGACTGCGCGCGAGCAAGCTCGCCCCGGCTTACACCAGCTCCACAGGCATCGCCGGATTTCCACCCGGCTACCGCTCGACCAGCGGCAAGGATGTTCTTCGCGGCGTTGTGGTCCCGGTCGTGCCGAGTGCCGCAGTCGGGGCACGTCCAGTGCCGCACCGACAGTTTCAGTTTCTTCAGCAGGTGCCCGCAGTTCGAGCAGGTCTTTGAGCTCGGGTACCAGCGGTCAACGACAACGACGATCTTTCCCGCTCGCTCGGCTTTGTATTCGAGCTGGCGCCGGAACTCGCTCCACCCGCAATCGGAGATCGCCTTGGCCAGTTTTCGGTTGCGGACCAGGTTCTTCACCGCGAGGTCTTCGACCGCGACCAGGTCATTGTTACGAACCAGGTCCGTTGAGGTGCGGTGCAGGAAGTCCTGCCGCGCGTGCCGCACCTTGCGGTGCGCCCGGGCAACCTTGGCTTCAGCCTTGCGGCGGTTCGCTGAACCGCGCTGCTTGCGGGCCATCTGACGTTGATAGCGGGCAAGGTTGCGGGCCTTACGGTCCAAGTGGCCGGCGTTGGGGATCTTCTCCCCGGTAGACAGCACAGCGAAGTCCTTCACACCCAGGTCAACGCCGACCGTGCGGCCGGTGACCGGGGCGTGTTCGGGCTCGTCGGTGTCCACGGCGAAGGTCACGTACCAGCGGCCGTCAGCCTCGCCGGAAACGATCACCATAATCGGATTCAGAGACTGAAGAACCTCTGCACCCCAGGACCACACATACTCAAGCGGCGTGTTGTGCTTGGCCAGCTTCAGCTTTCCATCGCGCAGGCTAAACGCGCTGCGCGTGTAATGCGCCGACTGACGTCCGTTACGCGACTTGAAGCGCGGGTAGCGAGCACGTCCAGCGAAGAAGTTCGCGTAGGCGGTGTGCTGGTGCCGCAACGTCTGCTGCAACGGCACCGACGACACCTCGGACAGAAACGCCAGTTCTTCGGTCTTCTTCCACGCGGTCAGCGCGGCGTCGGTCTCCTTGTAGGAGGTCTTTGTGCCGGTTGCGTGGTAGGAGCGGTGGCGTTCGACGAGGGTCTTGTTCCACACGAGGCGAACGCACCCGAACGTCCGGCCCAGCTGGGCCGCTTGCTCGGGGTCGGGATAGGCCCGAACCTTGTACGCCGTCCTCACACTGATCATTTTACACAGCGGGCCGACACCAGTAATCATCTGGTGGGATGGTTACCGCTGGACGCGTTAATCACGGCTTGACGTGCTTCCTCCCCACGGATAAATCCGGGGGCCTCCGCACTACGTTTCTTCGGTGAAGATCCGCGCCAGCCAGATCAACGGCTGCGGCTTCTGCACCGACATGCACACCAAGGAAGCCGCGCACGCCGGGGAGACCTCGGGGCGCCTCAACCTGATCGCCGCCTGGCGGGAGGCCACGGTATTCACCGAAGCCGAGCGCGCCGCTCTGGAGCTTGCGGAGCAGGGCACCCGCATCGCTGACGCGGCCGGTGGTGTCACGGACGAGGCGTGGGCGAACGCCGCCAAGCACTACGACGAGGACCAGCTCGCCGCCTTGGTGTCGCTCATCGCCCTCATCAACGCCTTCAACCGGTTGAACGTCGTCGTCCAGCAGCCCGCCGGCGACTACCAGGTCGGTCAGTTCGGATAAGCAACGATTCCTGGCCGTCCTGATGCGAAGGGCGGAACATGCGCGTTTGGCTGGTTACCGGCGCGTCGCGCGGGTTGGGGTCGGCGCTCGTTCACGCTACCGCGAGACGGGCTGCGCCGAACGGGTTGTCACCAAGCCATTTCCCAACCCGCGCGCCCTGGAAATCGACGAGGTCACCCGGCTTCTGGTGGAGGCCTGGTGGCCTCGACCGCTCGAATCGGTCGAGTGACTCGCAGTGCAGGGCGGCATCGGCTACCCGATCATGCCAACCGGGCACGCCGATTCCGGCGGATTTACAGGGGAGTGCGAGATGGCGAAGACTCAACCGGAGCCGGTGCGGCATCCGGATGTGCGCAGCTGCCCGTTCGACCCGTACGACGGGCTCAGGGAGCTGCGGGAGCAGCGGCCGCTGGCCAGGATGCACTGCCCCGACGGGCGCAACGGCTGGCTGGTGACCGGCCACGCGCTGGTCCGGGAGGTGCTGGTCGATCCGCGCTTCGGCTCGCGCCTGGACCTGCAGCGGTTCCCGATGCCTGTCGACGCGAATTGGCAAGTTCCACCGGGGATGTTCAGCGTGTTCGACCCGCCGGAGCACACTTGGTACCGGCGGAAGCTCGCGGGCGGGTTCGGCCCGCGCCGGATGCGGGCGCTGGAACCGCAGATCGAGCGGCTCGTCGCCGAGCACCTGACGGCCATGCGGCGCGCCGGTGGCCCCGCCGACCTGGTGGCGTCCTTCGCGGTCCCGGTGTCCGGCCGGGTGATCGGCGAGCTGCTCGGCATCCGCATCGCCGACGAGGCAGGGTTCCGCAAGGCCACCGAACAGGTGCTGGCCCTCGATGACGACGAGGAACGGGTGGGCGCCGGGTGGCGGGACGTGTGCGACGTGCTGGCGAAGTTCGTGCGCGACAAGCGGCACCGGCCGGGCGATGACCTGCTCAGCGTGCTGACCGCCGACGATGAGTTGAGCGACGACGAGATCACCACGATGGCCGCGATGCTGGTCACCGCTGCTCAGGACACGACCACGAGCATGCTCGCGCTGGGCACCTACGCGCTGCTGAGCCACCCGGACCAGCTCCCCGCGCTGCGCCGCGATCCGTCGCTGATCGACGGCGCGGTGGAGGAATTGCTGCGCTACCTGACGATCAACCACTTCGGCGCGACCCGCGCCGCCCTGGCAGACTTCGAGTTCCACGGCGAATCCATCCGCTACGGCGACCTGATGACGCTGTCGCTACCGGCCGCCAATCGCGACCCGGCGCAATTCCCGGACCCCGATCGGCTGGACCTCACCCGCCAGGCGAGCGGTCACATGTCGTTCGGCCACGGCGTCCACCACTGCCTCGGTGCGCAACTGGCCCGAATCGAGCTGCGCATCGGCTTCTCCGGGCTGCTGCGGGAATTCCCAACGCTGAGACTGGCGGTGCCGCCAGAGCAGATCCCGATGCGTGACGACACCGTCATCTACGGCGTCCGCCGCCTCCCGGTCGACTGGGACTGATCTGCTGGCCCCGGTTCGGCCGGGTGCCGCGCAGCCGGTCGGCGGCACGGTCGGTGCGCCGGTCGATCGGTGCGCTGCCGATCGCTTTTCCCAGGCCGAATCGGGGCATGTTCACGTAGACGCTCTCGTGGAAACCGGCCGGGACGATGTAGGTCTCGTGCCAGATTCCGATGTGGTCGCCCGCGGCCTTGGTGCGCCGGTAGAAATCAGTCCACATGGGACGGTGTTGCTGGTCCGGATCCGCCGCGTAGGCGTACAGCTTCTCGGGCGACTCCCAGTACTGCACCACCGTCAGCAGCCGGGGTGGGCGAGGCAGGACCAGGTGTCCGAGGAGGCCGCTGTCCGGATCCGTCCTGAGCTCCCTCATCATCCGGCGGAAGCCCGCGATCACCGGGGCCCAGCTGCGCACCGCGGTCAAGGTGTTGATCCGCGCGCCGAGCAGGAAGACCACGATGTCGCGGTCCGCGGGCGCCGTGAACCGTCCGATCCTCGTCCGGTCGCTCATCCGTTCACGCAACGTGTAAAAACGTTCCGCGAGCCGACACCTTACGGTGCCGACGTTGGCCAGCGCCGGTCCAGCGCTGGTCTTCCCGTGGCGATACCCGTCGCCAGCACAGTGCTGGTCTTACGTGGGTTTCCATCGTGCTGGCACGACGCAACTCGCCGCCACCCAATCATGTTGGGAAACCAAGTTCCTGGCAGACCGACTTGGCTTTCGCCAGCCGTCCAGGTTCCTTCGCGGCAAACCATACCAACCCGAAACGACACATCTTTACCCAGCTCCCCGAATAGTTGGGCCCCCATCCTTCCGGGCCGTTCGCACAGTACCGAATCGGACCGCACCGAATCGGACCGCGCCGCGATGCGCGGAAAAGGGCGTTGATCACGAGGTCGTTCCCGCCATTCGTTGGTATATTCAGAATTGTCAGCTACTTAATAGGCATATTCCGCATCCTTATTAGTAGGATCGGGTGGTGAGCGGCGGTGGTCGCCGGTATTGATGTGAGTTAAGATCATCCGGGTGCGAAATGGGGGAGTGCATTATGTGGATCGGTCAGTGCCTGCGCGGTGGGTGTGACTTCGTTGCCGTGCTTGGTGTTTCGCCCTGGTGCACCGGTACGTGCGGTGGAGCGCCGCTGGCCTGCTCCGGCTGACGACACCCTCGCACCAGACCTCTGTGGAACGAGCTATCGGCTCGTTCCCGCGCTGCGCACCGACGGCACGTCAGCACGTCGTGGCGCCTCCGCGCATTCGCACGCCAGATGATTCGCCGGTCTCTTTCGACCCCTTGCCAATTCGAGCGATCGTGCCAAGTTCGCGCCACCGCGCCCGACCCGAGGAATCGACGATGGTGAACTCGCAGAATCCTGCTTCCGGAAACAAGGTCGCGCTCATCGGCATCGGCTGCCGGTTTCCCGGCGGCGCCTCAGATCACCGGGCCTTCTGGCAGAACCTGGCCGGCGGCAAGGACTGCATCGTGCCGACCCCGGTCGACCGGTACGACGTGGGGACGCTCGGCAGCCGGGACAAGACCAAGCCGGGGCGGCTGGTCGGTGGGCGCGGCGGGTACATCGACGGGTTCGACGAGTTCGACCCGGCGTTCTTCGGGATTAGCCCGCGCGAGGCCGAGCACATGGACCCGCAGCAGCGCAAGCTGCTGGAAGTCGCCTGGGAGGCGCTGGAGGACGGCGGTCAGAAGCCGGCGGCACTGGCCGGCCGCGACGTCGGTGTCTTCGTGGGTGCGTTCACACTGGACTACAAGATCCTCCAGTTCGCCGATCTCGGCTTCGAAACGCTGGCCGCGCACACCGCCACCGGCACGATGATGACGATGACGTCCAACCGCATCTCCTACTGCCTGGACCTGCGCGGGCCGAGCGTCTCCATCGACACCGCCTGCAGTTCCTCGCTGGTGGCGGTGCACCTGGCGTGCCAGAGCCTGCGCCGTGGGGAGAGCAGCCTCGCGCTGGCCGGCGGCACGCTGCTGCATATGGCACCGCAGTACACGATCGCGGAGACGAAGGGCGGTTTCCTCTCCCCGGACGGCCGTTCCCGCACCTTCGACGCTTCGGCGAACGGTTACGTGCGGGCCGAAGGGGTCGCGGTGGTCGCGCTGAAACTCCTCGACGACGCGCTGCGCGACGGCGACCCGATCCACGCGGTGATCACCGCCAGCGGCGTCAACCAGGACGGCCGCACCAACGGCATCACGGTGCCGAACGCGGACGCGCAGATCGAGCTGATCGCGCAGGTCTGCGCCGAGGCGGGCATCAGCCCCGGCGCGCTCCAGTACGTCGAGGCGCACGGGACTTCCACCCCGGTGGGCGATCCGATCGAGGCCAACGCGCTGGGGCAGGCGCTGTCGATCGGGCGGAAACCGGGGGAGAAGTGCTACATCGGCTCGGTCAAGACGAACATCGGGCACACCGAGTCGGCGGCCGGGATGGCCGGGCTGATCAAAACCGCTCTGTCGCTGGAGAACCGCAAGATCGCACCGCACATCAACCTGTCGCGCATCAATCCCGGCATCGACCTGGCGGCCCAGCCGTACGAGATCCCGGATCGGCTGATCGACTGGCCCGAGCACGAAGGCCCGGCCCGCGCCGGTGTGAACTCGTTCGGCTTCGGCGGCACGAACGCCCACGTCGTGCTGGAGGAAGCGCCACCACGACCGGAAGCCGAGCGTCCGCCCGCGCACCGCACGCACCGCATCCTGCCGCTGACGGCGCAGGATCCGGCTGCACTCCCGGAACTGGCGGCGCGCATCGCGGCCCGGCTCGACGAGGTCGACCCGACCGACCTCGGACACACCCTGGCGCACCGCCGCCAGCACCACGACCACCGGATGTCCATTGTGTACTCCTCGAAGGAGGAACTTGCCCGGCGGCTGGCCGAATGCGCGCGGGGTGATGCGCATCCGAGCGTGCTTTCCGGCCAGCTGCGCGAGGAGCGGCGGCTGGTGTGGGTGTTCACCGGCATGGGGCCGCAGTGGTGGGCCATGGGACGGCAGCTGCTGGCTAGCGAGCCCGTCTTCCGGGAGGTGGTCGAACGCTGCGACCGGGAGATCAACCGCATCGCAGGCTGGTCGCTGCTTACCGAACTCACCGCCGACGAGGTGGACTCGCAGATGGCCGAGACGTGGCTGGCGCAGCCGGCGAACTTCGCCGTGCAGGTCGGGTTGGCCGCGCTGTGGCGGCACTACGGGGTGCGGCCGGACGCGATCGTCGGACACAGCACCGGCGAAGTTGCGGCGTTCTACGAGGCCGGGGTCTACAGCCTGGCCGACGCGGTGCGGATCATCGTCCACCGCAGCCGGCTCCAGCAGAAGCTCGTCGGCACGGGGACGATGCTCGCCGTGAGCCTCACCGAGGCCGATGCGCAGCGGCGGGTGCGGCCCTTCGGGGACCGGGTGTCGGTGGCGGCGATCAACGGTCCCACCACGTGCACCCTCGCCGGGGACGAGGATGCGCTCGCACAGCTCGCCGACGAGCTGAGAGAGGAGCAGATCTTCGCGAAATTCCTGGCTGTCCGCGTGCCCTACCACAGCGCGCGCATGGAACTGATCAAGGACGAGCTGCTGTCCTCCTTGGATGGGCTGCGGCCGAATCCGGCGCTGGTCCCGCTCTACCTGACCGGGCAGGAGGGCATCGCGGACGGTACCGAGCTGGACGCCGGCTACTGGTGGCGCAACGTCCGCGACAGCGTCCGCTTCCGGGCGGCGGTGGACCGCCTCGCCGACGACGGGTACCGGCTGTTCCTGGAGATCGGCCCCCATCCGGTTCTGGCGCACTCGATCCGGGAATGCCTGCTGGACAAGCGGGTCGAAGGCAACACGGTGCCGTCCATCCGCCGCGGCGAAGACGAGGCCGAACGGTTCGCAGCGTCCCTGGCGACCCTGCACAACTTCGGTGTCGACATCGCCTGGGACGTGCTCGAACCCGCCGGCCGGGCGGTTTCGCTGCCGGCCTACCCGTGGCGTCGCGACCGCTACTGGGTGGAGCCCGCGCCGGTCGCGCAGGTGCGGCTCGGCCGCGTCGACCACCCGCTGCTCGGGCGGCGCCTGCCCACCGCGAACCCCGGCTGGGAGGCGAGCCTCGACATCGAGTCGACGCCTTACCTGCGCGACCACCGCATCCAGGGCGACGTGGTGTTCCCCGCCGCCGGCTACCTGGAGATGGCGGCGCAGGCGGTGCGGGCAATGACCGGCGGCACCGCTGTCGCGTTGGCCGACATCGAACTGCGGAAGGCGCTGTTCCTGCCGGAGAACGAGGCGAGACGGGTGCAGCTGTCCTGCTCCGGCGACGCCGCGTTCACCATCGCGACGGTGAACGGCGAGGACCGCCATGCTGTGCACGCAACCGGGGCGTTGCGCGCCGTCCAGCCGAGCCTGCCGGGTGCGACGCTGGACGCGGACGCGATCCGCGCGCGATGCCCGCGGCACCTCGACGGCCCGGACTGCTACGCGGCGTTGGCCGGGCTCGGCTACCACTACGGCCCGGCGTTCCAGGCCATCGAGCAGGTCTGGATCGGGCCGGACGAGGCGCTCGCCCGCGTCCGGCCGGCCGAAGCGCTCGGCGACACCGCGGGCCACCACTTCCACCCGGCGCTGCTGGACGCGTGCTTCCAGACGTTGCTGACCCCGCTGATCGCCGAGGACGTTCCGGGAACCGGCATCCGGCTGCCGCTGTCCATCGCCGATGTGCGGACCGGGCCGATCGGCGACCAGCCGATCTGGGCGCACGCCACGATCGTGCGCCGCGACGGCGACGAACTCGTCGGCGACCTCACCGTGTACGCCGATGACGGAACAGCGCTCGGCCACATCGAGAAATTCCGCGCCGCCGACATCGAGCAGGTTTCGGCCGGCGTCGCACCGACCACAATGGACAATTGGCTGCTCGTGCCGACCTGGGTGCCCGCCCGGGACTTGCCCGGGCGCGCCGATGCGCCCGGCGACCTGCTGATCCTCGCCGATTCGCAGGGCATCGGTGACGAACTCGCCGCGCAGGCGCGCGCCCGGGGAGGGCGCTGCCACCTGGTGCGCGTGGGGGAGGAGTACCGGCGAGGCGAGCGTGAATCGACGGTCGTGCCGGGCAACGCAGCCGACCTGCGGCGCCTGCTCACCGAACTGCCCAGTTCCTTCGACGCCGTGGTGCACCTGTGGAACCTGGACCGCCCGGCCTTCGAGTCCGCCGACGGCTCCGAACGCGCGCGGCAGCACACCACGGGGACCCATTCGCTGCTCGCCCTCGCGCAAGCGCTGCTCGCCGAACAGGTCCGGGCCAGGCTGCACGTCGTCACGCGCGGTGCCCAGGCGGTGTCCGACGGTGCCGAGGTCGAGCCGCTGGGCGCGCCGGCCTGGGGCATCGGCCGGGTGCTGTGGCAGCAGGAACTCACCGCGAACCGGGGCAAGCTGATCGATCTCGACCTCGCCGGAACGGACGTGGTCGCCGACGCGGCCGCGCTCCTGCGTGAGATCGCCGCCGCCGACGACGAGGAGGAGGAGGAGGAGGAGATCGCGCTTCGCGGCGACCGCAGGCACACCAGCCGCCTCGCCCGGCCCGACGACCTGCTCAACCCGCTTCCGCTGCGGCTGCGGGCCGATGGCAGCTACCTGGTCACCGGCGCGTTCGGCGCGCTCGGCCGGCTCGTGTGCCGGACGCTGGCCAAGCGCGGAGCCCGCCGCCTGATCCTGGTCGGCCGCACCGAACTGCCCGCCCGCGACCGGTGGTGCGACATCGGCCTGGACACCGCGATCGGCCAGAAGGTGGCCCTGGTCAAGGAGTTGGAGGCGCTCGGCGCGCAGCCGATCCCGGTGTCGCTGGACGTCGCCGACGAGACCGCTTTCGGCGCCTGGCTCGCCGACCACCGGCGCCAGGGCCTGCCGCCCATCCGCGGGATTTTCCACCTCGCGGGCAACGTCGAAGACGTGCTGCTGCCGGAGATGGACCGGCAGACGTTCGACACCGTGCACGATCCGAAGACCGTCGGTGCCGCCGTGCTGCACCGGCAGCTGCGCGACGAACCGCTCGACCACTTCGTGCTGTTCGCCTCGATCGCCTCGGTGCTGACCACGGCGGGCCAGACGAACTACGCGGCGGGCAACGCGTTCCTCGACGCGCTGGCCCACCACCGGCGGTCGCTCGGACTCCCGGCGCTGAGCATCGACTGGGGTCCGTGGGCGACCGGCATGATCGCCGAACTCGGCCTGGTCGAGCACTACCGCAACAGCCGGGGCATGAGCTCGCTGTCACCGGAGGCCGGGATGGCGGTGCTCGAGCGGGTCATCGGCGAGGACCGCGCCCAGCTGCTGGTGGCCACGATCGTCGACTGGCCGACGTTCCTGTCCTGGTACCCTGCGCCGCCGCTGCTGGTCGCCGATCTCGCCGCCGCAGCGGCCTCCGAGTCCGATGTGGACGGAAATTTCCTGGAGGAGTTCCACGGCACCGCGCCGGACCGGCGCCGACAGCTGCTCGCCGGGCACTTCTGCGAGCTGGTCGCCGCCGTGCTCCGGGTTCAGCCCGCCCAGGTCGACGAGACGGCGAGCCTCAACGCGCTGGGACTGGACTCGCTGCTGGCGATGGAACTCCGTGCCCGCATGCAAACCGAGTTCGGCGTCGCGCTGCCGGTGGTGGCGCTGCTGGGCAGCGCACCGGTCGGCGAACTCGTCGACCGGCTGCACGACCAGCTGGCCGCCGCGGGCAACGACGCGGGCACCGGCGCGGAGGTCGCGGAGTTCCACGACCAGCGGCAGTACCCGTTGACGCAGAACCAGCAGGCACTGTGGTTCCTCAAGCAGCTCAACCCGGACGGCTTCGCCTACAACATCGGCGGCGCGGTGGAGGTGCGCACCGAACTCGACCCGGACCTGATGTTCGAGGCTTACCGGGCGATGCTGGAACGGCACCCCAGCCTGCGGGCGAACTTCGTCCTGGTCGACGGCGAACCGGTGCAGCGGATCTCCTCGGCGATCAAGCCGGACATCGAGCTGTTCGACGTCCGCGACGAGTCCTGGGACGACATCTACCAGCTGATCATCCGCGAGTACCGCAAGCCCTACGACCTCGAGAACGACCCGCTGGTGCGCTTCCGGCTGTTCCGGCGCGGCCCGGACCGCTGGGTGATCACCAAGGCCGTGCACCACATCGTCTCCGACGCGATCTCGACGTTCACCTTCATCGAAGAACTGCTCGCGGTCTATGAGGCGTTGCGGGCCGGCCGCCGCGCCGAACTGCCTCCGGCGACCGCCACCTACCTGGACTTCCTCAACTGGCAGAACCGGTTCCTGGCCAGCCAGGACGCGCAGCGGATGCTCGACTACTGGCGGCAGGCGCTGCCCGCCGAGCCGCCAGTGCTGAACCTGCCCACCGACAAGCCGCGGCCGGCCGTGCAGACCAACAACGGCGCCTCCGAGTTCTTCGTCCTCGACGAGGAGCTGACCGCGCGGGTGCACGCGCTGGCGCGCGAGCACGACGTGACCGTGTTCGTGGTCCTGCTCGCCGCCTACTACCTGCTGCTGCACAGCTACTCGGGGCAGGACGATGTGATCGTCGGCAGCCCGGTGAGCGGCCGGACGCAGGACGAGTTCGCCTCGGTGTACGGCTACTTCATCAACCCGCTGCCTTTGCACGTGAGTCTGTCCGGGGAGCCGACCGTCGGAGAACTGCTGGCCCGCACCCGCGACACCGTCCTCAACGGGCTGGACAACCAGGAGTACCCGTTCGTGCTGCTGGTCGACGAGCTGGGCGGGGCGCACGACCCGAGCCGGTCGGCGCTGTTCCAGGCCATGTTCATCCTGCTCACCCACAAGGTTGCCACCGAGAAGTACGGCTACCGGCTGGAGTACGTCGAACTGCCGGAGGAGGAAGGGCAGTTCGACATCACGCTGTCGGCCTACGAGGATGAAGCGGACCGGCGCTTCCACTGCGTCTTCAAGTACAACTCCGACCTGTTCCGCCCCGAGACGATCCGGCGGCTGGCCGCGCACTTCCGCAACCTGGTCGACTCGCTGACCCGCACTCCCGCCGCCGAACCCATCACGCACGTGCGGATGCTCGACGCCGCCGAATCCGAGCAGCTGCTGGAGAAGTTCAGCGGCTGCGACCGGCAGGCGACCGGTGATGTGCCGGTGCACAAGTTGATCAACGAAATGGCCGCCGAGCGGCCCGATGCGATCGCCGTTTCGGTGCCGTCGGAAACCGGAGAGGTACGGCGACTCAGCTACGCGGAGCTCGAACGCGAGTCCCGGGGCGTCGCGCACCGGTTGCGCGAACTCGGCGTCTCCGACGGCGCGATCGTGGCGCTGTGCATGGACAAATCACCCGAGCTGATCGTCACGCTGCTCGCGGTGCTGCGCGCCGGCGCCGCCTATCTGCCGCTGGATCCCGACTACCCGGCGGAGCGGCTCGCCGACATGGTGCGCGGCGCGGGCGTCGGCCTGGCCGTCGTCGACGACGCTCACCGGGACCGGCTGGCCGGAGTGGACGTCGTGCTGACACCGGCAGAGCTGCGTTGTGAGGCCGGGGCGGAAGCCCCGGACGGCCCGACCGACCTCGATTCGACCGCCTACGTCATCTACACCTCCGGTTCGACCGGCCGCCCGAAGGCCGTGCGGGTCAGCCACCGCAACCTGTCCTCGGCGTACCGGGCGTGGCACGCGGAATACCGCCTCGACGAGGACGTCCACGTGCACCTGCAGCTGGCGAGCTTCGCTTTCGACGTGTTCACCGGCGATCTGGTGCGAGCGCTGTGCTCCGGCGCAACCCTGGTGCTGATCAACCGCGAGCTGCTGTTCAACACCGCCCGGCTGCACGAGACGATGCGCGCGGAGCGCGTCGACTGCGCCGAATTCGTGCCCGCCGTCGTGCGCGGCCTGATGGGGCACTGCGCGCGGACCGGCGAACGCCTCGACTTCATGCGCCTGCTGGTCGTCGGCTCTGATGCGTGGAAGGTCGAGGAATACCAGCGGTTGCGCGAACTGTGCGGCCCGGCCACCCGCGTGATCAACTCCTACGGGCTCAGCGAGGCCACCATCGACAGCGCCTTCTTCGAAGGCCCGGCCGACCACCTCGCGCCGAGCCAACTGGTCCCCATCGGCCGGCCGCTGCCCAACAGCAGGCTCTACATCCTCGACCGGCACGACCAGCCGGTGCCGCCGGGCGTGCCGGGCGAGCTGTGGGTCGGCGGCGACGGCGTGTCCACCGGCTACCTCGGCGACGACGGGCAGACCGCGCAGCGGTTCGTCACCCACGCCTTCGGGCCGGAACCGGTGCGGCTGTACCGCACCGGCGATCTGGCCCGCTGGGACGCCGACGGCACCGTGCACCTGCTCGGGCGCGCCGACGCGCAGATCAAGGTGCACGGCCACCGCATCGAGACCGGCGAGATCGAGGCACGGCTGGTGGCCTGGCCGGAACTCGCGCAGTCGGTCGTCACGGCACGGCCGGACGCCGACGGGAACAGCGTGCTTTGCGCCTACTGCGTGCCCGCCGACGGCGCGACGCTGGACCGCCGGGCGCTGCGCAGGCACCTCGCCGAATACCTGCCGACGTTCATGATCCCGTCGCACCTCGTCGAGGTCGCCGCCTTGCCGCTCACCCCCAACGGCAAGGTCGACATCGCCGCGCTGCCCGAGCCCCGACCCGCCCAGGACGAAGCCGACGACGAACCGGTGACCCTGTTCGAGGAGCGCATGGCCGAGCACTGGAAGTCGGTGCTGGGCCTGGAACAGGTCGGGCTTCGGAACGACTTCTTCGAGGTCGGCGGCAGTTCGATCAGGCTGATCGAGCTCATCCACCACCTGCAGGCCGAGTTCAACATCAGCATCCCGGTCAGCCGGCTGTTCAAAAGCACCACGCTGCACGGCATGGCCACCACGCTGGAGCACATCATCACCGGCCGGATCGGCGGGGCCCAGCCCTACCTGACCTTCAACAACGGCGGCGACCCGCTGTTCTGCTTCCCGCCGGCCGGCGGGCACGGGCTGGTCTACCGGCGGTTCGCCGCGCACCTGCCGGCTCGCCGCATCGTCGCGTTCAACTACCTGACCGGCGACGACAAGGTGCGCCGCTACGCGGACCTGGTCGAGGACGGCCAGCCCGACGGCAGGTGCGTCCTGCTCGGCTACTCGCTGGGCGGCAACCTCGCCTTCGAGGTGGCCGGGGAGCTGGAGCGGCGCGGCCGCGAAGTGTCCGATGTGGTCATCATGGACTCCTACCGGATCGGCGAGTCCTTCCAGCTCGGCGAGGAACACCTCGACGCGTTCGAGCACGAGCTCGCCGAACACCTTCGCAAGCACACCGGATCCGAGGTGGTCGCCGCGGAAACCCGCGAACAAGCCAGGGACTACCTGCACTACTGCAGCCGAACACCGAACACCGGGACGGTCCGGGCCGCGGTGAGCGTGATCTCCGACCACGACAAGGCCGAGTACTACGCCGCCGACGCCCCGGGCAGCTGGCACGGCAGCTCCGCCACGCGCAGCGACGTGCACCGCGGCTCCGGCAGCCACGCGGACATGCTCGACGAGGCGTACCTCCCGGCAAACGCGGGCCTGGTGCGCGAGATCCTGGCGGGAGGTGCGGGCGATGACGCGTGACAACGGTGCGGCCGGCAAGCCGAGCGTCATCATCATCGGTGGGGGAGTCGCGGGCCTGGCGGCCGGCTGCTACGCGCAGATGAGCGGGATGGACACCCGCATCCTGGAGAAGCACGTGCTGCCCGGAGGCTGCTGCACGGCGTGGTCGCGCGAGGGCTACATCTTCGACTACTGCATCGAGTGGCTGATCGGCACCGCGCCCGGCAACGAAGCCAACCAGATCTGGCGCGAGCTCGGCGCGCTCGACGGGAAGGCGATCACCAACTTCGAGATGTTCAACCGCGTCGTGGACGAGAACGAACGCGAGGTGACCTTCTACAACGACCCGGACCGGCTCCAGCGGCACCTGCTGGAGGTCTCGCCCGCCGATGCGCAGCTGATCAAGTCGTTCTGCCGGGACCTGCGGCGCTTCCTGCGGCTCGACGTCTTCCCGTTCCTGAAGCCGCCGCCGCTGAAGACGCTGCCCGAGAAGCTGGACATGCTGCGGAGGGTGCTCCCGGCGTTCTTCCTCTTCTGGCGCACCTCGGCGACGCGAATGGATGACTTCACCGCGAAGTTCCGGGATCCGCTGCTGCGGCGGGCGTTCCCCAACGTCTTCTTCCAGGACCACGAATGCTTCCCGCTGCTGCCGTACCTGTACAACATCGCCTGCGCCTACCACGGAAACGCGGGCTTCCCGCAGGGCGGCTCGCTGGGGCTGGCACGGTCCATCGAGAACCGCTACACCGAGCTCGGCGGCGAGATCAGCTACCGCGCCCGCGTGGCGCGCGTTCTGGTCGAGGACGACCGGGCCGTCGGCGTGGAACTGAAAAACGGCGACCGGTTCTACGCCGATCACGTCATCTCGGCCTGCGACGGGAACACCACGATCTACCGCTTCCTGGACGGCAAGTACACCAGCCCGGCCATCGACAAGCTCTACACCGAGATGCTCGCCAAACCAGGCGTCGTGTACCCGAGCATGGTCTCGGTGTTCGTCGGCGTCGACGGAGATCTGCCACCCGAAACCCCGCACAGCACCACCTACCTGCTGTCCGGACAGGACGCCGCAGCACTGCCGCGCGTCCTGCAGGACAGCCTCGTGGTGCAGCTGCGCTCCCACTACTGGCCCGGGTGCGCGCCGCCGGGCAAATCACTGTTCCATTGCACCTACTTCAGCGAATTCGGGTACTGGCGCGAGCTGCGCACCCGCAACCGCCGCGGGTACTGGGCGGAGAAGCGGAAGGTGGCCGAGTTCGTGCGCGGGTTCCTGGAGAAGCGCTATCCCGGCATCGGCGGGCGCATCGAGGTCGTCGACGTGGCCACGCCGACGACCAACCACCGCTACACCGGCAACCACAACGGCAGCATCCTCGGCTGGATGGGCTTTTCCGAAGCCGACGACCTGGCGACCGAGCTGGTCGAAAAGCAGCGGATGCGGCTGCCGGGGCTGGCCGGTTTCTCGATGGCGGGTCAATGGGTCGGCGGCGGCGGGCTGATCAAGGCCGCCGCCAGCGGACGATTCGTCACCCAATACCTGTGCGAGGAGCTCGGAATCCCGTTCCAGGCATGGGAAAGCCCCGGTGGCCGGGCCTGGTGCCCGGACATGCTCGGCCACCTGCCCCAACTTGACGTCCGGCCCATGCAGTTGACCGAGGAGG
Source organism: Saccharopolyspora pogona (assembly GCF_014697215.1). Lineage (GTDB taxonomy): Bacteria > Actinomycetota > Actinomycetes > Mycobacteriales > Pseudonocardiaceae > Saccharopolyspora > Saccharopolyspora hattusasensis. Next base: position 415,733 of record NZ_CP031142.1, read on the forward strand.
CCTGAACATGTCGCGGCAAACCATGATCATCATCGGCGGCGGGCTCGGCGGCCTGTCCACCGGCTGCTACGCGCAGATGAACGGCTACCGCAGCCGGATCTTCGAGATGCACGAGATCCCAGGTGGTTGCTGCACCGGCTGGGACAAGGGCGATTTCACGTTCGACTGCTGCGTGAGCTGGCTGCTCGGTAACGGTCCGGGCAACGAAATGCACCAGATCTGGCTGGAACTCGGCGCCCTGCAGGGCAAGCAGATGCGCCACTTCGACGTCTTCAACATCGTGCGCGGCCGCGACGGCCGCGCCGTCTACTTCTACTCCGACCCAGACCGGCTGCAGGCGCACCTGCTCGACCTCTCGCCGGCCGACGCGCGGCTGATCCGGGACTTCTGCAACGGACTGCGCAAGTTCCGCAAGCTGCTGTCGGTGTACCCCTTCCTGAAGCCGGTCGGCCTGATGGGGACCTTCGAACGCTGGCGGATGCTGGCGTCCTTCGCGCCCTACTTCAACCTCATCCGCAAATCGATCGGCACGCTGATGACGGACTACTCCGCGAAGTTCCGCGATCCGCTGCTGCGGGAGGCTTTCAACTTCATCCTCTACGAGAAGCACCAGGCGTTCCCGGTGCTGCCGTTCTACTTCCAGCTGGCGGCGCACGCGAACGGTTCGGCCGGGGTGCCCGAGGGCGGATCGCTGGGCCTGGCGGAGTCGATCGAACGGCGCTACCGCCGGCTAGGCGGCGAGATCACCTACCACGCGAAGGTCGAGGAGGTGCTGGTCGAGAACGACCGCGCGGTGGGGGTGCGGCTCAGCGACGGGTCCGAGTTCCGGGCCGACATCGTGGTGTCGGCCTGCGACGGCCACACCACCACGATGAAGCTGCTCGGTGGCCGCTACCTGACCGATACCCACCGCGAGCTCTACACCAGCACGATCAACGAGCCGGGCATGATCTTCCCGGGGTACTTCGCGCTCTTCCTCGGCCTGGACCGGCCCTTCCCGGACGGCGAGCCGTGCACCACCCACCTGGTCGACGGGGCGTTGGCGGGCGAGCTGATCGGCATCCGGCACCCCAGCATCAATGTCCAGTTCCGCAGCTCGCACTACCCGGAGCTGGCACCGAGCGGGAAGACCATCGTCTACGCCACCTACTTCTGCGACATCGAGCCGTGGCGCGCGCTGTCCACCGGCCCGGAGCAGGCCACCCGGATACGCAAGGGGGAGCCGCGGCACACTCTCTCGGTGCGCCGCGGCACCGCGTACTACGCGGCGAAGCGCCAGGTGAAGAACGCGATCGTGGACTTCCTGGACCAGCGCTACCCGGGCCTGAAGGACGCGGTGGTCGTCCGCGACATCTCCACACCGCTGACCCAGGTCCGCTACACCGGCAACTACGACGGCACGGTGCTCGGCTGGCAGCCGTTCGTCGAGGGCGGCGAGACGATGGAGAAGGTGATCAAGAAGCACGGGCCGCGACTGCCCGGGCTGGAGAACTTCTACCTGTCCGGGGTGTGGGCCACCACCGGCGGGCTCATCCGGGCCGCGGCGGCGGGTCGGCAGGTCATGCAGTTCGTCTGCCGCGACGACGGCAGGGAGTTCACCGCGAGCGTCGACGACAACGCCCCCGCACCGACCCACCTGGTGATCCCGGTCGGGCCCGACGCCGCTGCGCGGTCGGCCGAGCACCAGCGCACCGGGGCCATGACCTGACAACGCGCCCCCAGCAGGGGGCGCGTCCGCCGTATCGGGTCACCACATGACCGGCAGCGAATCCAGGCCGTGGGTCAGGTGGCCGGAACGGAACCCGGGCTCGGTGGCCAGCCGCAGCCCGGGGAACCGGCCGAGCAGAGCGGGAAGCGCGATCCGCATCTGCAGGCGGGCCAGCGGCGCACCGATGCAGTGATGCGGTCCGTGCCCGAACGCGACGTGCCGCGACGCCGGGCGGGTGATGTCCAGCTCGTCCGGCCGCACCACGAAATCCGGGTCGCGGTTGGCGGCGGGCAGCGAGCACATCACGAGGTCACCGGCGTTGATCGTTCGCCCGGCGATCTGCACCTGCCGGGTGGCGACCTTCGCGGTGGTGTTGTGGAGGATGGACAACCAGCGCAGCAGCTCTTCGATCGCGGCGTCGACCAGCCCGGGGTCCCGCCGCAGCATGTCGAGCTGCTCGGGGTGCCGCAGCAGGGCGAACGTACCCAGCGCGAGCATGTTCGACGTGGTCTCGGACCCGGCCAATAGGAGCAGGCTGGCCAGGCCGACGAGTTCGGCGTCGTCGAGCTGGGTACCGTGCCGAGTCACCAGCTGTCCCAGCAGCCCGTCGCCGGGCTCAACCCTGTTGTGGGCGACGAGCTTTGCCATGTAGGCGTGCGATTCGGCCTGCAGCGCGGCGCGTTCCGCATTGGACGTGGCGATGTCGAGGAAGCCGTCGGTGCGCTTCTGGAAGTCCTCGCGGTCCTCGTGCGGGACGCCTAGGAGCTCGCAGATGACCAGCACCGGAACCGGGTTGGTGAAGGCGGGAACGAGGTCGCCGGGCGCCCCGGAGCGTTCCAGGGCGTCGAGGTGATCGTTGACGATCCCGGTGATCCGCGGCTCCAGCCGGCGCAGCCGGCGGGCCGTGAACTCCGGTGCGACGGTCCGGCGCAGCCGGGTGTGCTCGGGCGGGTCGGAAGCGAGCAGGTTGAGCGTTGCGCGAATGGCGTTCGCATCGTCGCCGGGCTCCGGTGCTTCGGACTCCAGGATGCCGGCCTGCATGGTGTTGCTGAAGCTCTCCCAGTCGGAAAGCACGCTGCGGACGTCCGCGTAGCGGGTGATCAGCCACGTGTCCACGCCGAAACCGCTGGTGATCCGGACGATGCCGTCGTGCTGCCGGAGCGAGCTGAGTTCGGGAACCGGGTCGAACCCGGTCCGCCGCATGTGGATCGGGATTTCCTGCGATCGTTGCACCGCATCTCCTTCTGCCGGGGGCTCGTCGCGAACATAGCGAAGCGGGCGCGCCTCGACATCTATAGTGGACACTTCTGGGTAGACAAGGGGAATTTTCCTTGAAGGGTAACGGATTCGGCTGCAAGACTCGCGCGGGACAAATCTTTTCGGATTGGAGTGGAGGCGACGTGGGCAACGGTGCGACCCGGACCGCGGTAGGCCCGATCGCGTTCGTCGCGGTCGATCAGCGCGACGGCAACCCGCTGGTGCGCGACGAACTGGCCCACCGGTTCCTGCCCGCCGGGGTGCGACCGCTCGTGGCGCTGACCAGGTTCCGGCCGGTCCGCCGATGGCTGATCAACGCGACCGAGCGGAAGATGCCGGGAATCTGGGCGAGCACGCTGTGCCGGAAGTGCTACATCGACGACAGGTTCGCGGACGCCGTGAGCGCGGGCGTCGAGGCCGTGGTGATCCTCGGTGCCGGCTTCGACACCCGCGCCCACCGGCGACCCGATCCGCACCGCACCCGGATCTACGAGGTGGACCTGCCCGAGAACATCGACCGCAAGCGGAACCTGCTGCGCGGACGGCTCGGCGAATCCGTGGCGCTGGTGCCGGTCGACCTCGAATCCGGTGAGCTGCCGGCGGCGCTCTCGGCGCACGGTTACCGGCCCGAGCAGCCGACGTTGTTCATCGCGGAAGCCGTCACGCCCTACATGGCCGGGGAGTCGGTGCGCGCGATGTTCGAGTTCCTGGCGTCGGCAGCCGCCGGCAGCCGGCTCGTGTGCACCTTCCTCCGCGAGGACTTCCTCGACGGGACATCGCTGCGCGGTGGCGAGGCGCTGCACGAGGAGTACGTGGTCAGGCGCAAGCTCTGGCGCTTCGGGCTCGACCCCGAGCAGATCGGAGACTTCCTCGCGGGCTACGGCTGGCGGCAGGTCGAGCAGCTGGGCCCGCAGGAGTACACCGACCGCTATCTCGCACCGGCCGGCCGGAGCATGCCCGTGGCTGCACTCGAAACCGCCGTCTACGCCGAGAAGGACTGACCGCCAATCCGGGGAATCGAACAGCCCCGGGTGGCGTCCCGGCGTCGCCGCGGGGCTGGTTCCTGCTACGTGAGGGCTGCGTCGCCTCATGGGCGATGTTGAACCGGCTTTCGGGTCGTGGAGGCGATGTGGACACGATCAATGGTGCGTAGTGCGTTGTGGGGAGGTCAGGTAGGCCACGGCCATCTCGGTGGTCTCGTCGGCCCAGCTGGCCCAGGTCAACCCATCCGGCCAGGACTGGCAGGTGGCGGCCCGGTGCACGGACGAGCTGGTGATGGTGCGGGCGGCCACCCGCAGGGCCAGCCTGCGGTCCGCCCTGCGGATGTCGTCCCCGTACGGCTCGGCGGCCTCGGCGAGGGCGTCCTGGATGACCGCGAGCGCCTGCAGGCCACGCTCGACCCCTTCTTTTGCAGTGAGCGGGAGTGAGCCGCGCGCTGGCACGCCCCGAACGGTCTTGGGCGCATTGGTCCCCAGCTTTCGCAGCCCGGGCGGCGACACATCCCGTGCGTGGTCCGTTCCGGAAGGGTTGGTTTCCCTCACGACCTGGCCAAGTGGGTTACGACGTCATCGAATGGTGCGGCGTGCAGCCGTGGTCAACCGGCAAGGTCGCCAGCAGCGGCATCTCCGATGATGGGCTGGCACGTCGCCGCGCTCCAGCCGCCGCACCTGGCCGCGGTCGTCGTCTGGGAAGGCTGCACCGACGTCTACCGCGACTGGGTCCGCCAGGGCGGCATCTACACCAACGCCACCGAGAGTTGGTGGCAGCGGCAGATCATCGGTTCCTGCCGCGGTGGATCTGTATCGATTGAGTGTTCGGGCTGGAACTTGGCCGACCAGGGGCGTGTGGTGAATGCTTCTGGTGATCGGCCGCGTGCGTTCGGCCGGGAGGCGACCCCGGATTTGCATGGTAATTCATCACGATGCATACTTTCTCTCATGTCCAAGGTTCTCACCTCCCTGCCCGTCGGCGAACGCGTCGGCATCGCCTTCTCCGGCGGCCTCGACACTTCGGTCGCGGTCGCGTGGATGCGCGACAAGGGTGCCGTCCCGTGCACCTACACCGCCGACATCGGCCAGTACGACGAGCCCGACATCGCCTCGGTGCCCGGCCGCGCGCTGACCTACGGTGCCGAGATCGCGCGCTTGGTCGACTGCCGTGCGGCGCTGGTCGAGGAGGGCCTAGCCGCGCTGACCTGCGGTGCGTTCCACATCCGTTCCGGCGGGCGCCCGTACTTCAACACAACGCCGCTCGGTCGCGCGGTCACGGGGACCCTGCTGGTCCGGGCGATGCTCGAGGACAGTGTGCAGATCTGGGGCGACGGATCGACGTTCAAGGGCAACGACATCGAGCGGTTCTACAGGTACGGCCTGCTCGCGAACCCGCACCTGCGCATCTACAAGCCCTGGCTCGACGCGGACTTCGTCTCCGAGCTCGGCGGCCGCAAGGAGATGTCGGAGTGGCTGCTCGCGCACGACCTGCCCTACCGCGACAGCACCGAGAAGGCCTACTCGACCGACGCCAACATCTGGGGTGCCACCCACGAGGCCAAAACCCTGGAGCACCTCGACACCGGCATCGAGACCGTGGACCCGATCATGGGCGTGCGGTTCTGGGACCCCGAGGTCGAGATCGCCACCGAGGACGTGACCATCGGCTTCCAGCAGGGCCGCCCGGTGACGATCAACGGCAAGGAGTTCGCCACCCCGGTCGACCTGGTGATGGAGGCGAACGCGATCGGTGGCCGGCACGGCCTGGGCATGTCGGACCAGATCGAGAACCGGGTGATCGAGGCCAAGAGCCGCGGCATCTACGAGGCCCCCGGCATGGCGCTGCTGCACGCCGCGTACGAGCGGCTGGTCAACGCGATTCACAACGAGGACACCCTGGCGGCCTACCACAACGAGGGTCGGCGGCTCGGTCGGCTGATGTACGAGGGCCGCTGGCTCGACCCGCAGTCGCTGATGCTGCGCGAGTCGCTGCAGCGCTGGGTCGGCATGGCGGTGACCGGCGAGGTCGTGCTGCGGCTGCGGCGCGGTGAGGACTACTCGATCCTCAACACCTCCGGTCCCGCCTTCAGTTACCACCCGGACAAGCTGTCGATGGAGCGCACCGAGGACGCGGCGTTCGGCCCGGTGGACCGGATCGGCCAGCTCACCATGCGCAACCTGGACATCGCCGACTCGCGCGCCAAGCTGGAGCAGTACGCCGGTCTCGGCATGGTCGGCACCAGCCCCGCGTTCATCGGTGCCGCCCAGGCGGCCTCGACCGGGCTGATCGGCGCGATGCCGCAGGGCGGAGCCGAGGCAATCGCCGCGCGCGGCGAGGTTCCGGTCTCCGGCGAAGGCGAGACGCTCGACCGCGCCGCGATGGAGTTCGGCACCGACTGACCGGCTCGCGGTCGGGAGACCGACGAGCACCGTCCACATCGGACAATTCGAAGATGCCGCGGAGCGCCCTGCTCCGCGGCATCTTCGCGTGTGCAGGTGCGCGATTCCGGAATCGGCGATGCGGCCGGCGAGTCGCTGGTAGCGTGCGGGAACCGCGCCCAGCGGTGTGGATCACGCGGAGGTGCTCATGAGTAAGGTGCAGTGCCAGTGCAGCATGTCGTTGGACGGTTTCATCGCGGGACCGGGCGGTGACATGTCCTGGCTGCGCGAGCTGGAGCTGGAATCCGATCCGGCCACGGCTGCCATCGTGCACCAGGTCGGCGCCCTCCTGATCGGCAACAACACCTTCCACGGCGACGATCCGAACAAGGGGACCGAGAGCGAGGGCGCCTACGGCGGGCAGTGGACGGGACCGAGCGTCGTGCTCACCCATAACATCCCGGAGACCCCGGTCCCCGACGTCACGTTCGTCAGCGACCTCGAAACCGCGGTCGCGACGGCGAAGGAAGCCGCCGGCGGCAAGGTCGTCAGCGTGCTCGGAGCCAACGTCGCCAAGCAGTTGATCGAGGCGGGGCTGCTCGACGAGATCCTGGTCTGGATCACGCCCGTGCTGCTAGGCGACGGCGTTCGGCTGTTCGACTACCCGGGCGGGACCAACATCAAGCTCGAAGTCCTGGACATGACGGGCCCGAACATGCTGATGCGCGTCTTGAAGTGACGCTGCGGCGTTCGGACCGGACGTGATCCGCGATGCGCCGTGGTCCAGCGGAACCGGTTGGCCGTCGTGCTCGCCGCTGGAAGACCTGTTGTGCCAAGCGTTCATAGCCGGAATCGCGCGGGAGTCGCTCGACTCGCTTCGCAAGCGCCAGGACAAGCGGTCCGGCCGCAAACGGCACGTATCAGTCCGATGTGGACAACGATCGCGCAGGCGATCCGTGTGAGTCCATCGGTCGCGGCCTGCGCTTGAGGCAGGTTGAACGCTTTGCCGCCTTGGCGGGTCCAGGTCCTCGCCGGCAGCCCGCGCGCCGGGTGTTGCGGGCTGCCGGCGAACTGGCTGCTGATCAGCTGATGTTCTTCTCGATCGCTTCGAGGTAGCGGTCGATCATGTGGTCGCGGACCCCGTCGGAGGCCGGGGCGAACACGTCGGCGGTGATGCCCTTGAAGCGGTCCGCGAGCCCGCTCGTGACGGTCATCTTCTCGTGCAGCTTGCCCTTGCTGTCGAGGTAGCGGATCTGGTCGACATGGTGGAAGACCGGTTCCGGCGGGAGCTTCGGGACGATGTCGTTGTTGTTGACGAACCGGAACACCCGCGAGGTGAGTGCCTGGTTGTAGGGCGTGGCCAGCAGCCTGTCGCAGGTGCGTGGCTGACCGAAGGTGTAGACGCCGTCGGGCAGCAAGTTGGGGTCCTCGAAGTACATTCGGGCGGAGGCGAGCATGGCCAGGGCGCCGCCGAGGCTGTGCCCGGTGAACCACAGGGTCTGGCCGTTGTCCTTGAAGCGCTTGACGGCGTCGCGGACCCGCGGGTAGATCGAGTCCAGGGCACGGCTGAAGCCCACGTGCACGAGCCCCTTGCCGGCGGGGCCGGGGGCGGCGAGGGTGTTGGTGTCGGTGAGCCAGTCCTTGATCTTCTTCGGCTCGGTTCCGCGGAATGCGACGATGATCATTTTGTCGCTGCGGGCGACGAAGCCCTGGGTGTCCTCGATGGGGAAGGACGCGTCGAGTTCGGCATGGAAGTAGTCGCAGTCGTCGAAGCCCCACTGCCGCGTGGTCTCGCGGATCTCGGCCTCGTCGGCGTAGGCGAGTTTCGCCGCCTTGGCCAGCCAGTAGGCGTGCGGGAGTTGGTAGTCGGTAACCGTATGGTCCAATTCGGACACCTGCCATCGTTGACCTCCTGGAGACGTATTCTGTTCACGTAGAAGCGGAAATTCCTCGCGACGGGAATCCGTTCCCAACTATGGACACGAGAATCGGCGCGTACCCGGCTGGTCACCGAAACGGGTGGTGGTCCGAGCTGGAGTGCGGTTGGGACGGGATCGGTTGCGGCGCGTGCGGGAGCTCCTCGCCCGGCCCGCTCAGCGTTCTGTACAGCCGCTTGAACGCACCGCATCCAGCGACAGGATCGCTGGATGGAGCTGGGTGCGCGGCGATCCGGAAGCCGTTCTCACGACGCCCGAAGATGTGTGCCGGCGCGTCAGCCGGTGATGCCCTCGACCGTCACCTGCAGGTGACGGGGGCCGCGCAGGACCGGGCTCGGCCGGTACGGCGGCGGGTCCGCCTCCAGTTGTGGGCCGTGCAGCCTGCGGGTGAGTTCCGTCAGCGCGACCTGCGTTTCCAGGCGCGCCAGCGGCGCTCCGAAGCAGGCGTGCACGCCGAAGCCGAAACCGAGGTGCTGGTTGTCCTGTCGCATCGGGTCGAAGCGGTCCGGGTCGGCGAAGCGCTGCGGGTCACGGTTGCCCGAGGCGAGCAGCAGCCACACCGGAGCGCCCTTTGGGATGACCGAGCCCGCGATCTCGATGTCCGCCAACGTGTTTCGCTGGGGGAGCAGCTGCACCGGAGGTTCGTAGCGAAGCAGTTCCTCCACGGCGGCAGCAGCCGTCGACGGATCGTCCCGCAGCCGTTCGAGGGCCGCCGGCTCGCGCAGCAGGGTGAGCATCCCGTTGGTGATCAGGTTGACGGTGGTCTCGTGGCCGGCGATGAGCAGCAGAACAGCGTTGGTGATCAGCTCCGCCAGGGACATCCGCCCCTCCGCGCCTTCGTCGGTGGCCCAGGCGGAGAGCATGTCGTCTCCGGGGTGGCGGCGGTGCTCCTCGATCAGCCCGGCCAGGTACTGCCCGAGTTCGAGGCGGCTCTGCTGCGCACGGCGCCGCTGCTCGGCCGCGTCCTCGGCCGGGCTGAGGCCCGCCACCACCGCGTCGACGAGGGTCCGGAAGCGCGGCTCGTCCTCCTGGGGCACGCCCAGCAGCTGGCAGATCACCGTGACGGGGAACGGGTATGCGAAGTCGTCGACCACGTCGAACCGGTCCCGGCCCGCGAGCCCGTTGATCAGGTCGGTCACGATCCTGGTGAGCTCGCCGTGCATGTCGTGGATGCGCCGCGGGCTGTGCGGCGGGCCGAACGGCCGCATCGCCAGGCGCCGCAGCCGGTCGTGCTCGGGCGGGTCCAGCCGGATGAAGCTGGGCGGCAGCGTGCCCTCGTCGTCCTGCGCGGCGGACATCGGGTAGTTGCCGGGGGCGAGGTTGCGGGCGTCGGAGCTGATCCGCGGGTCCTGGAGCAGGCCGCGGATCTCCCAGTAGGTGGTGACGAGGTGGACGCCGCTCTCGTCCCGCACCACCGGTTGCCGGCGGAGCTCGGCGTAGATCGGGTAGGGGTCGGCGCGGACGGAGAAATCGGTGATCATCTGCGCCGGGCTGGTCGACGGCATGGGACGGGCTCCTCGATGTGTCGGTCAGGCGCGGGCCGGCGTGAAGACGACCCGCCGCTCGCTTGGCGAGTGGCCGGTCAGGGTCACAGTGGGGCCGTGGGTGGGCAGCGCCGGGTCCGGGAACCCGGCCGGCACCGGCCGCAGTCCCGCGGAGCGCCGGTCCACGCCGGCGAATCCGGGCGGGAACGGGGCGGCCTGCTCGATCAGCCGCCGGTAGAAGTCCATCCACTTCGCCTGGTCGAAGCCCACCGCGGCGATCACGCGGCCCTGGTACCCGTAGGCGGCGACGAAGCTGCGTTCCGCGAGCGCGCCCTGGGTCACGATGAGTTCGTCGGCCATCGACGGCGCCCCGACGGACTTGATGTTCACGCCGAACTGGGCCGACCAGAACGACGGTGTCCACAGGTGCGGTCGCCGCTGCGATCCGGCGCTGATCATGTTGTGCGCGGCGATCTCGGCCTGCGCCACGGCGTTGCCCCAGTGCTCCAGCGAGAGGAACTGGTACCCGAACAGCGGGTGCGGGGTTCGGGCCACGTCACCCGCGGCGAACACGTCGTCGGTGACGATGCCGTGAACGTCGAAGGCCCGGCACCCCGCGTCGCAGGCGACCCCCCTCGGGCCCGCCGCCAGGCCGGATCCCTCCAGCCACGCCGTGTTGCGCACCGCGCCAAGCGCCACCACGGCCACTTCCACGTCGAGCACGGTGCCGTCGGACAGGTGGGCGCGCTTGAGCCGGCCGCCGGGGTCGCCTTCCAGCGCGGTAACCATGACCCCGCAGCGGAGGTCGACCCCGTGTTCGCGCTGCAGTTGCGCGGCCACGTCGCCGACCACGCCGCCGAGCGCCCCCACCAGCGGCGATTCGCCGCGTTCCGCGACGGTGACCTGGAGCCCCCGTTCCCGGCAGGCCGAGGCGATCTCCGAGCCGGTGAAACCGGCGCCGATGATCAGCACCCGGCTCGGCCTCCTGGACAGCAGGCGGTCGAGCCGGGTGGTGTCCTCCCTCGTGCGCAGCACGCACACACCGTCCAGCGCGGCCTCGGTTTCGTGCGGCCACGGCCGGGAGCGCACGCCGGTGGCGATCAGGAGGCGGTCGTACTCGAGGTCCTCCCCGTCGGCCAGCCGGACCCGCCTGCGGTCGCGGTCGAGCCCGGTCGCGGCGACGCCCAGCCGCCACTGCGCATCGATGGCGCGCCGCCGGGGAAGCGCGGTGTCCTCCGGCAGCGCCCGGCCGATCAGCACCTGCTTGGACAGCGGGGGCCGGTCGTACGGCTCGTGCGGTTCGTCCCCGATCAAGGTGAGGGAACCGGTGAAGCCCTCCTCGCGCAGTTGTTCGGCGGCGCGCAGCCCGGCCAGCGAGGCGCCGACGATCACGATGCGGCCTTCTTCGCGGAGCGCCTTCAGGAGGCTGTCAGCGGTCATCGGCGCTCGTCTCCCGGGACGTGTCGAGGCGGTCCACCAGAATCGCCTGGACCGGGCAGGCGGCAGCCGCGCGCAGCACCTCGTCGCGGTGCGCCTCGTCAACGCGCGGCTGGTACAGCAACGCTTCTTCGCCGTGCAGCGCGAACACCTCTGGTGCCATGAACACGCACTGCGCGAACGCCTGGCAGCGGTTCAGATCGACGACGATCCTCATCCGACCTCGCCCCCTCGACGTCAGCGGGTCGCACCCCCGTCCCATGCTGGCCGAGGGCAGCCGGAACCGCATGACCACGAGTGTCACCGCCCAGCCGGTCGCGGGCGCACGGGAACGCAATCAGGCGTCCGGCGGTTCCTCGTGGGGTCTCGTGGCACGGCGACCGGGCGCAACGTCCTGATCCAGGCTTCCTGATCCAGGCTTGCTGTTTCTTCGGTCGCTCGAATCGGCGGATGGTCGGCGTGGACGGGTCCGCGGTCCAGTCCCCATGCGTTGGCGTTTGGTCTTGAACGACCTGAAGCGCCACGCGAGAGCTATGGCAGCCCAACACACCCACGGTTCCTGACCAGCTGTAACGGTGCCTGCGAAGCCGTCATGATTCTTCGCCGTATGCGGCCTTTCGTTCGGTGGCGAGGTTGGTGCGGAATTCTTCGAGACGTTGGTTTTCGAGTTCGACTGCGGTGGTCAGGACGCAGGTTTCGCAGCCGATGCGGGGGCGGGAGGGGTCGCCTTCGACGAGTCGTCGGCACATGGTCAGCACCGGTCCGGTCTTGGGGAGGATGATGTGGACGGTGCCGTGTTCGTCGGTCCATCGGTCGTCGCCGAGCATGTCAGTCTCGTTTCTTCTTCTCGAATTGGGCGCAGTGGTCGCGGACCCATTTCCTGGCTCGTTCGGTGAGCGTGGTGGGGTCCCAGGGGGTGTCGATCTCGAGGGTCCACGGGAGCGGGTATTCCTCGGTGCAGTCGATGTCGCCGTGGTAGATCCGGACGGTGCTTTCGCCCGCGTACCAACGGAAGACGAAGTACGAGTACATGTAAACCAGGTACGGTCCGTGCCGGTCCCGTCGCATCAGCGGTCCTTTGCGGACGGCGGGTATCCGGTAGAAGGTGATGGATTTCCCGTTGTGGAAGGTGACGGTTTCGGCCACGGCGACGGCGGAGATGTCGGACCACTCCAGCATGATCAGTCGTCCACGATCGTGATCGACCCGGTCCAGTTGCATTTCCCGCAACCAGTTCCCCTGCAGTCCCCACAGGTATGCGTCGTCGGCACGCGGATTCCTTTCGCCGGTTGTGTTCTCGGTTCATCAGAGGTGCACGCGGACACGCCTGCGCTTCATGGCTCTCGCTCGACGGCGCGCGGCTAAACGCTTTCTCCAGCGTTTCCAGGCAGCTTCTCCTTTCTTTTGGGAAGTACGGCGTTGTCGAGACCTGTGGATCTAGTGTCCTGCACCGGAAATTCATGGTCGAAATGGCTATACTGCGGGAATGGCGAGGACTGGGCGGCCGAAGGCTGAGTTGGTGCTGACCGACGATGAGCGTTCGACGTTGCAGCGTTGGGCTCGGCGGGCGAAGAGTTCGCAGGCTTTGGCGTTGCGGTGTCGGATTGTGCTGGCATGCGCCGATGGTTTGTCCAATGTGGATGTCGCCGAGAAGTTGCGGGTGTCGCGGCCGACGGTGGGCAAGTGGCGGTCGCGGTTTGTCCAGCGACGACTGAAGGGGTTGGTCGACGAGGATCGCCCAGGCGCGCCGCGGAAGATCACCGACGAACAGGTGGAGAAGGTGGTCGTCTCGACGTTGGAAGAGAAACCGAACAACGCGACGCATTGGTCGCGTACATCGATGGCGAAGCGTTCCGGGCTGAGTAAATCGACCGTGGGACGGATCTGGAAAGCGTTCAACCTTAAACCCCACTTGGCCGACACATTCAAGCTCTCTACCGATCCGCAGTTCATCGAGAAGGTCCGTAACGTCGTCGGCCTGTATATGAACCCGCCCGAGAACGCAGTGGTTCTGTGCACCGATGAGAAATCCCAGGTGCAAGCGCTGGAGAGGTCCCAGCCGGTGTTGCCGATGATGCCTGGCATGCCCGAGCGGCGCACCCACGACTACGTCCGTCACGGCGTCACCAGCCTGTTCGCCGCCTTCGACATCGCCACCGGCAAGGTCATCTCCTCGCTGCACCGCCGGCACCGCTCGGTCGAGTTCCGCAAATTTCTCACCAAGATCGACAAGACCGTACCGGCGGAGTTAGGCGTCCATGTCATTTGTGACAACTACGCCACCCACAAAACTGAGATCATCCAGAAATGGCTAGCGAAGCATCCTCGATTCCAAATCCACTTCATCCCGACCGGATCGTCCTGGATCAACCAGGTCGAACGCTGGTTCGGCGAATTGACCACCAAACTCCTGCAACGCGGCGTGCACACCAGCGTCCAGGCACTCGAGGCCGATATCCGCAACTGGATCGACGAGTGGAACAACGATCCCCGGCCGTTCATCTGGACCAAGAACGCTGACGAGATCTTGGAGTCACTCCGATCATATTGTCAACGCATCTCCGGCGCAGGACACTAGCCGCTAGCTGGCCTATCCGTTCGGTAGTCTGCTCGATACGTTGTGTGATCGGAACGATTTGGGGGTTCACAGGTGTCCACAATCGACGGACCAGGCAGGTGGCCGCGCGCGGCGCGGGAAGAAGCTGACGTAAGCCTCACTCGGATGGCCCAACTAACCAGCTTCTCGAAGTCATATCTGGGCATGGTGGAGACGGGACAGAGGCCGTGTTCACCAGATATCGTGCTCGCATATGAAAGAGTTTTCGGTCCGATTGGGGACGATATGTGGCGCCGAAGGAACATCACGCACCCACGCGTAATGCAGACCAAGAGAGCTGGCCTAGCGGAGCTTCTCCACTCGGTGGATCAGGGGCATCCGGGTTCGTTGCTCGACACACCCACATCGCTTGCCGCTGATGAACTGCTGGCGGCGCAGGTGTCTCCCAAAGGCGTGGAACACCTGCGGAACTGGATGTCCGAAGGGAAGACCGCGACGCTTCGGGTCAACTCACTTAGCATTCTCGCCCGCAGGAGTGACCCTGGAGATGCACTGAAGATCATTGAAGTGCTGGAATCCGACGAGCGAGTCCGAATGTTGAGCCTGGCATCGACGGTGTCGCGGCTGATGCAGTACGACTGGAAAACCTGCCGGAGCATCGCCCGCGAGCCCGGCACCGCTCCTGATCCGGTACGTCTCGCCAAGCGCCTGGCCAAGGATGCCGTTGACGTCAAGGACGCTGAGGCGCGGTGGTGCGGTGCATACCTGCTCCGCGAACTGGTCCCGGTGCTCACGCGCTAGTGCTAGTCAAGGCGTCGAATGCAGCACTTCTCCTGGCTCAAGGGAGGCGGTCCGGACAGCACGAAGGGCGTCGGCAGTCGGCGCCCTTCATCACGAGGTGATGGCAATGATGGGAGAGCGCGTGACCAGTGGGGTTCTGGGGATCACCGAGGACGATCGTCGCGATGCGGGCCTGATCTGGGAGTACCACCAGATGGCGCATGAGACCCGGTCGTGTTCTACGGGGATCGGGTTGGGCAGCCATGACCTCGGCGTTGCGGCCTTCTCCGCTGAGCTCTACCGGCAGGGGCGTTTCCCGGTTCTCGTGTTCACCGGGGCCAACAGTCCTACGACGGCCGAGCGGTTTCCTCGTGGTGAGGCCGTGCATTTCCGCGAGCACGCCATAGGGTTGGGGGTTCCGGATTCGTCAATCCTCGTCGAGCCGCATGCCACCAACACCGGAGAGAACATCGCTTTGTCGCGGGAACTTCTCGCGGAGCGGTCGATTGCCGTCGATTCGGTGTTGTTGATCTGCAAGCCGTACATGCAGCGGCGTGCCTTTGCCACCTGTCGGAAGATGTGGCCGGAAGTCGGCATCGTTTGTGCTTCGGAGCCGTTGTCGCTCGACGACTACACGCGGGCCGTGGGGGACGAACGATTGGTCATCGACATGCTGGTTGGTGATTTTCAGCGGATCGTCGAGTACCCGAAGCTCGGGTTCGCCGTCGAGCAGGATGTTCCGGAAGACGTCGCGCGGGCGTACGAACGGCTTGTCAACGTGGGATTCGATACTCGCCTGCTCGTTTCGTGACCCGAAAGATGATCAGGGAGATTGGAGAACCACTGTGACGACAGCGGGCTTAGCCGGTGAGTGGCGCAAGAGCCGTCGCAGCGCTCAGCAAGGGGCTTGTGTGGAGGTAGCGGTCTCGGATGAGGCCGTGGGTGTGCGCGACTCGAAAGATCTCGATGGCGGGTTTTTCGTTGTGAGCCCGGCACAATGGAGTGCTTTCACCACTCGGGTCAAGAGCGGGCAGTTCGATTAGCAGGCGCAGGCTCGTGAGCGCGGAGGTTGATTCTACCGGCCTTCGCGCTCACGAGTGTTCGTTGTGGGCCGATGGGGGCAGCGAGTGGGTTGGTTGATGCACCCGGACGGCCGCTGCACCGGCGAGGTCATCCCGCGCTCCGGGCCGCTGACCGATTCCTTGGGCTGAAAGCCGGGTGCGGGTGCGGAAATCCCGCACCCGCACCCAGCCAGTCAGGCCTGCTGGGCGCCGGGGCGGCCGTTCTCGATCACGAAGCGGGCGCGGTCGCGGACGGGAGCTCCGGGCGTCTCGACGTAGTCGATGACGCGGAAGTCGGCCTTCCACTCCGAGTGGGTGATGGTGTTGCGGACGTAGCCGCGATTGCGGTTGATGAACTTGATGTGCGGGTTCTCCTGGAGCTGGACCGCGTCGGTGGGGTTCTGGTCGACGCCGTTGCCGTTCGAAGTGATCGAGGTGCCGACCAGTTCGGTGGCCACGGTCGCGGAGGCCGGGTCGTCGAAGTCGGCCTTGACGTCGGCGACGTAGTTGGCGTGCACGTCGCCGGTGATCACGACCGGGTTGGAAGCCTTGGCCAACTGGTCGCGCACGAGGTTGCGCTCCACGACGTAGTTGTCCCAGGCGTCATCGCTGAAGGAATCGGCGTCGCCCGCGGTGAAGTCGCGCTGCGAGAAGAAGACCTGCTGCGCCAGCACGTTCCAGCTGGCGGTCTGGCCGCGCAGGTTCCCGAACAGCCAGTCGCGCTGGTCGGTGCCCAGGATCGTGCGCGCGGGGTCCAGGCGTTTGGCCTGGTCCTGGAAGTCGCGGTACTGGCGCGTGTCCAGCAGGTGGAAGTCAACCAGGTCGCCGAAGGTCAGCCGGCGGTTGATGCGGATGTTCGCGCCCGACGGGCGCTGCGTCGCGCGCAGCGGCATGTTCTCGTAGTAGGCCTGGAACGCCTCGGCGCGGCGCTGGCGGAAGACCGCCGGGTCCTGGTCGGGCTCGTTGTCCGGCTGGGAGCGGTCGCCGGCCCAGTTGTTCTCGACCTCGTGGTCGTCGAAGACGACCGCCCACGGGAAGGCGGCGTGCGCGGCCTGCAGATCCGGGTCGGTCTTGTACTGGGCGAGTCGCGTGCGGTAGTCGGCGAGGCCGAAGATCTCGCGCGCGGGCACGTGCGGGCGGCCGATGGTGCCCTTGGCCGGGCCCTCGTAGATGTAGTCGCCGAGGAAGGCGACCAGGTCGAGGTCCTCCTCGACCATGTGGGAGTAGGCGCTGAAGTGGCCGACGGGGTAGTTCTGGCAGCTGGCGAAGGCGAACGCGAAGCGGTCGAGCCGCGCGCCGAAGCGCGGCGCGGTCTTCGTGCGGCCGATCCGGCTGAGCTCGTCCTTGACCCGGAAGCGGTAGAAGTACTCGGTGCCGGGTTCCAGGCCATCGAGTTCGACGTGCACCGAGTGCGCCGATTCCGGCCGGGCCATCTCGCTTCCGGCAGCGACGATCTGGCGGAACCGCTCGTCGGTGGCGACCTGCCATTGCACCGGCACGACCCGGTTGGGCATGCCGCCGAGCCCGTCCTCGGCGAGGGGATTCGGGGCCAGCCGGGTCCACAGCACGACGCCGGAAGGCAGCGGGTCACCGGAGGCGACGCCGAGCGAGAACGGCTCGCGGATCGGCACGGCGCCCGCGCCGGGGGAGGCGCTGGCGACGGCACCGAGGCCGGTGCTGCCCAGCGCTGCCGCACCGAGGGCTGCCGTGCCGGCTAACAGGACCTTGCGGCGGGACGGGGTTGCTGCGCTGGGGCCGGTGTTCTCTGACATGTGCCACCTGTTCGGCAGTGCGCGTCCGCACGGCGTGCGTCCACACAGGATCGGAAATTCGGACGAACCGTAGTTCCGCCAGATGGCCGACAGGCGAACCAGCGCTGACCCCGCGATGTACCTTGAGAGATAGGGGACTGGGCATCGCGTCGTCAGCGGGCAACCCTCAAGATCGTCGGCGCCTCATCCGCTTGCGGGCGTGTCGATGTCCAGTGAGATGCCGTTCTTGGCGCGGTCCACCGACTCCTCGGACGCGGGGCCACCGGGGTTCTCGGTGGCCAGCGCCTGGTTGAGGGCGACGAACGGGCGCATCCGCCGCTCGTAGGCGGCGAACGCGGCGGCGTGATCGACGTCGGACCGGCTCAGCTCCTCGGCGAGCACGTAGGCGCCGACCAGGGCCAGGCTGGTGCCCTGCCCGGACAGCGCCGAGGCGCAGTAGCCGGCATCGCCGACCAGAGCGACCCGGCCGGTCGTCCAGCGGTCCATGTGGATTTGCGCCATCGCGTCGAAGTGGAAGTCCGGCGCGTCGGCCATTGCCGCCAGGAGCTTCGGGACCTCCCAGCCGAGGCCGGCCAACCGGTCGGTGACGATCTGCTTCTGCTGCGAGACGTCCCGGTGGTCGTAGGTAACCGGCTCGGACAGGAAGCCGAGGGTGACCCGTAGTTCCGCGTTGTCGCGCACCGGGTAGATAGCCCCGCCGGCACCGGATTCCTCGTCGTGGAACCAGATCTGCCAGTTGTCGAGGCCCAGGGAGTTGGTCGTCGGGAAGATCGCCAGGTACTGGCCGAGGTGCTTGCTGAACTGCTGCTCAGGCCCGAAAGCCAGGAGGCGCACGGCGGAGTGCGCGCCGTCCGCACCGATCACGAAGTCGAAAGTGCGGAAACCACCGTGATCGAACTCGACCCGGACACCGTGCTCCTCCTGCTCTAGGGCGGAGATCGAGTCGTGGAAGACGTACTCCACCTGGTCCTTGGTCACCTCGTGCAGCATCGCCGTCAGGTCCTCGCGCAGGAGCTCGACGTCCTCGCCGCCCAACCGGCCACTGCTGAAAGCCTGCTCCTCGGACCGGAACAGCTCTCTGCCTTCACCGTCCACCATGGACATTCCCCGCATCCGGGTGCGAGTCGCCCGCACCTGTTCGCCGAGGCCCATCCGATCCATCACCTCAAGCGCGACGCCGCGGATGTCGACCGCCTGGCCGCCCTTGCGCTGACCGGGCGCCCGCTCCACCACGGTCACCGAGAAACCCTTGCGCCGCAGCCAGTAGGTCAGTGCCGGGCCGGCGATGCTGGCGCCCGAGATCAGAACGTTCCGCATCGGTTACCTCCAGTGTTCGACGTACGCTCATTGCGGTTGCGCTGCGAACACTTCCCTAGATGGCTAAAAAGCCCAAAACTGATCTAGTACAGTTGACTATCTGTACTAGGTCAGGATGGAGTGGGTATGCCGTCAGAACCGCGGTATCGGAGCATCGCCGACGAGCTCCGCCGCCGGATCGAGCAGGGCGAACTGGCGCCGGGTGCCAAGGTGCCTTCCACCCGCCGGATCGCCGCCGAATGGGGCGTCGCCATGGCCACCGCGGCCAAAGCTCTGGCCACGTTGAGCCAAGAAGGCCTGGTGCGCGCCGAACCCCGCTCCGGCACCGTGGTCGCTGACCGCAGGCCCGCGCCGAAGGACAAGTCCCGCTCCGCGCATCAGCCCACCCGCGGTCCCGCGCCGCGCAGGCAGCAGCAAGGCCTGACCCGCGAGCGGATCGTGCGGGCAGCCATCGAGATCGCCGACGACGAAGGACTTGCCGTGCTTTCGATGCGCGGCGTCGCCGCCCGCCTTGGGGTCGCGGCGATGGCGCCGTACCGGCATGTGGCCGGCAAAGACGAGCTGATCATGTTGATGGCCGACGCCGTATTCGGCGAGCGGGGCTACCCGGCGCGGCCGCCGACCAGCTGGCGCGCCCGCCTGGAACTGGGCGCGCGAACGTTGTGGTCGCTGTACAGGCGGCACCCGTGGCTGGCCCAGCTCGGCCCGATCACCCGCCCGGTGCCGCTGCCCAACCTGGCAGTGCACGCGGAATGGGCGCTCGCCGCGTTCGACGGCTTCAGCCTCGGCGCAGCCGACCTGTGCGACCTGCACGTGCTGTTCTTCAGCTACGTGCAGGGCATCGCGATCCACCTCGAACGCGAGCAGCACGCCCTCGGCTCATCCGGGTTGTCGGAGGACGATTGGATGAACAACCAGGTGCCAGCGCTGGCCGCGATCACCGGTTCTGGCCGCTACCCAACGTTCGCGAGGATGCTGACCGCGCTTTCCGCTGAAGGCTACGACCTAGTTCTGGACGACCTGTTCGAGCAGGGCCTGCGAGCGCTGCTGGACGGCCTGGAGCTACGCCTCGGCGACCCGACCGGTTCAGGCGATCTCGCCGGCTGAGGCGAACTGGACAGCACTTCGAATGCTTCCGGGTAGCGGAGCGAGCGGCGATTTCGCGCGAAACCGCCGCTCGCCGCGTGTGCCACGTGCCGATTTCGCGCGAAAATGGCTCTTCTGCTTCTTCCGTGGGTGTCCGGGGAGGGTGGGCCGGTGACCGCCGAGGGCGGGCATGGCGAGGGCGATGAGGGCTTCGGGTGACCACGGCTCGGGACCGATGTCGTTGCTGCGTGGCCAACCCGCTGAATGCGGTGTTCACCCCGGGGAAGGCGCCGCAGTCGCGCGCCGAATTCGTCGCGGCGCGCTCTCCGTCATCAGCGGAGGGATACCGCTCGCGAACTGCGTCGATGTGAACCGTTTCGTTGTGACCGGCTCCATCGTTTCCATTGTGGACCGCGTGGTACTGTTCGGATCGGCGCTTTCTGCGGCGAGGCCGCAGGCGTGGGGCGAGTTCGTCGAGAACCGGGTTCTTTGTTGCGCCGGTCCGCGGGGCGTCGGGATCAGCGAGACCCTTGAAGGGCGGGGAGAGCTCGGGTGACGGCGGTAGCGTCATTTTTGCCGACACGGTCGCTCCTGCGGGTGTTCTAGTCTGTTCAGTCGGGTGTCGTCGACCGGGAAGCGTCGACGGATTCCGTCCGCGGTCGATCGTTGGCGCATTTCCAATGGTGACTGCTGGCGGGGTCCCCGCGTGCTCGCTGCGGATATGTTCAGGAGGAGGCTTTTAGATGGATTCCGACCAGAATTCGCTGGTTCGCCCGTTCCAGGTGGACCTTGGTGGGGTTGTCGATCTGCTCAGCCGGCACATTTACTGCGGCGCGCACGTCTATCTGCGCGAGCTGCCGCAGAACGGGCACGATGCCGCCGCGGCGGCCGGCTCTACCTCGGCGCCGGTCCGTTCCTTCGGGCCGGACAACGTGACGGCGTTGTACGTGGCCGATTCCGCCGCCATCCGCCGGATCGAGCGCACCGAAACGCGACTCGGCGCCCTCGATGTGGGCGGACGTGCTCGGCGGGGCGGACGAGATCATGACCGGCAAGGCCACCCGCGTCCCGCGCGGCACCACCGCGCAGCTCTGCCTGAACTGGCTGAACTGGCTGATCCGGCAATTGTCCAAGGTGGACGACCAGCTCGTCTTCGACCGCAGCATCCGGCTGGTCTACATCCAGTCCCTGCTGGCTGGCCACCGGCCGCTGTCGAGGAACGACCGGACCGTGATGACCACGGCGATGAGCGACCTGATCAAGCTCAGCGTCGGCGTCACGGGCTGACGATTCCCAGTATTCCCAACTTTTCGAGCACGAGAGGTGGCACCGTTGTCTGACGCCGTGACCGAAATCGAGCGGTTGCTGGAAGAGAGCAAGGTGATTCCGTACGGCCCGGAGGAGTCGGCGGAGATCGAGCGCGCCCGCGCGTTCGCGGACGAGCACCACGACCTGCCGATCGAGCACCAGACGTTCGTGCCGACGGAGATGACCGAGCCGGCTCAGCCGCAGACCGCGGCGGAAGGCCTGGAACTGGCGCGGGAAGCGATCATCGTCAGCAACGATCCGGATGCCGCGCTGGCGCTGCTGAGGGGGATCGACGACCTGCCGGAGCCCGAACTGCGGCCCCGGCTCTACCGCACCGTCCTGACGATCTGCCGCGCCCGGGACGACCGGGACGGGGCGTTGGAAGCCGTCAAGGCCCGCACCGAGGCCCTGCGGGCGCAAGGCCTGGTGCAGCAAGCGGACGTCGAGGATGAACTCGGGTTGGCGCTGTACCCGCCGTTCAACGCCGACGAGGAAGCGAAGCTCCGCGCAGTGCTGAACCGCGCCGACCTGGAAGCGGCGACGCGGGTCGAGATCCTGGTCTCGTTGGCGGGGTTGCTGGGCTCCACCGAGCATCCGGACGAAGCGCTGGAGCTGGCGCGGGAAGCGGTCGAGCTGGCCGAATCCGCGGACCTGGACCAGCTGTCGGGGGCGCGCTACCTGCAGGCCCAGCTGCTGCTGCAGACCGGTCAGCCGGAGACCGCGGCCGAGGCCCTGGACGCCCTGTTGGCGGTCGAGACGGAACGGGT
Organism: Saccharopolyspora pogona; assembly: GCF_014697215.1. Classification (GTDB taxonomy): domain Bacteria; phylum Actinomycetota; class Actinomycetes; order Mycobacteriales; family Pseudonocardiaceae; genus Saccharopolyspora; species Saccharopolyspora hattusasensis. Next base: position 437,572 of record NZ_CP031142.1, read on the forward strand.
CTGGCGGATCCGGGTGCTCGACATGCGGGCGCGGCTCGCCGGCGGCCTCGGTCAGTTCGACGCCGGTGCCCGATTGGCCGATGAGCTGCTGGACCTGCTGACCACGGCCGGATACCGCGACGGTGCTTCTGCCGCGGCCATGCTGGCCGCTCACCTGCTGGCCGGCGGCGGGCAACCGGACGAGGCGGTGAACCGCGCGCAGGTCGCGGTGCGGCACGCGGAGCTCGGCGACACCGAGGGCCTCAACGGGCACCGGTTCTGGCTCGGCCGCTTCCAGCTGCAGTCCGGACAGCCGGATCTGGCGGTGGAAGCGCTGGGCGATGCGGTCGCGGGTTACGACCGCGGCGAAGGCGAAGAGGCCGCCGGCCTGGAGGCGCGGTACTGGCTGGGCATCGCTGCCAGCCGGGCCCAGGACTTCCGCACCTCGTACCAGGCGCTCGTCCAGGCGGCGAACGGGGCCGAGGAGTCGGCGGAGGAGCCGCTGGTCGAGCTGGCGATCCGGTCCTACCTGGAGCTGGGCAACCTGCTGCTGGCCGTGGAGGACGCCGACGCGGTGGACAACTACGAGACCGCGCTCCAGCTGGCCCGGAAGCACGAACGGCGCGAGCTGATCGCCGAGGCGCTGCACCAGCTCGGCCAGGCCAAGACGAAGTTCGGTGATGAGACCGGGCTGGCCGATCTCGATGCCGCGATCGCGGCCGGCCGGGAAGCGGAGCTGGACTGGTTCGTCGCCGACGTGACCTACACGAAGGCGCGAGTGCTGGCCTCGCTGGAGCGGGTGGAGGAGGCGGTCTCGCACGCGCTGACCGCAGCCGACGGCTACGCGGCGGTCGGTGACGAGGGCTCGGCGGCGATGGCCGAGCTGCTGGCGGGCTGGGTCCTCGCCGAAGCCGGTCGGTCCGACGAGGCCGTGGGTTTGTACCGGACGTCGCTGCAGCGGCTGCCGGTGGGAACCCCGGCGCACACCGGCGTGTCCCTCGAATTCGGGGAACTGCTGGAAAAGCTCGGCCAGGCGACGGAGGCCGCGAAGGTTCGTGCCGACGTCGCCGAGTGATCGGCACGCAGCGCGGGGCGCCCCCCTCCGGCTCGGAGAGGGGCGCCCTTAACAACGTCCACAGTGGATCATGTCGGACAGAGTTGTTATTGTTCAGGGAATTTCGCGTCTTTATATCTTCTGCTCACGTCTGAATCCCTGTCGTCGCAGAAGGATTTCTTCGGCGCGATGCGGCTCGTCGACCGCGGTGCTCGCCTGCGCGTCGCCTCCAGTACCGGGGATCCATCGCGCCTGCCCGGGAGGCCGTCGCTGGACCTGATCCGGGAGGGCGAGCAGCGGCGCGCGGTGGGCAAGGCCAGCGTCGAGCACTTCCAGTCCGGCGCGCGGGGCACCGCCGACCCCGGGCCGGAGCGCGAGGCGACCGGCTACCGCCCGACCGAACCCGCCGACCGGGTGCTCGGCGTGTGGGCCGGGCATCCCTCCGCGGCCAACGGCGGCAAGACCTGGGCGACCGTGGAACGCGAGGCGGAGTGGGAGTACCGGACCCAGGGCTGGGCCAGCAACCCGCCCGCGCCAACGGATCCCGCGAAGATCGGCTGCAACTGGTTCACCGAGATCGACAGCCGTGCGCCCTACGGCCCGGACGCCGCCGGGGGTCACCGCTGCGCTGGATGGCGGTTCTTCCCGGCTCGGGCGGGCTGCCAGCGGGTACGGAACTCGCGGTCGAGGCCGACCGCTTCGACGTCATCCGGGGCACGCCCCCGGCCTGCAGCCAGGGTGGTCCGCGAGTCCTTTTCGGCGCTGTAGCGACGAAACGCACCTACGGACCCCACAGCAGAGCGGCTCAGGACTTGGCGGGGCCGTAGGTCAGGTGCACAACCCCGTTCCGGAACGCTTCCTGCGCGGCCAGGGCCAGCGGGATGCGCTGCGTGCCCTCCGGGAACAGCTTCGCCCCCGAGCCCAGAACGACCGGGTAGACCAGCAGGTGCAGCTCGTCGATCAGGCCGTCGGCCAGCAGCGCGCGCACCAGGGTGCCGCTGCCGCTGATGTAGATGCCGTCGGTCTCCTCCTTCAGCTTGCGGATCGCCTGAGGGGCGTAGGCCCCGAGCACCGTTGAGTTCTGCCACTCGTCGGCGGAGGTCAGGGTGGACGACACCACGTGCTTCGGGGAGTCGTTGAAGAACGGCGCGCCCGGGTCGTCCTCGACGGTGCGGCCGGACCAGGCCGGGGCGAACATCTCGTAGGTGGTGCGTCCCAACAGGATCGCCGAGCTGGACTCCGTCAGGTGGCCGATCGACTCGCCCATCTCGTCGGTGAAGCCGTATTCGGCGGTCCAGCCCGGGTTCTCGAACACGCCGTCGAGGCTGACGAACTCCTGAACGCGGATCTTGCCCATCGGTGGATCTCCTGTCTCGGTGACGACGCGCGGGTCCGGGCCAAGCGCTCCTCGCCCCGTACCGATCTCGCGGCCGATCATCCTGTTGTTCCGGTTCGGCCGATACTGACTGAAGCAGATCCGCGAACTCATCGGTATCCGGCGAAGTTCCCGCGCGGAGTGCGCGAGGTCACTCGGGTGCTGCCGACGGCCGTCGACCCAAAATCCGCTCGGTTGAGTGGCAAGACCTTGCCACGCTGGGGGAATGCGCTCCGCTGGCGGTGTTGGACGCCGCGACCGCGGGGTTGCGGGCCCCGGGCGCGCTGCCCAGGTCTGGCGAATGCGGTAGTACTCGGCGTGTCGCCGGATTCGCAGGGAGAAAGCGCATGACAGCCGCGGACGTGCCCTTCTCGATGTATCCACGGACCACCGTCGTGCGCATCCGAGATCTGATGCGACGATGCGCGATCACCCACGACCACGCCGAACGGGCCGCCCTGCTGGAGAGGCTCGCCGCCGAACTGGACCGGGCCGCGCGAGACCTGCTCGACAACTGCCCGACCGAGGAGTGCAGCCGACGTGAGCTGGCGGCGGGCCTGCACGGGCAGGCCGGCATGGTCCGGTTCTTCGCCGGCCTCGAACGTCGTGATCGCGCCCGGCAGGCCTTCGATCCCGCGTATCCGCGGGTGCGCTACCCGTGACGCCGATCGAAGAGCCGGCGGGACGGAGTCAGCAGAAACCGCGCGGCGGCCAGAACGGTCCGGACCGGATCACCCGGCTCGGCGCACCGGGCTCATCCGGCGCGGGGAGGGCGCGAAGCGCGTCGATGGCGGCGGTCAACGAGCCCGAGGATTGCCAGACGACCCCTCCGCGCGTGCCCGGCGAGTCGACGCGCAGCCTAACCGCGAGGGCCTCGCGGCGATCGACGATCCACAGCGCATCGCTGTACTCCGGCCAGTTCAGCACACCGACGAGCCACTCCGGGCGCCCGGCCGTGTCGGTCAGGTACCAGAAGGTCCACAGGGCGTGCGAGAGCGCGATCAGGACAGCGAGCTCCGGGTAGAGCTGCAGGGCCTCGTCGATGCTGGTCACGGATCGGCATCTTTCGTTATGTTCGGGCGTCTGGGTAGCAGATCCGATGGCGCGTCGCCACCTGCCGCCCTTATGGGGGATACGCCGGAGTTCTCGATCGGCATCGGGGGCGGGGATCCTCGGCGGTGGATCTCATGTCCGAATCTGTGGGCTATGTGGCGCTGTGGTCATGGCGTCCGGTCTGGCTGGGGCGGAAGCTGGAACGGCAAGCTCGACGAGGAACCAGGTGAATGCGATGACGATCAACCTTTCCGCCGCCTCGGATGTGCGGGTCCCGGATACGAAACTGGCGCGGGCGGCGACCGAACTGGTGCGGGACAGCGCAAGCGACCTGATCTACCACCATTCGCGCCGCGTCTACTTCTTCGGCAGCCTGCAAGGCCGCAACCGGGATCGGGGCTTCGACCCCGAACTGCTCTACATCGCCGCGATGTTCCACGATCTTGGCCTCGGCGAGCGGTTCCACGACAGCGGCCGCCGCTTCGAGGTGGACAGCGCGGACGAGGCGCGGCGGTTCCTCGCGGCCCACCACGTGCCCGAGGACAGCATCCGAAGGGTCTGGACCGCGATCGCCCTGCACACCACGCCGGGGATCCCCGAGTTCATGGAACCGGAGGTGGCGCTGGTGACCGCGGGCGTGGAGTACGACGTCTTCGGCATCGGCTACCGGGACATCACCGAGGCCGACCGCGCCGCCGTCGTCGCACAGCATCCGCGGCCCGATTTCAAGCGCCGCATCCTCGAAGCCTTCACCGACGGCATCCGGTCGAAGCCGGAGAGCACCTTCGGCAACGTCAAGGCCGACGTGCTCGAACACTACGTGCCCGGATTCGAGCGCGGTGATTTCGTCGCCACCATCCTGGATTCGCCGTGGCCGGAGTGATCTTCCGCGCAGCGCACGTGGTCGCGGTGCTGGCTTTCGACCAGGTGCAAATGCTCGACGTGACCGGGCCCGCCGAGGTCTTCACCACGGCCAACGCCTTCGGGGCGCGCTACGACGTGCGGATCGTGTCGACCACCGGCAGCGACGTGCGCACTTCGGCGGGAGTGCGGATCGGCGTGGACGGCGGGCCGGAAACCCTGCCCCGGCGGATCGGCACCGTCGTCGTGCCCGGGCGACGCGACTGGCCGCAGGCGGTCGCCAACCGGGAACTGGTCGCCCTCGCGGCAGACCTCGCGCGTCGAACCGAACGCCTGACGTCCGTGTGCGCCGGGGCTTTCGTGCTGGCCGCGACCGGCGCCCTGGACGGCCGACGAGCCGCGACGCACTGGGAACTCGCCCGGGAACTGGCCAAGGCCTTCCCGGAGGTGCGGGTCGAGGCCGATCCGGTGTTCGTGCGCGACGGCAACGTCACCACGTCGGCCGGGGTCACCGCGGGTATCGATCTGGCGCTCGCGCTGGTCGAAGAAGATCACGGAGCCGGCCTGGCCCGCCGCGTGGCACAGCAACTCGTCGTGTTCATGGCCCGACCAGGAGGCCAGTCGCAGTTCAGCGCCAGACTCGGCCGGAGCGAGGCGAAACATCCCGTGGTGCGACAAGTGATGGACGCCGTCGGAGCCGATCCCGGAGCCAAGCACAACCTGGACACCCTGGCCCGCGAAGCGGGTGTGAGCGCACGCCACCTCAGCAGGCTCTTTCGCATCGAGACGGGCATGACGCCGGGCCAGTACGTGGAGTCGCTGCGCGTGGAAGCCGCGCGTGCGCTCCTCGAAGCGGGCAGCGACCCGGTCGAAGCGGTCGCGGAGCAGTCGGGTTTCGGCTCATCGGAAACGATGCGCCGGGTCTTCCAACAAAGCCTCGGCGTACCGCCGACGGCCTACCGGGCGCGCTTCCGAACCACCACCACGAACGCCGCCAGGCGCTCAGCCGTGCAGTAGCCGTGGGCGTCGGTGCGCAGGGCGACCAGCTCCGTGGTTTCCGCCTGTGGCAGCCGGATTTCGACGTCCTTCACGGCTGTGCGCAGTTCGGCCTCCGCAACGGGTTTCGAATGCTTGAGGCCGCGGCGAATGCCGGCCCGTTCACCGCTAACCGGTGCTTGACGCCACTGGCATTTCGCGCGGTCACCCGACCACCTTATTCAGGAATCCGGTCAGCTTGGCCGTGGTCCGCTCGACCTTCTCCGCCAACGTGAGCGATTCGTGGAGCCGCTCGCCGGAGCCGACTTCCTTCTTCCCGCGCAGGTAGAGCGAGCAGGCCAGGTCGGTGCAGATGTAGGCGCCGACGGAGTTGCCCTGCTGTCCGCCCCGGCCCGCCCTGCGCGCGGTCATCAGCGAGACGCCGGCTCCGGTGTGCGTGGTCAGGCACAGCGAGCACATGCTGCGCCGCAGGTGTCCGGCATGCGGCGTAGCCAACCGCAGCGCGACGCCCACCAACCCGTCGCCGGACTCGGCGACGAGGTAGGCCCGCTGCGGCGCGGCGGGATCCCGCCACCCGAGGAAGTCCAGGTCGTCCCACGGTTGCGCGGCCAGGTCCCGGGGGACGGGCAGGCGTTTGGCCTCGCCTTTGGTGCAGTTGACGAACGATGCGCGGATGTCGCGCTCGGTAGCAGGCCTCATAACTATGAAGCTATCCCCTCTAGAGTTTTACCGCGAACTATTTAGCTGTAGCCTAGGACCCCTAGGAAAGGGGTGCGGATGGCACGCGCGGGGCTGAATGCCGAACGCCTGACCCGGGCTGCGGCGGAACTGGCCGACGAGGCCGGCTTCGAGAACGTGACCGTCTCGGCGCTCGCGCGCCGATTCGGCGTCACGGACGCGAGCCTGTATTCGCACGTCAGGAACGTGCAGGAGCTGAAGGCCGGGGTGGCGGTGCTGGCCCTGGCGGAGCTCGCCGACCGGGCCGCCGGCGCGCTGGCGGGTCGCGCGGGCAGGGACGCCCTCGTCGCCTTCGCCAATGCCTACCGGGATTACGCCAACGAGCACCCGGGGAGGTTCGCGGCGGCGCAGACCGAGCTCGACGCGGAGACGGCGGCCGCCAGTGCGGCGCGTCGGCACTCGGAGATGACGCGGGCGATCCTGCGCGGCTACGACCTGTCGGAGCCCGACCAGACGGATGCCGTGCGGCTGCTGGGCAGCGTCTTCCACGGGTACGTGAGTTTGGAGGCGGCGGGCGGGTTCCGCCACCACCCGCGCGAGGCGGACGCCTCCTGGTCCAGGGCCTTGGATGCCCTCGACGCCGTCCTCCGGAACTGGCCGCCCGCTTCGTGATTCGTGGCCGGTCTCAGCGGCGCGCGGCCGACTCGGGCGCCACGTCGCTTGCGGCGGCGAAACCCCAAGCCCCGTCGCGCGGCACCCGGACGGACAGCCCCGTCTCGGCCTGGTCGGTGGTGGCCGCCAGCGCGGCGTTGCGTACCTCGACCGAGCCGGATCGGGTGCACATCGCGTGGAATTCCGCGTGCGCGCACCCGAGTTCGGCGGACCGGGTCAGCGCGGCGTCGGCGAGTTCCGTTGCGCCGTGGGGAAATTCGGTCTGCGTCGAGCCGCAGCGGCCGCCGAGCAGGTCGAGCCCGAAGTCAGCGTGACTTGCGGGGTTTCGTCCGTCGGGGGCGACGACGTGGCGTGCGTGGGCGCGGCTCGGCGTCACCGGACTTGCCGGACTTGCCGGGCTTACGGGAGGACCGTTCGCCGTCGCCGTCCGCGGCAGTGCCGCGATCAGGCCGTTCGCGGCGGACATCGCGCAAAGCATGCACATATGCGCGTAGTCCTATATATCGAGGACCCCGCTGCCGGTCGCGCGCCTGTGGGCTGTGATCGAACCGTTCAGTGGTTGCACCACTACTCTCCGTGCTACGGAGAGTGACCGTTTCCACAGGTTACGGTTTGATCTCATTCTAATGGGGTAGCTTGCAACGGCATGAAACCCCCGAATTATCGACGCTCCGTAACTGCTCTGACTGCTTTCTTGATCGGTGTCGGAACCGCCGCCGCATGGGCCCCCGCAGCGGGCGCGGCTCCCTCGGTCGAGGACCAGGTCATCAACCTCGTGAACGGGAAGCGCGCCGACGCCGGCTGCAAGTCCGTTTCGGTGGACTCCCGGCTCTCCTCGTCGGCCAAGGCCCACAGCGCCGACATGGCCAAACGCGCCTACTTCGATCACACCACCCCCGACGGTGTGACCTTCTCGCAGCGCATCTCGAAGGCCGGCTACCCGTCGCCGGGCGCCGAGAACATCGCCATGGGCTACCAGACCGCACAACAGGTCATGGACGGCTGGATGAAGTCCGACGGCCACAAGGCCAACATCCTCAACTGCTCCAACAAGACCATCGGCGTCGCCGTCGACGCCAACGGCTACTACTGGACGCAGGACTTCGGACGCTGAGCCGTCCGGCGGCTGCCCGGCATCAAAGCTGCGCCTTGCGGGCGGAGACTTCCAGCGTTCGGCTGAGGGCGTGGGCCTCGTGCAGGAGGAGGGCGCCGAGTTCGGATTGCCGCTCTGGGCGGAAGCGGGGCTCGATTCCGGTCAGCGTCAGGGCCCATGCGGGTTGCCCCGCGCGGTCGAACACCGCCGCCGCCATGCCCCAGCTCCCCTCGACCACCAGACCGGGGTTTACGGAGTAGCCGTCGCGCCGGGTGCGGGCGATGCGGGCGCGCACTTCCTCGGGGGCGTGCGTCTGGCCCCATCGGCTGGTCAAGTCGGTCCGCTCCAGGTAGGCGTCGATCTCAGCGTCGTCGAGAAAGGCGAGGATGACCAGGCCGGCGGAGACGACTCCGAGCGGGAACCGGGCGCCCTCGTAGAGCACGAAGGACCGGATCGGGAAGTCGCCGTCCTCGCGGAGCAGGCACACCGTTTCCTCTCCTCGCAGAGCCGAGAAGAACGCGCTTTCACCGGTCTTGGCCGCCAGCCGGTGCACGCTCGCGCGGGCGTGGTGCGTCACGTCGTAGCGGGTGCCGGCCGTCTGCCCCAGCAGGTACAGCTCGGGGCCCAGGAACCACCGGCCCGTGCGCCGGTCGCGGTCGACGAACCCCTCATCCGCCAGGGAGCTGAGCAGGCGGTGCACGGTCGGCCGGGGGAGGTCGGTGGCCCGGGCGAGGTCGCTGGTGGCCGCCCCCGCTTCGTTGGCGGTGGACAGCGCCCGGAGCACCGAGCCGACCCGGCCGATCAAATGGGCGTTGGGACTAGCGCTCATGCCTCCACCCTAGCGTCCACTGAGTGAACGCCGAGGTCGATCAACGGTCACCCGACGAGCGGTTCGGCCGTCGTTCATCTCTGTTTGTTGCGGTGAACACGAGGTTGCTCCTTTACTGCTGCTGTTCGTCCAGCGGACCGATGAAGAGGTGATGAGTTGTCAAAGCTGCGTTCGAGTGCGGCGGAGGCACTGGCCGAGGTGCTCGAAGACGGGATGACGATCGCCGTCGGCGGCTTCGGCCTGTGCGGTATCCCGAGCGACCTCATCGAGGTCGTCCGTGACAGCGGGGTCACCGGTTTGACGGTGGTCTCCAACAACATGGGTGTCGATGGCAAGGGACTCGGGCTGCTGCTCGAGAACCGCCAGGTGGCCAAGGTGATCGCGTCCTACGTGGGTGAGAACAAGCTGTTCGCGCAGCAGTACCTGGACAAGGCGCTGGTCGTGGAGTTCGCGCCGCAGGGGACGCTGTCCGAGCGGTTGCGGGCCGGCGGCGCGGGAATCGCGGCGTTCTACACCCGCGCGGGCGTCGGAACCCCGGTGGCCGACGGCAAGCCGTTGGCGGAGTTCGACGGGCAGACCTACGTCCAGGAGCGGGGGATCGTCGCTGACGTGGCGCTCGTGCACGCCCACACCGCGGACCCGGCCGGCAACCTCGTCTACCGGGCGAGCGCGCGGAACTTCAACCCGGTCATCGCGACCAGCGGGAAGGTGACGGTGGTCGAGGCCGAGCACCTGAGCGAGGAGTACCTCGACCCGGAACTGGTCATCACCCCGGGCATCTACGTCGACCGCCTGGTCCTCGCCCGGCCCCGCATCAAGGACATCGAGAAGCGCACGGTGCGGCCCCGCGTCCCCGCCCTGGCCGACTAGGAGAAACCCATGACCTGGACTCGCGACGAGATGGCGGCGATCGCCGCCGCCGAACTCCGCGACGGCGACTACGTCAACCTCGGGATCGGCATCCCGACGCTGGTCGCCAACCACATCCCGGACGGCGTGCAGGTGACGCTGCAGAGCGAGAACGGCATCCTGGGCCTGGGGCCCTTCCCCTTCGAGGGAGAGGAAGACGCCGACCTCATCAACGCCGGGAAGCAGACCGTCACGGTCAATCCCGGAGCGAGCTACTTCGATTCGGCGGAGTCGTTCGCGATGATGCGCGGCGGGCACATCGACATCGCCATCCTGGGCGCCCTCCAGGTGAGCGAAGGCGGCGATCTGGCGAACTGGACGATCCCCGGTGCCCTGGTGAAGGGCATGGGTGGTGCGATGGACCTGGTCGTCGGTGCCCGCAAGATCGTCGTGCTCACCGATCACGTGGCCAAGGACGGCACCCCGAAGATCGTCGGGCGGTGCACGCTGCCGCTGACCGGTGCCGGCGTGGTCGACCGGATCGTCACGGACCTGGCGGTGCTCGACGTGACCGCGGAGGGGCTGCGCCTGGTCTCGCTCGCCCCCGGCGTCACCGAGAGCGAAGTCCGGGACAAGACCGGCGCCCCGATCCTGGAACCGGTTGCGACGCGGTGATGCTCACCAGCACCGACGTCGGTCTCGTCGGTGACCCGGGCGTCAATCCCGGGCAGACGTAGCAGCTTTCGGACGCGGCGTACAGATTTTGGGAGTGGACCAATGGAAAGAGCACGAACGACCGGTAGTTCTGTGATCGTGGCGGGTGCGCGGACCCCGATGGGGCGGTTGCTCGGCTCGCTCAAGGACTTCTCCGGTGCGCAGCTGGGTGGGGTTGCGATCAGGGCGGCGTTGGAGCGGGCTGGGGTGGGTCCGGATCAGGTCGGGTACACGATCATGGGTCAGGTGCTGACCGCTGGTGCGGGGCAGATTCCGGCGCGGCAGGCGGCGGTGGCCGCGGGTATCCCGATGGATGTGCCGGCGTTGACGATCAACAAGGTGTGTCTGTCGGGGTTGGATGCGATCGCGTTGGCTGATCAGCTGATCCGGGCGGGTGAGTTCGAGATCGTGGTGGCCGGTGGTCAGGAGTCGATGACGCAGGCGCCGCATCTGCTGACCGGGTCGCGGGAGGGTTTCAAGTATGGCGACGTGCAGATGCTCGACCACCTGGCTCACGATGGCCTGTTCTGCGCGTTCGACCAGGTCGCGATGGGTTTGTCGACCGAGAAGTACAACGCTGGGTATGGCGTGACCAGGGAGGAGCAGGACGCTTTCGCGGCTCGTTCGCACCAGCGTGCCGCTGCGGCGGTGGAGCGGGGTGTGTTCGCGGAGGAGATCGCCCCGGTCGAGGTGCCGCGCCGCAAGGGTGATCCGGTGGTGGTGGATGCCGATGAGGGCATTCGTGCTAACACCACGGTTGAGACGTTGGCGAAGTTGCGTCCGGCTTTCGCTGCGGATGGCACGATCACGGCGGGTTCGGCGTCGCAGATTTCCGATGGTGCGGCGGCGGTCGTGGTGATGAGCAAGGCCAGGGCCGAGGAGCTGGGGTTGAGCTGGTTGGCCGAGATCGGCGCGCATGGTGTGGTGGCGGGTCCGGATGCGAGTTTGCATGAGCAGCCGTCGAATGCGATCAGGGCCGCGTGCGTCAAGGAGGGGGTCGACGCCGCGGGTCTGGATCTGGTGGAGATCAACGAGGCGTTCGCGGCGGTGGGGATCGTGTCCGCTCGTGCGCTGGGTGTGGGTGAGGACAGGGTCAACGTCAACGGTGGTGCGATCGCGCTGGGTCACCCGATCGGCATGTCGGGTGCGCGGTTGGCGTTGCACCTGGCGTTGGAGCTCAAGCGTCGTGGTGGTGGCACCGGTGCGGCGGCGCTGTGCGGCGGCGGAGGCCAGGGCGATGCCCTGATCCTCCGGGTCCCCAAGGCCTGACACCTGGCTCGTGAGCGCGCAACCGGGCTCCAACCCGGTTGCGCGCTCACCGAAGAAACGTAGTGCGGAGGCCCCCGGATTTATCCGTGGGGAGGAAGCACGTCAAGCCGTGATCAACGCGTCCAGCGGTAACCATCCCACCAGATGATTACTGGTGTCGGCCCGCTGTGTAAAATGATCAGTGTGAGGACGGCGTACAAGGTTCGGGCCTATCCCGACCCCGAGCAAGCGGCCCAGCTGGGCCGGACGTTCGGGTGCGTTCGCCTCGTGTGGAACAAGACCCTCGTCGAACGCCACCGCTCCTACCACGCAACCGGCACAAAGACCTCCTACAAGGAGACCGACGCCGCGCTGACCGCGTGGAAGAAGACCGAAGAACTGGCGTTTCTGTCCGAGGTGTCGTCGGTGCCGTTGCAGCAGACGTTGCGGCACCAGCACACCGCCTACGCGAACTTCTTCGCTGGACGTGCTCGCTACCCGCGCTTCAAGTCGCGTAACGGACGTCAGTCGGCGCATTACACGCGCAGCGCGTTTAGCCTGCGCGATGGAAAGCTGAAGCTGGCCAAGCACAACACGCCGCTTGAGTATGTGTGGTCCTGGGGTGCAGAGGTTCTTCAGTCTCTGAATCCGATTATGGTGATCGTTTCCGGCGAGGCTGACGGCCGCTGGTACGTGACCTTCGCCGTGGACACCGACGAGCCCGAACACGCCCCGGTCACCGGCCGCACGGTCGGCGTTGACCTGGGTGTGAAGGACTTCGCTGTGCTGTCTACCGGGGAGAAGATCCCCAACGCCGGCCACTTGGACCGTAAGGCCCGCAACCTTGCCCGCTATCAACGTCAGATGGCCCGCATGCAGCGCGGTTCAGCGAACCGCCGCAAGGCTCAAGCCAAGGTTGCCCGGGCGCACCGCAAGGTGCGGCACGCGCGGCAGGACTTCCTGCACCGCACCTCAACGGACCTGGTTCGTAACAATGACCTGGTCGCGGTCGAAGACCTCGCGGTGAAGAACATGGTCCGCAACCGAAAACTGGCCAAGGCGATCTCCGATTGCGGGTGGAGCGAGTTCCGGCGCCAGCTCGAATACAAAGCCGAGCGAGCGGGAAAGATCGTCGTTGTCGTTGACCGCTGGTACCCGAGCTCAAAGACCTGCTCGAACTGCGGGCACCTGCTGAAGAACCTGAAACTGTCGGTGCGGCACTGGACGTGCCCCGACTGCGGCACTCGGCACGACCGGGACCACAACGCCGCGAAGAACATCCTTGCCGCTGGTCGAGCGGTAGCCGGGTGGAAATCCGGCGATGCCTGTGGAGCTGGTGTAAGCCGGGGCGAGCTTGCTCGCGCGCAGTCGGCTATGAAGCAGGAAACCCAACCTGTGAAGGTTGGATTCCCCCGCCTTTAGGCGTGGGGAGGAAGTCAAGAACCGAAATCGCTCGTACCGATCTCGGTGAACGCGGCGCACCGATCAAGGCGCTGCAAAGCCCGAGCGGTCAGGGCAGCATCCGTTCCAGGACCATTCGCTGGCTGGACAGGACGTGCTGCTGCGCGACCGCGGCGGCCCGGTCGGCGTCGCCGGCGGCGATCGCGGACTGGAGCTGCTCGTGCTCCGTGCAGACCCGCTCGGGTTCGAGGTTCATCCGGAACAACCACGCCAGCCGGCCGTGCAGCGGTTCCAGGATCGACGCCATCAGATCGTTGCCCGCGAGCGAGACCAGCTTGTCGTGGAAGGACGCGTTGGAGCTGGACATCGTGTCGACGTCGCCGGCTTCGTGAGCCTCCCGCGCCCGGCGGGCCAGATCGGCCAGCTGCGCCACCTCCGCGGGCTCGGCCCGCTCGGCGGCCAGGCGCGCGGCGTAGACCTCGAGGGCCTCGCGCACCTCGAACAGCTCCTTGGCTTGCTGGCGGTCCAGCCCGCGGACGAACACACCACGTCGGCGCGGCAGCACGTCGACGAAGCCCTCGCTCTGCAGCATCCGGATGGCCTCGCGCACCGGAACCCGGGAAACCCCGAGTTCGGCGGCGAGGTCCTGCTCGAAGATCCGGTCACCGGGGAGCAGCCGACCGTCGGCGATGCGGGCCTGCAACTCCTCGCGCACCTGGTCGCGCAGGGGAACGCGGACATCCGCGGCTTGCTCACCGGTGACCGACACGGATCCTCCTCCTAGGTCGCTGGCCCCCAGCCTATGCGAGGAAGGCTCAGCTGCCGCGCTTCATCGCACGAGTTCCCGACCAGAGGCCGACCACGGCGATCGCTGCGGCCGCGATGATCACGTGCAGCACCGACGGGTCCAGGAGCTGGCCGGAGAACAGCGCCCGCCCGGCTTCGGCGATGTGCGAGACCGGGTTTTCGGTTGGGATTTCAGGATTCTTCGGCTTCGCGGAGGCTTCGGCCGGTGAGCGCGAGGACGACGTCGTCCAAGGTGGGGCGTGCGGTTTCGGCCGCGATCGTCTTGATCCCGGCTTCCTCGAAGGCACGCAGGTATTCCGGCAGCGTGGAGTCGGCGCGCGGCACCCGGACCTTGATCGACGGGCCGTCGAGGGTGACGGCGTCGGGGGAGGCGATCCGGGCCGCTGCCTCCGCTGCCGGTGCCGCGTCCGGCTGCGCGACGGTGATGGTGATGTGGTCGCCGGCCAGATCCGCCTTGAGCTGCTGCGCCGTGCCGTCGGCGATGACCCGGCCGTGGTCGATGACCACCACCCGCCCATGCTGCCGGCCTCGCCGAGGTCGTGCGTGGTGAACAGCAGAGTCGTGCGGTGCTCCGCGCACAGCCGCCGTCGAAGAAATCCGAGTGTAAACTCGAGGTTTACAATGATACTGTGAACCCGAGGTTTACAAGGAGGTTGGAGATGTCAGCGGAAGAGGCCGAGCGGCTGGTTCGCCAGTTGGCGGTAGCGGTACCGGTGGAGGCGATCGATCCGGGCCCGAAGGGCAGCGACGTCGGCGACGAGCAGGATCGCCGGGTGGCCGCGCTCGGCAGGCTCCGCGCCGCGCTGGAGGCGGAGGAGTTGATGTCCGAGGCGGCGTGGCGGCAGACCGCCTCGGCCGCGGAGGAGACGGTGTGGCTGGGCGCGAGCCTCGCGGACCTGAGCGCGATCACCGGCCGGTCGCGGCAGGCGGCCCGCAAGCGGTGGCCGGAGCTGGGCGGCATCCACCGCCGCCGCAAGTGGCTCGGCAACCACGTCGACGACATCGCCTATATGGCCGGGCAGCTGGCATCCCGCGCCGACGACCTGGTGCCCAGCCGCGGTCACGGCACGTTCATGAAGCTGATCCGGCAACTGCGCGAGGGCCTGCGGCGGTGCGAGGCGGACTTCGCCCCGGAGGCCCAGGAACGCACCGACCCGGCGGCCCGCTGGCGGGCCCTCGACGACCTGGTGAACGTGACGATGCGCGAAATCATCGAGATGGCGGGGAAACCGGCAACCCCGGAGGCCGACTTCGCCCTCCACGGAGCCCGCGGCACCCTCACCTACTACGACCACGCCACCGCGGAATCCGCAGCGGCGTGATGGACCGTGAACGTTTTTGGGCGCCAACCGGGCGGTTTGGAAGGTGCTGTTTGAAGCGAACGGACCGTTTGCGTCGTCTATGAGCTTGTTGCGTTTTCGGCGAAAACGGCTGAACCGAAGTACCAAATCAGTCTCGATCGCCGCCGTTTGTCCGCCAGTGGCCATCTCAGCCGTGATCGATCGATCACGGTCCGTGGTGGGCGTAATTTTGCAACACGCTCCTATGGAAGTGAACGGTCCGTTCGCCGCACGCCGGTTGGCGAGGTAGAACCAGGTCGCCCTCCGTTAGGGCAGCCACCGGAATCGCCTGGCAGAACGAGTTCCCGAACAGCCTCTACAGCCACGAAAACGCTCACGGGGCCTCAGAGATCGGCCAGTGCCGTGATCGGGTTATCGACGCAGTCGGCGACGTAGCGGAGGAAGCCTCCCGCGGTGCCTCCGTCACAGACCCGGTGGTCGAAGGTCAGGGATAGCTGGGTCACCTTGCGGAGGGCGAGCTCGCCCTGGAACGCCCACGGCTTGTCGATGATCCGGCCGACGCCCAGGATCGCGGCCTCCGGGTGGTTGATGATCGGGGTGGAGCCGTCCACGCCGAACACGCCGTAGTTGTTGAGCGTGAACGTTCCGCCGGTGAGGTGCTTGGGCTCGAGGTCGCCCTCGCGGGCCAGCCCGGTGCGGTGCGCGATCGCTTCGGACAGCTGCGCCGTGCTCATCCGGTGGGCGTCGCGGACCACCGGGACCATCAGTCCGCGCGGGGTCTGCGCGGCGAAGCCGAGGTTGATGTGCCCGAACTGGACGATCTCGTCGCGTTCGGTGTCCACCGAGGCGTTGAGCTCCGGGAACCGCTGCAGGCCCGCGACGCAGAAGCGGGCGATCAGCGACAGCAGGCTGATGCCGCTGCGCTGCTTGAGCAGCGCGCGGGCCTCCAGCAGTCGGGTCGCATCGACATCCACCCAGATGCTGGCGTCCGGGATTTCCCGGCGGCTGCGGGCGAGCTTGTCGGCGACGGCCCCGCGCAGGCCGCGCAGTGGCGTGCGGAGCTCGCCTTCCTGCTGCGTCGGCTGGGCTGGTTGGGGCCGCGCGGCGGAATCCACGTCGCGGCGCAGGATGACGCCGCCCGGTCCGGTTCCGGCCACATTGGACAGATCAACGCCGTGTTGCCGGGCGAGCCGACGCACGATCGGCGAGAGCACGCGCGGAGCTCCGGTGCCGTTCGGGCATGGCTCCGTGCGCACGTCGTTGAGCGACACGGCATCAGGCGCCCTGGTCACCGGGTGCGAAACGACAGCCGAAGAGCCATGCGCAGTGCGTGATCCATCGTGCGCTGCACCGGATGCCGTGCGCGACGCGTGGTGGGCGCGGCGGCGTCGGCGCGGCGGCGCGCTGGAGGTGCCGTAGCCGATGAGCACGTTGCCCGAACCGGCACGCTCCTCGGTCCGGTGCTCCTCGTACGCCGAATCTTCGCAGGCGATCGTGGTCAACGGCGCACCCACGGCCAGCACGTCACCGGCCGCGCCGTGCAGCGCCTCGACCACGCCCGCGTGCGGGCAGGGCACGTCGACGACGGCTTTGGCGGTCTCCACCTCGACGACCACCTGGTCCGCCACGACCGGGTCGCCGACCTCGACGTGCCAGCGGACGATCTCCGCCTCGGTCAGGCCCTCGCCGAGGTCGGGCAGCGCGAATTCCGCCGAGCGGGTCATGCGGCGTCCTCCTGGCTCCGGACTCCGTCGAGCCACTTCGCGTCCGGTTGGTCGTCCCACTGCAGCCGGGCCAGCGCGTCGAGCACCCGGTCGACACCCGGCAGGTGCACGTGTTCCAGCTTCGGTGGCGGGTACGGCACGTCGAAGCCCGCGACGCGCAGCACCGGCGCGGCCAGCGAGTGGAAGCAGCGCTCCTGCACCCGCGCGGCGATTTCCGCTGCTACTCCGGCGAATCCCGGCGCTTCCTGCAGCACCACGCAGCGGCCGGTGCCGCGCACGGCTTCGGCGATCGTCTCGTCGTCGAACGGCACCAGGCTGCGCGCGTCGACGACCTGGACGTCCCACCCCTCCTCCTCGGCCGCCTCGGCCGCCGCCACGGCCAGCGGCACGGTGGGGCCGTAGGCGATCAGCGTGGCGTCGCGGCCCGGTCGGCGGATCGTGGCCCGCCCGATGGGCTCGGTGGTCGTCGGCAGCTCGATGTCCTGTTTGGACCAATAGAGCTTCTTGGTCTCCAGGAAGACCACCGGGTCGGGATCGTCGATGGCCTCGCGCAGCATCGAGTAGGCGTCGGCGGCGGTCGCCGGGGCGACGACCTTGAGCCCCGGGGTGTGCGCGTAGTACGCCTCGCTGGAGTCGCAGTGGTGCTCGACGCCGCCGATGCCGCCCGCGAACGGAACCCGGATGACGATTGGCAGGCCGACCGCGCCCCGCGTCCGGTTGCGCATCTTCGCGATGTGCGAGACGACCTGCTCGAAGGCGGGGAAGGCGAACGCGTCGAACTGCATCTCGACCACCGGGCGGAACCCGGCCATGGCCATGCCCACCGCGAACCCGGCGATGCCCGATTCGGCCAGCGGCGTGTCGAAGCAGCGGTCCTCGCCGAACGAGGCCTGCAGGCCGTCGGTGACCCGGAAGACGCCGCCGAGCCGCCCGACGTCCTCGCCGAAGACCACCACCCGCTCGTCCTCTGCGATGGCGTCGCGCAACGCGGCGTTGAGCGCCTGCGCCATGCTGGTCGGTGCCACTACAGCGCCTCCTGTTCGGTGCGCAGCTGGGCGAGCTGCTCGACCAGCTGCGGGGTCGGTTCGGCGTAGACGTGCCGGAAGAGGTCCTCGGGATCGACCGGCGGCTCCTCCTGCATGCGCGTGCGCACCCGCGCGGCGAACTCCTCGGCTTCCCCGGCGATCCGCTCCGCGGTCGCATCGTCGAGGTGGCCGCCTGCGCGCAGATGGCGTTCCAGGAGGCTGATCGGGTCCCGCTGCTGCCAATGCTCGACTTCCTCGGGCGATCGGTACCTCGCCGCGTCGTCGGCGTTGGTGTGCGGCTCCATCCGGTATGTGTGCGCCTCGACCAGGAAAGGCCCGTTCCCAGCACGGGCGTGCGCCACCGCACTGTCCAAAACGGACAGAATCGCGGCGGCGTCGTTGCCATCGACCTGCTCGCTGCGGACGCCGTAGCCGATGCCCTTGTGCGCCAGGGAAGGTGCGGCGGACTGCTTGGCGAGCGGGGCGCTGATGGCGTAGCCGTTGTTCTGCACGAAGAAGACCACCGGAGCGCGGAACACCGCGGCGAAGTTGAGCGCCTCGTGGAAATCGCCCTCGCTGGTGGCGCCGTCGCCGAGCAGCGCCATCGCCACCGTGTCGTTGCCCTTGCGGGACTCGCCGTGGGCCAGCCCGACCGCGTGCAGGGTCTGCGTGGCCAGCGGGGTGCACTGCGGCGCGGTCCGGGCGGACGGCACGTCATATCCGCAGTGCCAGTCCCCGCGCAGCAGCGTCAGCACCTCGACCGGGTCGATGCCCCGGCTCACCAGCGAGACCGAATCCCGGTAGGTCGGGAACAGCCAGTCATCGGCGCCGATGCTCAGCGCCGCGCCGACCTGGCAGGCCTCCTGGCCGCGCGAGGAGGGGTAGACCGCGAGCCGGCCCTGCTTGGTGAGCGTGGTGGCCTGCGCGTCGAACCGTCGGCCGATCACCATCGCCCGGTACGCGGCCAGCAGCCGGGACGCCTCCGGCAGCGCATAGTCCGGATCGGGCTGCTCCAGCAGCCGCACCGGGCTGCTCGACGGAAGCCATTCCACGGCCGACACCTCCTCAGGACGACTGGCTTAAGATAGTCGTCCAGGTTGGTCATGTGGTACAAGCCATCCCGGAATAATCGGAACGAATGGCAGCGAGGAGGCATTATGGCCGACCAAACGTCCATCAGGATCGATTCGCGGGGCGGCAGGGCTGGACGATCGGCTCCGGCTCTGGACGAGATCGACGCGCGCATCGTCGCGGAGCTCGGCCGCGACGGGCGGATGTCCATCCGCACGCTGGCGGAGCAGGTGAACATTTCCCGCACCAACGCGCACAGCCGGGTGGAGCGGCTGATCGACAGCGGCGTGATCACGGGCTTCCACGCCCGGGTCGACCCGGTCAAGACGGGCCGGGGCACCGCGGCGTTCATCGGCCTGTCGATCGAGCAGGGCACGTGGCCCGAGGTGTCCCGGCGGCTGGCCGCGATCGCCGGCGTCGAACAGGTGGCTCTGGTGGCGGGGGACTTCGACTTCGTGGTCCTGGTCCGCACCGAGGACAACCTGTCTCTGCGGAACCTGGTCTTCGACCACATCCAGTCGCTGCCAGGCGTCCGGACCTGCCACACGTGGCTGATCTTCGACGAATTCGAACCCGAACACCCCTGAATCGCCGGAGGTGCGAGGCATCGGACGGGTTTCTGGCGCGCCTGGGAATCTGGGAACGCCGAGATGGCGTTGCTCTGCCCTTCGCAGGGGAATGGTGCGTTTGCCGGTTGTTTGTTGTGAGCACAAACGTTTTGATGGGTAGCGGATCCCGTGATCGAGATCCCCGTTCCTCGGGGGGGGGGGGCGCTCACTGGAAGGTTAAGGACTGTCGGGAGGAACACTTGAGAACCAGGTTGACACGCCGCCGCATCGCCGCCGCTGCCCTTTCCGCGGGGCTGGCCATCGTCGGATTCTCTGTCCCCTCCGCTTCGGCCGACGTGCCGCCGCCGGAGGCGGGCTGGAAGCTGACCTTCAGCGACGACTTCACCGGGGCCGCCGGCACGGGGCTGTCATCCGAGTGGATCATCGACACCGGAACCTCCTACCCGGGCGGGCCGCCCAACTGGGGCACCGGGGAGATCCAGACCTACACCTCCGACCCGGCCAACCTCGCCCACGACGGCGACGGGAACCTGAAGATCACGCCGCTACGCGACGCCGCGGGGAACTGGACCTCGGCGCGGATCGAAACGCAGCGGACCGACTTCAAAGCAGCTGAGGGCGGCGTCCTCCGCATCGAGGCACGCCTCCAGGTGCCCAACGTCACCGGAGCGGCGGCGCTCGGCTACTGGCCCGCGTTCTGGGCGCTGGGGTCGCCGTACCGCGGCAACTACCAGAACTGGCCCGGCATCGGCGAGTTCGACGTGATGGAGAACGTCAACGGCAAGAACGAGACGCACGGCGTCCTGCACTGCGATGTCGCCCCCGGCGGGTCGTGCAACGAGATGACCGGTCTCGGGGGCAGCCGCCCCTGCCCCGACGTGGCCTGCCAGGCCGGATTCCACACCTACCGCGTCGAGTGGGACCGGACCGGTCCCACCGAGGAACTGCGCTGGTACGTCGATGGCCAGCAGTTCCACTCGGTGAGCGAGTCCCAGATCAGCCCGACGGCCTGGCAGAACATGACCTCGCACGAGGGATACTTCCTGCTGCTCAACGTGGCGATGGGGGGAGCGTTCCCGAACGGCGACTCGGGTACGACGACTCCCAACCCGGCCACCGAACCCGGCCACCCGATGCTGGTCGACTACGTGGCCGTCTACAACCGCTGATCGAAGACCTGGAGGCCGACGCCGTCGCCAGGCGTCGGCCTCCAGCACGTCGCCGGTGACGGCGGATTCGGCGTCGAGCTGTCCCGCTGCCGGGCTCGGGTCCCGGCGCGTGCGGACCGGACGATCGAGGAATCGTGCTGGGGATCGATCACGGCAGGTCGAGGTCGACGACCACCGGGGCGTGGTCGGAGGTGCCCTTGCCCTTGCGGGCTTCGCGGTCCACGTAGGAATCGGTGACCGCACCGGTGAACTGCTCGTTGCCGTAGACCAGATCGATGCGCATGCCCTGGTTGTTCGGGAAGCGCAGCGCCCGGTAGTCCCAGTAGGTGAACGGGATGTCGTACTTCAGCGCCCGCGGGTAGACCTCGGCGAGGCCGGTTTCCGCAAGCGCGGCAAGCGCTTTGCGCTCGTCCTCCGTGACGTGGGTGCTGTCGGCGAAGGCGGCGATGTCCCAGACGTCGGCGTCGGTCGGGGCGATGTTGAAGTCGCCGAGCACGGCGAACGGCCGGGCGGCGGCCATCTCCTCGATGGCGGTGGCGCGCAGCGCGTCGAGCCACCGCAGCTTGTAGACGTAGTGCGGGTGGCCGACTTCGCGGCCGTTGGGGACGTATACGGACCACACCCGGACGCCGCCGCAGGTCGCGCCGATCGCCCGGGGCTCTTGGGTCTCGAACATCGCGCCGTCGGCCTGGAAGCCCGGCTCGTCGAGCAGCCCGTGGCGCACCTCGTCGATGCCGACCCGGGACAGCACGGCCACGCCGTTCCAGCGGCCGGTGCCGTGCGCGGCGACCTCGTAGCCGAGCTCGCCGACCTCGTCGAAGGGGAAGGCGTCGGCGGCGCACTTGAGCTCCTGCACGCACAGCACGTCCGGCTCAGCGGTGCCCAGCCAGTCGAGCAGCTTGGGCAACCGAGCACCAACGGAGTTGACGTTCCAGGAAGCGATCCGCATAACCCGAACCCTGTCACACCACCCGTCACCTAGGTGAGGGGCACCCATCGGGCGTGCGGCTGGATCGGTGAGGCGAACGGACTGTTCACCGCTCCTATTGAGGCGAACAGTCCGTTCGCTCCACCCAGCGGAACGCGAGCGCCCGCCTGGTGGGGTCAGCGGGGGAGCCATTTCGGTCGGCCAGCGCGATGGCGGAGGCCCCGCCCAGCCGCCGGGGGCTGGGCACCACCGGGTCGGCTCCCCGGAAGGAGACGCGATCGCCGGAGTCGGCCGGGTCCAGGCCGACGCCGGTCAGCACGTCGGCGAGCTCGGCGTGCGGGTCGAAGCCGCCGTCGGTGGCGGGCGCTGCGACTGCCTTGCTGATCCGCTCGGTTAGGGACACGGTTGCTCCTGGACCGGTGGCCGCACATGATTTATTAACCAAGCTAACTAATTTTCCAGGGAGGTGACTCGGCCGATCCGCGATCGCCGACGTGACCGGCGCGGTCACGATCGACCGGCGCGCCAGATGTGTCGTTGTGGCAATTGGGCCAGATGAGGTGATGGATGTCGCCGGGGGAGAGCGCCATGGCCGGTGCGGGTGGCGGAACCTCGGGAGATCCCAGACATCAGGAACGCGGATTCGCGGATCGCCGGGGAAGAACCGAAGCCCACGCCGGAAGCGGTCGCCGCGCGGTGATTCCTGTTGCGGGCACGGGAGCCCGGTCAGTGGAAGATGGCTTGCTCGCCCGCGTACTGGTAGCGCCACACGCCGTCCGCGCGGCGGTCTTGCCGGTCGTAGCGGGCGCACGGCACCTCGCCGTCGCACGGCGCCTCGCCGTCGCAGGGCGCCGGGAAGGTGAACTGCCCGATCGGTAAGTCCGTCTCCGGGGCGGGGATGATGAACGAGCGGCCGTCTTCGGGGCCGCCGATCAGCTCGGCGTGCACGTGCTGCTGCATGGTTCGTCTCCCTGGGGTCGGCGCACCGCCTGTCGGTTCCTCGTCCCATGGGAACAAAATCGGCTGCGCCCGGTACCAGACTTCACCCGATCGTCTCAACGCGACCACCCCACTCCGCGCACAATGGCACCAAGCCGGGCCGCCGTGCGCCGCGTGGTCACTTCGGCAGGCCGAGGACGCGTTCGGCGATGATGTTGCACTGGATCTGGTTGGTGCCGCGGGCGATCCCGCGCCCGCGGCTCTCCAGGAAGGCGCGCTGGAACTCGTCGACCCGGTAGCCGTCGCAGCCCGGGCGGACCAGGCCGCCGAGCCCCTGCAGGGACATCGCGGCGGCACCGAGGTCGCAGTGCAGCTCCGACCAGTTGACCTTGTCGATCGCCAGCAGCTCCCGGACCGGGTTCCCGGCGCGCAGCTCATCGGCGACGCGGCGGCCGGTGAAGTGCATCAGCTCGACGCGGATCAGCAGCCGGGCGAGCTCATCGCACACCAGCGGATCGGCCAGCCTGCCGAGGTCGCGCAGCCGCGCCACCAAGCGGTCGAACTCCGCGCGGTAACCGGGGTACTGCGTGGTGATCTCGCCCGCCCCCTCGCCGAGCGTGGTCATCGCGACGCGCCAGCCGTTGCCGAGACCGCCGATCACGTTGGACAGCGGGGCGCGGGCGCCGCGCCAGCGGAGGCGATCCACGCGGTGCGCGAGCGGGTCTGGGCCGGGCCCGGCGACTGGGTGCTCAAGCCGCCGCCGAGATCGCCGCCAGGTACGGCCCGCTCCCCGGTCGGCACGTCGCGGCAGCGCTCGCGCTGGGCGCGGCCGGCGTCTGGCTCAGCACCGCGTGGCTGGTCACCCGGGAGGCCGGAACGGACCCCGTTCTGCTGCGGAAACTGCTGGACGCGGGGATCGAGGACACCGTCATCTCTAGCGCGGACAGCGGCAAGACGCCGCGGCGGATCCGTACGGCTTGGAGCGATGAGCGGGCACGTCCCGACGCGCCCGCTCCGCTGCGCATGCCCTACCAGGACGTCCCCGTCGGCGATCTGCTCGGCGCCGTCGACCGCCACTGCGTCGAACCGCTGGTGCACAGCCCCGCGGGCCAGTCCATCGGTTACTTCGACCGGCCTACCACGGTCGCGGAGGCGCTGGCGAACCTGCTCACCGAGGCCGGGAACGTGCTGTCCGGACTCCGCTGACGGCACACCCGCCACCGAACGACCCCGGGAGCGCCCCTCGGGGGCTTTCCGAGCCCGTTCCGGGGAGCGCGGTGAGTGCGGTGGTCGGTCTCGGGGTTCGAAGTGAACGGACTGTTCGCCCCGGTAGGAGCCTGTTGCAAAATTACGCCCACCACGGACCGTGATCGATCGATCACGGCTGAGATGGCCACTGGCGGGCAAACGGCGGCGATCGAGACTGATTTGGTACTTCGGTTCAGCCGTTTTCGCCGAAAACGCAACAGGCTCGTAGGCGGCACGAACGGTCCGTTCGCCTCATCCGCCTCCTGCCGGCCTGCCCGGTTCCTGATCGACCGGGTGCCGGTTAAACCCGGCCGGGCGCCGGGTACGCCGACGGCATGCCCGGGAAGAAGCTGTCCACCTACCACCGCAAACGCGATCTCGAACGTTCCGGGGAACCATCCGGCGGCGAGCCGGGCGACGAGCCCCGGTTCGTGGCGCAGAAGCACGACGCGTCGAGCCCTCACTACGACTTCCGGCTGGAAGTCGACGGCGTGCTCAAGTCGTGGGCGGTGCCCAAGGGGCCGTCGCTGGACCCGCGCGAGAAACGGCTGGCCACACCGACCGAGGACCACCCGCTCGACAACGTCGAGTTCGAGGGCGGGATCCCGGAGGGCTACGGTGCGGGCACGGTCGTCGTCTGGGACACCGGAACGTACTGCAACGACACCGAGCGGGGCGGCGAGCCGGTCGCCATGGCAGACGGGCTCTCCGCCGGGCACGTCAAGGTCTGGCTGGACGGCGAGAAGCTGCGCGGGGCTTTCGCCCTGTCCCGCACCGACTTCCGCGGCCGTGAGCAGTGGTTGCTGGTGAAGGTGGACGACGAGGGCGCCGACCGGCGGCGCAATCCGGTCAGCACGCAGCCCGAATCAGTGCTGACCGGCCGGACCAACGACGAGCGGCGGTGATCAACCGTGGCCGCGCAGCTCGAGGTCGAGGGGCGGCGGATCGAGCTGTCCAACCCGGAGAAGGTCCTGTACCCCGATGACGGCTACCGGAAGCAGGACGTGGTCGAGTATTTCCGGTCGGTGGCGGCGGTGATGGTCGCGCACACGCGCGGCAAACCGCTGACGCTGCGCCGCTTCCCGGACGGCATCGGCTCCGGCGGGTTCTTCCAGAAGGAGGCGTCGAACCACTTCCCGGAATGGGTGCGCGTGGCGTCCGTGCCGCAGCGAGGCGGCCAGGGCGTGGTGCATCACGCCGTCGTCGACGACGCGGCGACGCTGCTCTACCTGGCAAACCAGGCGTGCCTGGAGTTCCACGTCGGATTGTCCACAGTGGATGATCTGGATCGGCCGATCCTCGCGGTGCTGGACCTGGACCCGCTGGAGGGAGCGGACCTGGCCGAACTCCGCGACGTGGTGCGATTGGTGTGCGAGCGGTTCCGGGGCGCCGGGCTGTCGCCGCACGTGCAGGCAACCGGCGGCAAGGGATTTCACGTCGCCGCCCCGCTGCGCGGCGAACGAGGATTCGACGAGGTTCGGGCGGCCATCCGGGAGCTCGCCGGTGCAATGGCGGGCGATGAGCCGGACCGGCTCACCGTCGAGCAGCGCAAGGACAAGCGTGGCGACCGGATCTTCCTGGACACCAACCGCAACGCCTACGGCCAGACGATGATCGCGCCCTACTCGCTGCGCGCCCGCGCGGGAGCCCCGGCCGCGACCCCGCTCGACCTCGACGAGCTCGGCCGCGTGAAACCGCAGTCCTACGGCCTGGCGAACATGGCGCGGCGGCTGGCGCAGAAGGACGACCCCTGGGTGGTGCTGGAGGATGCGCGATCCGGGAGCGACTTTCCGCATCCCGGCAATCAGGATTAGCCGGAAAGGGGCAGGAACTGTTGGTGCTCCTGTGTCAGGATGTGTCGGGACGTGTCGCTGTGTTTTGGGGACCTGGATTTCCAGCGCAAGCCGACGGCGGCGAGTTGCGTCGTGACAGCCCGATGGAAACCCATGTAAGACCAGCGCATTGCTGGCAGCGGGTACCGCCACGGGAAGACCCACGCGGTCAACGCCGCGCCGCAAGACGACGGCTCAGGACACGCTTTTACACGTTTTCTGAACGGTGTGGTCAAGGTCGGCGCCGCAAGGCGTCGGCTCGGCAGCGTGGATGTTGTCACGCTCACTGAACGGTGACGGGCATGTCGGAGCCGCGTCAGGGAACCGAGGTGCCTCACGAAGAACCGAAGCCGACGACGTTGCTGGCGGAGAGCGTCGACGCGGACGAGCTCGGCGGCCACCTGTGGATCGGGTGTCGAGCTCGTCCAAACACTGCCCTACGACGACCTCGACGAGACCACCGACGAGCGAGCCGCGGAGGAAGAAGAGCTCTGAAGCGGCGTGCGTGACGCGGCAGCGTCCCGGGTAAG
Organism: Saccharopolyspora pogona; assembly: GCF_014697215.1. GTDB lineage: Bacteria > Actinomycetota > Actinomycetes > Mycobacteriales > Pseudonocardiaceae > Saccharopolyspora > Saccharopolyspora hattusasensis. The sequence continues at coordinate 463,517 of NZ_CP031142.1, forward strand.
CCTGGTAACAGGTTGGAGGGGAGGGCACCGTGGAAGCCGAAATCACCCTCGTCGTGGACGGGATCGAGCACCGCCTCACCGTCGACACGCGGACGACCGTGCTCGACGCCCTGCGGGAGCGGTTGGGGATCACGAGCCCGAAGAAGGGCTGCGACCACGGCCAGTGCGGCGCGTGCACCCTGCTGCTGGGGGGCCGGAGGGTCAACAGCTGCCTGATGCTGGCGGTCGCCTTCGACGGCGCGGAGTTCCGCACCGCGGACGGCCTGGCCGGCGCGGATCTGCACCCGGTGCAGCGGGCTTTCATCGAGCACGACGCGTTCCAATGTGGATATTGCACGCCCGGCCAGGTGGTGTCGGCCGTCGGCGTGTTGTGCGAGATGCACGACGGTGAGCCGAGCGCGGTCACCGCGGACGGTGCCGGGCTCGACGACGAGATCCGCGAGCGGATGAGCGGAAACCTCTGCCGCTGCGGCGCGTACGCCAACATCATCCCCGCCATCGCGGAGGTGGCGCAGCGATGAAGCCGTTCCGTTACCAGCTCGCCCCCGACGTCGGTACCGCGGTGAGCACCCTCGCCGCAACGCCCAACGCGGCGTTCCTGGCGGGCGGCACGAACCTGGTCGATCTGATGAAGCTGGAGGTCGAGCAGCCGGACGTGCTGGTCGACGTCCGGCAGCTGACCTCCGACCGGGTCGAGCAGCACCCCGAGTTCGTGCGCATCGGCGCCGCGGTCACCAACAGCACCTTGGCGGCCGATCCGGTGATCCGCGAGCGCTTCCCGATGTTGTCGCAGGCGGTGCTGGCGGGCGCTTCCGGCCAGCTGCGCAACCTCGCGACGGCCGGCGGGAACCTGTTGCAGCGCACCAGATGCGCGTACTTCCAGGACGTCACGACGCCCTGCAACAAACGGGATCCCGGGACGGGCTGCTCGGCGAGGGACGGCTTCCATCGCGAGCACGCGATCCTCGGCGCCTCCGACATGTGCGCCGCCACGCACCCGTCCGACATGGCGGTGGCGATGGTCGCGCTCGATGCGGTGGTCAACACCCAGGGGCCGCACGGGCAGCGGGCGATTCCGCTGGTCGGGCTGCATCGGCTGCCCGGGAACGAGCCCGAGCGGGACACGGTCCTCGAGCACGGTGAGCTGATCACCTCCATCGACATCCCGTCGCTGGGCTTCGCGGCGAACTCCCAGTACCGCAAGGCCCGCGACCGCGCTTCCTACGCGTTCGCGCTGGTATCGGTGGCCGCTGCGCTGGACGCCGTCGACGGCGAGGTGCGCGACGTCCGCCTGGCGTTGGGCGGTATCGCGCACAAGCCGTGGCGGGCGACGCGGGCCGAGGCGGTGCTGCGCGGCGGCGCCGCGACGAAGGAGAAGTTCCGCGAGGCAGCCGCTGCGGAGCTCGCCGACGCCCGCCCGCTTCCCGGCAACGAGTTCAAGATCCCGTTGGCGCTCAACATGATCGCCGGAATCCTCACCGAGCTCCTGGAGGTGCGGCGATGACAGTCGCGACCCCCTTGATCGGTGCGCCGATCGACCGCATCGAGGGTGCCGAGAAGGTCCGGGGCGCAGCCCTGTACGCCGCCGAGCACCCGGTCGACCAGCCGGTGTACGTGTTCCCGCTGCAGTCCCAAATCGCGCTTGGCCGCATCACCGGCATCGACACCACGGAGGCGATGGCGGAACAGGGCGTGGTGGGCGTGCTGACCCACGAGAACGCGCCGCGGCTGGCCTCGACGCAGGACGCCGAACTGGCGATCCTGCAGTCGCCCGAGGTCGCCTTCCGCGGGCAGTTCATCGGCGGCGTGCTGGCCGAGACCGCGGAAGCCGCCCGGCGCGCGGCGAGCCTGGTGCGGCCGAGCTACGAACCGCGCGAGCACGACGTCTCGTTCCACGCCGCCCGCGCCGACCTGGTCAAACCCGACGAGGTCAACGGCGGCTTCCAGACCGACACCACCGACGGTGACGTGGACGGCGCCCTCGCCTCGGCGGCAGTGGTCCTCGACGCCACCTACACCACGCCGCAGGAGCACAACAACCCGTTGGAGCCGCACGCCACCATCGCGATCTGGTCCGACAACGAGCTCACCCTCTACGACTCCACGCAGGGTGTGCACTGGGTGCGCGACTCCATCGCGGCACTGTTCGGCATGGAGCCGCAACGGATTCACGTGGTATGCCCGCACACCGGCGGCGGCTTCGGTTCGAAGGGGCTGCCGCACGCACACGTCGTGCTGGCCGCGATGGCCGCGCAGCTCGTCGCCCCGCGCCCGGCGAAGCTCGTGCTGACCCGGCAGCAGATGTTCTCGGTGGTCGGCTACCGCACCGGCACCATCCAGCGGATCCGCATGGGCAGCGAAGCGTCCGGCCGGCTGACCGCGATCAGCCACGACGTGGTCGAGCAGACCTCCCGGATCAAGGAGTTCGCCGAGCAGACCGCCGTGCCGACCCGCGTCATGTACGCCGCGCCGAACCGCCGCACCACGCACCGGCTCGTCGAGCTCGACGTCCCGGTGCCGTCGTGGATGCGCGCGCCCGGCGAAGCCCCGGGCATGTTCGGCCTGGAGGTCGCGATGGACGAGATGGCGATCGCCTGCGGCCTGGACCCCGTCGAGTTCCGCATCCGCAACGAACCGGAGACCGACCCCGAGACGGGGCGGCCGTTCTCCAGCCGGAACCTGGTCGCCTGCCTGCGCGAGGGCGCCCAGCGGTTCGGTTGGGCGGAGCGAGACCCGGCGCCGCGCGCGCACCGCGACGGGCCCTGGCTGGTCGGCACCGGGGTGGCCGCCTCGACGTATCCGGTGTACAGCATGCCGGGTTCGCGGGCCACCATCCAGGCCAGGCCGGACGGCCGGTACCGGGTCCTCATCGGGGCCGCCGACATCGGCACCGGGGCGTGGACCGCGCTCACCCAGATAGCTGCGGACGCGCTGGACGTCGAGATGTCCGAGGTGGTGCTGAGCATCGGCGACACCGATCTGCCGTACGCCTCCGGTGCCGGTGGCTCGACCGGGATCCTGTGCTGGGGCTCGGCGATCGTGGACGCGGCCCGCCGGCTGCGCGCGGAGCTGCCCAACAGCAGCCCGATCCCCGACGAGGGCGTCGAGGTCACCGGGGCTATCCCGGACAACCCGTACGCCGGGCAGATGTCGATGCACAGCTTCGGCGCGCAGTTCGCCGAGGTCCGGGTGCACACCAGCACCGGGGAGGTGCGGGTGCCGCGGCTGCTGGGGATCTTCGCGGTCGGCCGGATGATCAACGCCAAGACCGGGCGGTCGCAGCTGATCGGCGGCATGACCATGGGGCTGTCCATGGCGCTGCACGAGCACAGCGTCGTAGACCCCCGGTTCGGCCACGTGGTCAACCACGACTTCGCTGGGTACCACATCCCGGCCAACGCCGACATCGGCAGCATCGAGGCGGACTGGATCGACGAGCACGACCCGTACGTGAATCCGATGGGGGCAAAGGGGATCGGCGAGCTCGGCATCGTGGGCACGGCGGCGGTGATAGCCAACGCGGCGCACCACGCAACCGGAATCCGGGTCCGGGACCTGCCCATCACCCTGGACAGGTTCCTGACCTGACCCTGTTGTAGCGGCCGTTTCCAGGCCCGTCCTGCGTGGGGGTGCGGGTAGCGCAACCTCAGACGCCGCCTGGACTCCGGGATCCCCGATTTGTGTATGTCCAATGCGTTCGGCCTGCGCAACCCGGATGGCACCTACGACGCCGACCCAGGTCACGGCATGCGCCAATCGGTCGATCGGTACCGAGAACTCGCCCGATGAAACCGGCTACGCGCTCATGGCCTCGCGCGCCACTCTGCGGCGAGGAGGGACCAAACCTCGGTGTCGCGGCGGCGGCCCTGGTGGGGGAACTGCTCGCGCAGCACTCCGTCGAGGGTCATGCCCAAGCGCTTGGCGAAAGCTTTGCTCGGGTGGTTGTCCACGTCATTGCGCCATTCCACCCGGCTCATGCCCCGCACGTCGAAGGCCCAACCGATCAGGTGCGTCGCGGCGCGGGTGATCAGGCCGAGGCCCTGCACCTCCGGCGCGAGCCAGACGCCGAGTTCGCGGGCCCGGTGGGCACGTCGAAGATCCGGAACAGGATCCCGCCGACGAGCTCGCCGTGCAGCCTTATCCCGTAGATCTGGCCGTCGTCGTCGGCGGCCTGCCGGTCGGCGTAGCGCTGGAGGAAGTTCCAGCCGGCGCTTCTTCTGCGACGAGTTCGGCCCACGGGAGCCACGGCGCGAAGTGTTCGCGGTAGCGGTCGGCGTGCGCGGCGAAATCCGCCGCCTGCCCAGGTTCGAGCGGTGTCAGCACGGCGTCTTCGGCGAGCGGATGGCTTAACACGCATCTCCGTTCGGAGTCGGTCGGGTGCATCCTCGCCCGACATCGCGGAGGGCTCAGCCGGTTTTCCCCTCGGGGCTCCGTATGTCCTCAATGGACAGAGGTGGTCCGGTTCGCCGCTTGCCCAGCGCGGTGTCCAGCAAGGTCCGCAAGGAAAACCAGAGCAGGTCGTGACCGCGCCCGAGCAGCCACGGCAGGCCCTTGGCGAGCAGCCACCGCAGGTGGTCGAAGCCGCTGACCCGCGCGCCCCCGGAGCATTCCAGCGAGACCTCGCCGGGCACGGCCAACCCGGCTGCCGCGAACCGGTCGGCGAAGGCTGCCGCGAGCATCCGGTGCCCGAGTTCGGACGGATGCAAGCGGTCGACGCTCCACGTTGCCGGGCTGTAGGCGCCCGGCAATCGGTCCAGGTCCACCACATCGACGGCATGCGTCTCGGCGACGGCGTCCAAGATCCGGTTGAGCTCACCGATGCGCCTGGCCAGTGCCCTCCGCAGCGGCCCGGGCAACCGGAAGACCCGGCCGTGGTCGTGGTAGCGGATCGTCACGACGGTCGCGCCCGCGGCGGTGAGCGCGCGCACGACGTCGTTGAGCTGCCGCCGCAGCCGTCGGGCGTCGAAGTCGGAGCGCATCGTGTCGTTCATGCCGACCATCACCACGGCCGCATCCGGCGCGGCGCGGAGGGCGGCGGGCAACTGGGCGTCGCGCACGGCTGCGACGCGCGCCCCGCTCGATGCCACGTTCGCCACCTCCGCGGCGCCGAGCGCTTCGGCCAGCAGCGGCGCGAACCCGCGCCACCCGCCGACCACCGGATCGCCCATGCCCACGGCGACCGAATCGCCGAGCACCGCCAGGGTCCGTGTTCGTCGCGGGCCGGGCGGGCCCGCCGTGATCGCGTCCTGCACGTGAGCATGGTGATCGCCGAGCCTCCTGCGGCGGTGAGGCGGCGGTGACTATCCGGCGACCGCTTGGCGAAGAATCGGCGCGTTAGCGGGGTTCGGCGCGGTAGTCCTTGTCGGGCCAGAAGGGCCATGCCTCGAAGGCCAGGCACTTCCCGTCCGGGGCGAACCGCACGATCCACAGGTCCAGGTACCCCTGGGGCACCGGGCCGCCGTAGCGGGCCTCCACCCGGACGACAGCGGTGTCGCCTTCGAGCGCCACCGGGCTGCTCGTCTGCCGGAACTCCTCGTCGGGCCCGACGCGCTCGGCCTCCCACATCCGCCCGATGGCGTCGAGCCCCACAACGGGCTCGAGGTACGGGGCCTGCTGGTACGTCGCGTCCAAGGTGAAGATCTCGGCGAGCACGTCAACGCCGGGCGTCCGCCACGCCCGCTCGTACCCGCCAACCCACGCAAGCACTCGCTCCCAGTCCATGATCTGAAGAGTCTGACACCCGCAACGCGCAAGCGCAGGCTCCGGAAACCCCAGCAGCGCAACGTTTACAGCTGCGGATGCGAACGGCCTGTTCGCCCCGATAGGCGGAGTGAACAGGCCGTTCGCCTCTCCTCATTTGATCCGGGTGACGGCTGTGACGGGTGGGCGTGGGCGGTGCAGCGCCTGTTGGTACGCGTTGCGCAACTCCGCCAGCACTTCTTGCGGCTCGGTCCGGAGCTGTGATGGGAGCGTGTGAACCACGACGATCCCGGCTGCCGTCATCGCCGTGTGCCGACGCACGGTGAGCGCGTAGTCGGCCGGCGACAGGTGGTATTCGAGTGAATCGATCTGCCATGCCAACGCGACGTCGTCCAGCCAGCCGTCTGGGATGCCCAGCAGTTTTCCAGTGGGGTCGAGGAGACGGACATTCCACTGCATCTGTGGAAGATCACTGCGCTGCAGCAGTCGGTACGCCCACCCTTCCGCTGGTGAGTGGACGTCGGCGAGCATTTCGCGCATGACTTCCCGGCACCGCGCTGTGCCTCGGCACGAGCCTCCTTCCAACTCTTCGGCGAGGGCCGACGGATCGACCAATCCTCGTTGAACGGCTCGGCCAGGAGCGCGCGAATCTGGTCGATGTCGGTGAACCGCCGCGCCGCATCGAGGACGGCTCGCGCAAGCGGAGCTGTCGGAAATCCGGAGCGAATATGCGGTTCGGAAAGACGCGAGGTTCGTTCGACGACCACGTAGCCGGAGGATGCCCGCTTGCGTGCTTCCGGTATCAGCACGTGCACCTCCGAGAAAGGCGGCATCCGCTGGAGCCCGTGCAGTTCGGCAGCCGGCAGGCCGGTCAACTGCGCGCCTTCTCCTGCGTAACGCAGTGCCGACTCCAGTCGCTGACGCTTCGTGGGCGTCCCGTTGCTCAGCAACAGCACGCCCGGAAGCAGGCGGGTCCAGGGGCAGGAGATCGTCAAAGTCGGTTTGTGCTGGTAGCGGCTGCGATGATCGGAATGATTCGGGTTCGGTCAGCGGCGATACGTTCCAGAGTTCGGGTGATCTGGGTGATTCCGGCCAGGCGTAATAGCCCGAGGGCGAGGTTGCGGAGGGTGGCCATGACCTGGGCTCCTGTTCCGGTGTAGGCGTGTTGGTGGTCTTCGCGGTAGACGACGTCTCGAACCCAGTGAATCTTGTTCTCTATGCCCCAATGTTGGCGGACGAACCGGGCGATCAGGTCGGCGCCGGCTTGTTCGGCGGTCAGGCTGGTGATGCCGTGCACGACCTCCTTGGTCAGGTGGTTACCCGCGTGGTCGAAGGTGTCGCGGCGGATACGAAACACTTGTGCGGCACCGGGAAAGTCAACATCGTTGGCCGGTGCGACCCAGATCTGGCGGCGCACGATCTTGCCTGTGCTGCGGTCGGTTTCGGCGTGATGCGCGGTGCCCGGCGCGGCCGGCGGGAGCACTGAGGCGATCTGGGTGAGCAGGGTGGGCTGGTTGCCTTTCACCGTGAGTGCGTAGTGGCCGCCCCGGTCCTGGGTCAGGTACGCGGCGGTGGTGTGCTGGGCGTGCGCGGCGTCCCCGGTGACGACCACACCGGTCAGATCGATGTCCTTGAGCAGCGCGGCCACCTGGGTGATCTCGTTGGTGCCCTCAGGAACCCGCAACTGAGCAATGACGACGGCTTCTCGGTGCAGCATCGCCGAGAACAGCTTCACCTCGCTGCCTTCCGGATCGCCGGGCGCCACCGTGTTCCGCAGGGTCTTGCCATCCATGGCCACACCGACCAGTCCCTCTGGTCCGTGGTCATCACCCCCGGCCACATCGACGCCACGGGCCAGGGCCGCAGCCGCAGCTTGCTCCCGCAGCCACCGGCACACCTGCTCATCGGCGGCGTCAGCATCGATATCGTGCGCCACCCGACGAATCGTCGATTCGCTGGGCGCGACATAACGCCCGGTCAACAGGTGCCGACGGCAGCCGGCCAACACCAACAACTCCTGCGGCAGGTCCGCGGCACGATCCCCCGCTTCCCGGAAGTTACCGGCCCCGGCCAGCGCTGCGAACACCGTTACCGCCAGCACTGAACCAACCCGGTGACGAACCCCGCGCGGCTTGCGCGGGTCAGGCACCCGACTCAGCATCTCGACCAACCCGCCCACCGCGGCAACACCGACGTCCATGCCGATCTCCACGGACGCACCGAACCCGCCAGCAATCGGCGAGCACGAATCCTGGACATGCGACACTGACACCGGTGGCCTCCTGTTAGGACGATGATCAAGGTGTGGTAACCCGCATCATCGCAGGCAGAAGGCCACCACCCACATCCAGACACACCACGCGTCACCACGCACTCAGGACTTCACACCAAGATCACAAACTTTGACGTTCCCCTGGGTCCAGGGGCCGTCCCTGCTTGCTCGTCGGTGAACTGTTCGTCGCGGGACGCCAAGCAGGTCCAGTTCTCTCGCTGTGATGATCTTATGGCTGGCAAGGGTCGACACCGCATCCCAGTCGATCAGAGTTCGCTTTGGCATGCGAATTACTGTGGTGGTGGTGGATCACCACCACCAGACCCCTTTTCAGATCTGTGGATAAACAGAGGCCCTGTGGATAATTCGCGTCACCCCAATGGATGTTTCGGAGCGAACGGCCTGTCCACTCAGCTAGACGGCGCAAACGGTCCGTTCGTTCCGCTGAGGTGCTGTTCGGCGATGAGGTGCACGGACCGATTGTGCCGTTAGGAGCCTGTTGCAAAATTACGCCCACCACGGACCGTGATCGATCGATCACGGCTGAGATGGCCACTGGCGGACAAACGGCGGCGATCGAGACTGATTTGGTACTTCGGTTCAGCCGTTTTCGCCGAAAACGCAACAGGCTCATAGCTTGGGTTTTAACCTGCTTGCTTCTTTCCGGCGGGTTGCCGGGTGTCCGTTTTTTCGGTTTTTTTGCGGACGGGATGGCGTTGAGCAGGACCGGAGCGGGAGCCTGGGGGCCGCCCTGGGCCGGGCCGGGTGGGTTTCGGCACACGCGCGGGGGTCCCGAGACGATCATGGATGTGGCGAAACCCGCGGCGTACCCGGTGCGGGCTTAACGGCCGGTCTGGCTCGGGGCGTCGTTCCCAGGGACGCCGCAGGTCCGTGGTGAGGTTGCGGGCGAGTCTGAGTTGGGTGTAGGCGGCGATCGTCAGCCAGGTCCACCGGTCCTGCTGGGCGGGTGTGCGGGTTTTCGCCGCGGTCCAGCCCAAGGTCGACTTGGCAAAACGGAAGAAATGCTCGATGTCGAACCGCCGTAGGTAGACCCGCCACAGCATGTCCAGATCCAGTGGGACGCCCTCGGGGGCGGCCCACCACAGCCACAGGTCCTTGTGCGGGGCGCGTCCGTCGGGCAGGTGTTCCACGCGGACGTGCACGACCGTGCCGGTGACCACGGGTAGTTCGCTACGGTCGGCGAACCAGCCGCGGGCTTGGATCTTCGGCGACAGCCCGGACCAGGCATGCACCTCAACCCGTCCGTAGCGGTCGGTGTCCACGGTCAGCGTGGCGTCCGGGGTGTGCCAACTGGTGGGGCTGGCGCACTCGAAGCGGGCGCCGTATTTCGGTGGCCGCCCGGTCCTGCCCGGCACCCGCGGCGGCGGTGGGCGGTGAAACACCCGATCGTCACGGTCGAGACGGATCAGCAGTTGCACGTCCACATCAGACACCGCGTCGGTCATCGCGGTAGCCGGATAACCAGAGTCCATCACCATCATCGGTGGAAGGCGGCCCGCTCCACCCGTGCGCCCGGCGGCGCGCAGACGAGTAGCCAACTCCCGGATCTGGGCGGCGGTCACCGCCACGAGATCATCGTCGGGATCCATCCGGACCGCATCCACCGGCGACACCCACGACGAACGACCCCACTGGATGCCCGCAAGCCACGCATAGTTCCAGCCAGGGATCGTCTTACGGTCACCGTCACAGCGACACGACGTATGACAGTGACCGCGATCCGCCGAGCACTCCGCATCCGGTCGCGGGCACACGGTCACATCAGCGGTGAACAGAAGCGGTCCCTCGTCCGCCGCGGCAGGCAACCCATCCACCAGCACATCCCGTACCCCGGCGGCGTCGATCTCCCCGGCCGCCAACGCGTCGTACAACGCGCCATGCCCCCGCCGGAACACCGGCGACAGCGACAACTCCACCAACGAGGTCACCGGCCGCTCACCGCAGGACACCGCATCGCAGAGCTCGAACAACGCATCCGCCCGAGCCGACAGACACCGGTAAAACCCATCCCGGAACCCGGTCACAGCCCCGAACTCGACCGCCTGGCGGTCATCCTGCACACTGATCACGACAGCCCTTGGTTGATCTTCTTCTTTCGTCAGAAGCATGATCACCCAAGGGCTGTTCCCATGATCAACCGGGGCCACAACAACACCCAAAGGTTAAAACCCAAGCATAGAGGAGGTGAACAGGCCGTTCGCTCAACCACCCTGCGGCAGGGGCTCGGAGCCGGCGGCGAGGGCTTGGGCGGCGACGGTTCGGAGGGGGCGGCCGAGGGCCACCGCGGCCGCCGCGACGTCGTCGTGCTCCGGTTTCGTGTGGTGGGGGCCGTGTTTGAGCGGATCGGGTGGCCTTCCACCGTGACCGTCGTGGTGCGGCGGGGCAGGGCTCGGCGGTCCACCGCGTGGCGGCGGATGCCGAGGCTGCCGGTCTCGGCCAGCACCAACCCGGACAGCGCGGGCTCCTGCTCCGGTCGGCACAGCACGTGCAGCACCTGTGCTGGGCGGGACTTCTTCATCGTCGCCGGTGTCGTCCAGGCGTCCGCCGCCCCGGCCGCTAGCGCGCGGGTGATCACGTGCCCCAGCACCTCGCCGGTGACATCGTCCACATTGCACTCCAGGACGACCATCGGCTCTGCGCGACCAGTTCCCAGCGGCACCCCGAGCGTCGCCAAAAGCACGTTGGGGCGCTGGGGGAATCGACGCGTGCCGGCTCCGTATGCAGTGTCCTGCACGGTCATGGCCGGGGGAGGGGTGAACCGGGTTCCGATCGCCTGCAGCAGCGCCGCGCCGGTCGGCGTCACAGTCTCGCCCTGCAGGTCGGTGCCGACGACGGCCGCACCACGCAGCAGCTTCAGCGTGGCTGGAGCGGGCGCGGGCAGCACGCCGTGACTGCACCGCACCGTCCCGCTGCCCAGCGCCAGCGGCGCGGAATGCACTGCGGTGACGCCCAGGGCGTCCAGCGCGGCGGCCACCCCGACCGTATCGACCACGGTGTCCAGCCCGCCGATCTCGTGCAGGTGCACGTCGTCCGGGTGCTGGCCGTGCAAGGCGCCTTCCACTTCGGCGATCGCTCTGTTCGCCGAGGTGGCCAGCTTCGCCACTGGTTCGGGCCGGGCCTGCCGCACGCGCGCGATCAGCTCGGAGGCGTGGCGTTCGGTGCTGGTGTCCTCGACGTCGACCACGGCTTTGGTCGCTGCGATGCCGTCGACCTGGACCTGCTCGGTGGACAGCCGCCAGCCCGGCAGCCAGGTCGACTCGACGGCCGCCCGCACCTGTTCCAGCGGCGCGCCGAGGCCGAGCAGCGCGCCGAGCAGCATGTCACCGGAGACGCCGGTGACCGGGTTGAGCCAGAGGATCATCGGGACTTCGCCACCACCTGGGCCAGCCGGTGCGCGGCCATCGCGGCCCGAACCCGGAATCGATGTTGACCACCGTCAGCCCCGCCGCGCAGGACGTCAGCATCGCCAGCAACGCCGTCACACCCTCCAGCGCCGCGCCGTAACCCGTGGAGGTCGGCACCGCGATCACCGGGCACGCCACCAGGCCGCCGACGGCGCTGGCCAGCGCCCCTTCCATGCCAGCCACAACGATAACCGCGTCGGCCCGGTCGAGTTTCTCGCGCGCCGCCAGCAACCGGTGGATCCCACTACGTCAGCATGTTCGGCCAGGCCGTCGGGGTCCTGCACGCGCTCCGGGAGAGCGGTCGGCGCATCCCGGAGGACGTGTCGGTCATCCGATACGACGATCTGCCCTTCGCGGATTTCCTGGAGCCGTCGCTGACCACGGTGGCGATGCGGCATCGTCGACCGCCACTCGGTCCGCCCGCTTTGATCGCCTAGAAGCAGACGTTCCACCCGGTCGATTCCCGTGAGCGTTTTCGGGTGGGGAGGGCTTGTGCCTTTGAAGCGGCGCCAGCCGCTCAACCTACCCTCGCAGCTTGGGAGATCCCGGGCTGTGTTCTGCCTGGCGGTTCCGCTGGTCGCCCCGGCGGCGGGAGTGGCCTGGGTCTGCCTCGCCAACCGGTGTGAAGCGAACGGACTCTTCACTTCGATAGACGGCACGAACGGGCCGTTCGCTTCAACCCGCACCTTTTAAAACGCCTCAGTAGAGGCCAATCCGCTCACGGGTCCTGACATGGCCAGGTGGTGGGTCAGCTGGATTGGTCGCCGCTGCCGTAGGGGCGGGTGAGGATCTCCAGGACGTGGCCGTCGGGGTCGTCGAAGTAGACGCCGCGCCCACCGTCCCGGGTGTTGATCCGCCCCGCCTCGTGGTGCCCCGGGTCCGCCCAGTACGGCAGGTCCTGCGCCTGGATCCGCGCGAAGATCTCGTCGAACTCGCCTTCGCTGACCAGGAACGCGTAGTGCTGCGGGTTGATCTCCTCGCCGGTCTCCAGGTAGTCCAGCGTGACGTCGTTGCTGGTCTGGACGCACATGAACGGCCCGAAGGGTTCCGGTTCGGGCAGCCCGAGCAGGTCGGCGACGAACCGCGCGTTGGCGGTCTTGTCGGAAGTGGTGACGATCGTGTGGTTGAGCTGGACGGCCATGGGTTTGCTCGCTTTCCTCGTCGTGCTGCGGTACTCCCGAGGCTAGGAGTTAGACCAAGGTCGAGGTCAATGGGAACCGCAGCCGGACCGGCTCAGGCATCGCCCGTCCGGGTGGCGATCCGCCTGCGCGGGTGCCCGGCGGCCTACCGCCGAGCGGCCGGGAACCGGCGAGGAACGGAGAGCGAGGAACGGAGAGCGAGGAACGGAGAGCGAGGAACGGAGAGCGAGGAACGGAGAGCAGGCCGTCGATCGGGAATCCGCCTACGAACTGCGGGCGAAGAAGGTCGCCGCGCCGGAGCCGCCCGAAGCAACCGCCACAGGTGATCGGGCCCACCTGACATCGGTCACCTCGTCGGGGTAAGGTGCCTCCGACTTATCCACGCGGGAGCTCGGGCGCACCGGGCTGAGAGGGTGGCCGCACGCGCCACCGACCGCAGAACCTGTCCGGATAATGCCGGCGTAGGGAGCTGTTGATGGCGCTTGACGTCGATCGTGCCGAAGTTCCGCACACCCTGGACGAACCGGCGCCCAGGACGCTGGGCGTGCTTGACCAGGGCGCGTTCTGGGGCAACCTCGGGGTGAGCCTGCTCGGGTTCAGCGGGGCGCTGGCCGTGCTCGCGCCGAGCGGAGTGCCGCAGCTGTCCTTCACGGCCGCCGTCACCGCGTGCGTGGTGGGCACCGTGATCGGCAGCATCATGGTCGGCATTTCGGCGATCCCCGGGGCGCGCACCGGGGCGCCCGCGATGATGTTGCTGCGCGGCCTTTTCGGCACCAAGCTGTCGTACCTGCCGACCGTGCTGAACGCCCTGCAGCTGGTCGGCTGGGGCACCTTCGAGCTGCTGGTGATCGCGCAGGGCGCGGAGGCGCTGTTCGGTGGCGGCCCGCGGTGGTTGTACGTGGTGCTGGCCGGGGCTCTGACCACCGCGCTCACGCTGCGCCCGCTCGGCGCGCTGCGCCTGCTGCGGCGCTACGTCAGCATCGCGGTGGCGATCGCGATGGTGTACTTCTTCGTTCAGCTGCTGGTTAGCCACCCGCTGCCGGACATGAACACCGGTTCCTGGCAGGGGTTCTGGCCGGGTGCGGACGCCGCGCTGGCGGTCGCGGTGTCCTGGATCCCGGTCGCCTCGGACTACTCGCGGCACTCGAAGTCGGCGACCGGCGCGTTCACCGCCGCGACGGTGGGCTACTCAGTCACCCAGATCGCCTGCTACCTGCTGGGGCTGCTCGGGTTGGCGCTGGTCGCCGGCGATGCCGACAAGGCGTTCGACCCGCTGCTGGCGGTGCCGCTCGGGGTGATCTTCTTCGGGATCCTGGTGCTTCGCGAGGTCGACCAGTCCTTCGCCAACACCTACTCGACCGCGGTCTCCATCCAGAACCTGCGGCCCAGCGCGGACCGCCGGGTGTTGTGCCTGGTCATCGGCGCGGTGATCACGCTGCTCGCGCTGACCCTGGACATCGCCGAGTTCTCGAACTTCCTGCTGCTGATCGGCTCGGTGTTCGTGCCGATGTTCGGCGTGCTTGCGGTGGACTACTTCGTGCACGCCCGCCGCCGCGACTGGGACCTGTCCGCGCAGGCTCCGTCCCGCTGGGGCATGCTGCTGGCCTGGCTGCTCGGCTTCTCGGCGTTCCAGCTGATCAACCCGGGCGAGCTCGGCTGGTGGAGCCGGCTGTGGACGGGTGCGCGGGACGCGCTCGGCTTCACGGTACCGACGTGGATGAGCGCTGCCCTCACCTCATTCCTCGTGGCGGCCCTTGCGGCTGCGATCATCGGAGCCTTCCGCCGCCGCACCGAGGAAAGCTGAGTTCAGGGGCAACCGTGGCGAAGGTCGTGGGTGCCCCTCAACCAACTGCTAGTCCGCCTCCCAGCGGATCCGCGTGCGGGGCGGCACGCGCTGACCGGCCGAGCAGCAGCCGGAGTGCGGCCGGAGGACGTCGACCCTGGTGATCAACACCCATCTGCACGTGGACCCACTTCCCGGGTTCCGGGCCATCGCCCGGGCAACCCGTTCAGCGGAGTGTGGCCGGTAGGCCGAAGCGGATCTCTTCGCGGGTCGTCTCGTGCTCGATGACCGTGGCCGGTTCGAGGTGGTCGATGACGTCCTCGACCAGGCCCGGCGGAGCCGAGGCTCCCGCGGTGAAGCCGATCGTCTCGGCGCCGGTGAGCCATGCGGGTTGGATGTCGGTGACGTCGTCGATCAGGTGGGCGGCGGTGCCCTGGCGGCGGGCCAGCTCCACCAGGCGCTTCGAGTTCGACGAGTTCGCCGAGCCGATCACCAGCACCAGGTCGCACTCCCCGGCGATCGCCGACAGCGCGTCCTGCCGATTGGTGCTGGCGTAGCAGATGTCCTTCGAGGACGGCCCACGGACGGCCGGGAAGCGGCGCCGCAGCGCGGCGACGATGTCCGCCGTCTCGTCCACGGCGAGGGTGGTCTGCGTCAGGTAGGACACCCGCCTCGGGTCCGGCACCTCGATCTCGCCGACGTCCTCGACGGATTCCACCAGCACCGTCTGGTCGGGCGCCTCGCCGAGCGTGCCCTCCACCTCCTCGTGTCCACTGTGGCCGATGAGCACCAGGGTGTCGCCGCGCCCTGCGAACCGCCGCGCCTCGGCGTGCACCTTCGCCACCAGCGGGCAGGTCGCGTCGATGACCGTCAGGCCCCGCCGCTGCGCTTCCTCCCGCACGGCAGGGGAAACTCCGTGCGCCGAGAAGACCACGGTGGCGCCGTCGGGCACCGCGTCGAGCTCGTCGACGAACACCGCGCCCCGGCTCTCCAGATCGGCCACCACGTGCGTGTTGTGCACGATCTGCTTGCGCACGTAGATCGGGCCGCCGCGGAGCGCGAGCGCCTGCTCCACGATCTCGATGGCGCGGTCGACCCCGGCGCAGAACGAGCGCGGCGCGGCGAGCAGCACCGTGCGCTGTTGACTCGACATGACTGCACTCCAAAATCGGTCGGCTGTTGCCGAACGCCGGCCGCTGCCCGGAGGCGGTGCTCCCAGATGCGGGTGGCGGCCGCGATCGGTGGTCGGCTTCAGTGGTCGCGGCGGGTCACCAGGTGGGCGAGGGCGCTGAGCTCCTCGGCCGCGCGCGGGGCCGGGTCGCAGCGGTGCAGGTCGCTCAGCGCGGATGCGAGCAGGTCGTCCGCTTGGTTCTGGCTCCAGGCGCGCCCGCCGGCCAGCGCGATCAGATCGGCGGCTTGGGCCAGGTCGCTGCCGGACAGCGGCTGGTCGCGGAGGTAGAGGGCGGCCAGCCGCCGACCGGCCGGCGTGCCGGAGGTCAGCGCGGAAACCACCGGCAGGGTCTTCTTGCGGGTGCGCAGGTCGGAGAACACCGGTTTGCCGGTGACCGCCGGATCGCCCCAGATCCCGAGCAGGTCGTCGACGTGCTGGAAAGCCAGCCCCAGCCGCTCGCCGAAGCTGCGGAGCCGGGCGATCTGGTCGGCCTTGCCGCCGCCGAACATCGCGCCGAGAGCGCAGGCGCAACCCAGCAGCGCCCCCGTTTTGTCCCGGGCCATCCGCTGGCATTCGGCCAGTTCGACGTTGCGCCGGTCCTCGAAGGCGAGGTCCGCGATCTGGCCGTTGATCAGATTCAGCACGGCGGTGTTCAAGGTCCGCATCGCAGTGGCCGCCTCGGGATGCCGGCACGAGGACAGCACGTCGGCGGCGAGTGACTGCATGGCATCGCCGACGAGGATGGCGGGGCCGCTGCCGAACACCGTCCACGCCGTCGGGCGGTGTCTCCGGGAGACATCGCCGTCCATCACATCGTCGTGCAGCAGCGAGAAGTTGTGCGCCAGCTCCACCGCGACGGCTGCGGGTACCGCGTCGGCCGGATCTCCGCCGACAGCGCCGGCGGCGAGCAGCACCATCGTGGGGCGCAACGCCTTTCCCCGGTCGGCGCGGACCGGATTGCCGCGCTCGTCCAGCCAACCGAGGTGGTAGCCGGAGATCTGCTGCATGCGGGTGGGCAACCGGTCGACCGCTGCCCGCAGGGCGGGCTCGACCATCGCGCGGCTACGCGTCAGCGCCTCGTAGGCCGTACCCGCTTTGTGGGCATCCTGGTGAATGGTGGTCATCCGATTTCCCTTCGACCGATCTTGCTGTGCTGGGAAGAAGCGTTGTCAGCGGCCGATCTCGACGCGTTCGAGGATGCCGAGGGCGTCCGGGACCAGGACGGCGGTGGAGAAGTAGGCGCTGACGAGGTAGGAGATGACCGCTTGGTCGTTGATGCCCATGAAGCGCACCGACAGGCCGGGCCGGTACTCGTCGGGGATGCCGGTCTGCTGGAGGCCGACGACGCCCTGGCCGTCCTCGCCGGTGCGCATCGCCAGGATGGAGCTGGTGCCGCGGTCGCTGATCGGGATCTTGTCGCTGGGCAGGAGCGGCACGCCCCGCCAGGCGTGCACCTGGCGGCCCTGCGCCTCGGTGGTCTGCGGGTAGATGCCGCGGCGGTTGCACTCCCGGCCGAAGGCGGCGATGGTCTGCGGGTGGGCCAGGAAGAACCGGGTCTTGCGGCGGCGGGAGAGCAGTTCGTCGAGGTCGTCGGGGGTGGGCGGGCCGGTACGGGTGTGGATCCGCTGGCGGAGGTCCGCGTTGTGCAGCAGGCCGAAGTGGCGGTTGTTGATCAGTTCGTGCTCTTGCCGTTCGCGCAGCGCTTCGATGGTCAGCCGTAGCTGCTGCTCGGTCTGGTTCATCGGCTGGTTGTAGAGGTCCGCGACGCGGCTGTGCACCCGGAGGACCGCTTGCGCGACGTTGAGTTCGTATTCGCGGGGTTTGAGCTCGTAGTCGACGTAGGTGCCGGCCAGCGTCGGTTCGCCAGAGTGCCCGGAAGCGACCTCGATGTCCGCCTCGCCGTGCTTGTTCTGGGCCGGCGCCGGGTTGTCGCGGTTGTTGGCTATGTGCGTCCGGAGCCGCTCGAACTGGTTGTTCACCTCCTGCAGTGCCCGAGTGCTCAGCGTCAGGGCGATGCACGGCGTGACCGCTTTGTAAGTGTGGTTCCAAGTCGCCTGATCGGCGGCCAGCGCGTGTGCGCCGAAGAACTCGCCGTCGGCGAGCACTTTCAGCACGGTGTCGTCGCCGTACTCGCCGGTGCCGATCTTGTTGACCTTGCCGTGCGCGATGAGCACTACCCGGTCCGCGAGCTCTCCGGCGGTCGCGATCACCTGGCCCTGCTCGAACTCACGCTGCTCGAAGCGGTCGGCCAGCGCACCCAGCACCGAATCGTCGTCGAATCCGCGCAGCAGCGGCAGTTCGCCGAGTTCCTGCGGGATGACCCGCACGTCGGCGCCGGTGTTAGTGAAGGTGATCCGCCCGTCCCCGACGGCGTAGGTCAACCGCCGATTGACCCGGTAAGTTCCCGCCGACACGTCCACCCACGGCAGCATCCGCAGCAACCACCGCGAGGTGGTGCCCTGCATCTGCGGCTGGGACTTGGTCGTCGTCGCCAGGTTCCGCGCCGCCGCCGTGCTGAGGCTTTGCGCGTTCTGCTCCTCGACGCCGAGGTCCGGCTCTGTCACGGTCACGATGTCTTCTCTCCTTGAAGCGCGAAGCTGGTGCCGGGTTCATGGCGATGTCGGTCGGATGTGCATCGGGGACCGGAGCGGGCGGGTCGAGACCACCCGCTCCGGAGCGTTTTCCTCGAACTCCCAAGGCGTTCCGATGTGGACGGACGCGGGATCAGCTCTCCCGGCCGAGTTCGACGTGTTCGAGCACCGCGATCGCGTCGGGGACCAGGATCGCCGCCGAGTAGTAGGCGCTGACCAGGTACGAGACGACCGCCTGGTCGTTGACGCCCATGAAGCGCACCGACAGGCCGGGCCGGTACTCGTCCGGGATGCCGGTCTGGTGCAGGCCGACGACGCCCTGGTTCTCCTCACCGGTGCGGACGAGCAGAACGGAGCTGGTGCGGGTGTCGCTGACGTGCAGCTTGTTGCACGGCAGGATCGGTACCCCGCGCCACGCCGGCACCTGGTGGCCACCGAGGTCGATGCTCTGCGGGTAGATGCCGCGCTTGCTGCACTCCTGCCCGAACGCCGCGATCGTGCGCGGGTGGGCGAGGAAGAACCCGGGATCCTTCCACACGAGCGCAAGCAGTTCGTCGAGGTCGTCGGGGGTGGGCGGGCCGGTGCGGGTGTGGATCCGCTGGCGGAGGTCCGCGTTGTGCAGCAGGCCGAAGTCGCGGTTGTTGATCAGCTCCTCTTCCTGCCGCTCGCGCAGCGCTTCGATGGTCAGCCGTAGCTGCTGCTCGGTCTGGTTCATCGGCTGGTTGTAGAGGTCCGCGACGCGGCTGTGCACGCGCAGAACCGTCTGTGCGACGCTGAGTTCGTACTCCCTGGGCGCGAGCTCGTATTCGACGTAGGTGCCGGCCAGCGTCGGTTCGCCGGAGTGCCCGGAGGCGACCTCGATGTCCGCCTCGCCGTGCACGTTGTGCGCGCCCTTCGGTCCGGACAGCGCGGACCGGATGTATTCGCGCAGCGCCTCGGAGCTGCCGTTCATGTCGTGGAAGGACTGCTGCCGCAAGGAAAGCACGGTACAAGGCGTGACCGCTTTGTAGGTGTGGTTCCAGGTGGTCGTTTCGCCGCCGAGGATGTGCGCGCCGAAGTACTCGCCGTCGGCGAGGACGCCCAGGACGGTGTCGTCGCCGTACTCGCCGGTGCCGATCTTGTTGATCTTGCCGTGTGCGATGAGCACGACCTGGTCCGCCGGCTGCCCGGCGGTGGCGATGACCTGGCCCGGCTCGAACTCACGCTGCTCGAAGCGGTCGGCCAGCGCACCCAGCACCGAATCGTCGTCGAATCCGCGCAGCAGCGGGAGTTCCCGCAGCTCTTGCGGGATGACCCGGATGTCGGCGCCGGTGTTGGTGAAGGTGACCCGTCCGTCGCCGAGGGTGTAGCTCAGCCGCCGGTTGACCCGGTACGCGCCGCCGGAGGCCTGCACCCACGGCAGCATCCGCAGCAGCCACCGCGACGTGATGCCCTGCATCTGCGGGACGGATTTCGTCGTCGTGGCCAGGTTCCGCGCCGCCGCCGTGCTCAGGCTCAACTGCGGCGCTTCGGCGTCGCCGGTGTTGAGCGGATCCGTCACAGTCACGCCAATACCACCAATCATCTCTGTTCGTGAAGGGGCGGCCAGGAAATCTTGAACAGTGATTGTTCAGGGAATTCGAGGAGTCCGAATGGAAATGTCCCGAGGCGGGAATGCCGTCGGTTCCGGAGCGTGCCTTCTCGCTGCCGACGGCGACGTTAGCACCAGCGAACTCGGCCGTACAGTCACCCGAACGTGCTGCGTGTGATGGACCGGACCGGCGCGAATGTCGCATCGTCAAGATCACCTGAATCGCGGCTTGCGCGGAACGCAGCGTGATCGTCGACGCGATCGCATTCCGGTATTCGGCCAAATGGATTCCGCTTGAACCAATCAAATGCGCAATTTCCGGCATATTCCCCGGGGGGATTGCTCCGGGTGGGCGACGAAGCTGTGATCTCGGATTCCACGAATCGGGTTATCCGGGTTCTGGCGATCGAGGAGTACTGTTCGGTTCACGTTGAAACCGAGTTCTGCCCGGTTCTTCTTCGGAAATCCTGAAATTGCGTCGACCAGACGTTGTCGGCGCCCGCGGCTTGAGTTTGGGAGGCGGGGGAGCGTGTGCGAATGCGGCGTCCAGTCGATCGGAGCGACTCGGGGGGAGATGTCGGCATGAAGTGGAACCTGCGGTTGGTCGCGGCCCAGCGCGGCATCTGGAAGGCCACCGACATGCAGCGGCGGCTCGCCGAGCGTGGCCTGGTCATCTCCGCCGGGAAGATGTCCGGTCTGTGGTCCAAGACCCCGGCCAGCCTGAAGCTGGACGACCTCGACATCATCTGCGCGGTGCTCGGGTGCGGCGTCGGCGACCTGCTGGTGCCCGATCCCCGGCGGGTCGTGGTGCGCGGCGAATCCGCCGTCGGAGGCGCGGAATGAGCATCTACCTCAACGGCCTGATCTGGGTGCTGAGCGCGTCGGTGGCCGCCGCGGTGATCGGCTACCTGGTGCGCCGGTTCGGTCAGGACGAGGGGCGACCGAGCAACAACGACGCGGCCGGCCAGGTGTTCACCATCGTCAGCGGTCTGCAGGCGGTGGTGCTGGCCTTCGTGCTGGTGACGCTGTTCGATACCGTGACCGACGCGCGTGAAGGCGTCTACCGGGAGGCGCAGTCCCTGGTTTCGGTTTCCTGGGCGGCGGATGCGCTGCCCGGGTCGACCGGTGACGAGGCGCGCGAGCTCAGCACGCAGTACGTGCGCACGGTCATCGACGGGGAATGGCCCGTCATGCAGCAGAGCGGCCAGGTGGACGGGCCGGGTTGGGCGCAGCTCGACCAGTTGCGGGCGACGGTGCTGCAAGCGCCCGCCGACGGGGAGTTCCAGGAGGCCCGCAAGACCGAGGCGATCACCCAGCTCGGGCAGGTCTACCAGGAGCGGCACGAGCGGCTCACCAGGGCGTTCGACCGCGGCGTGGTCGCGGTCGTGTGGTTCGTGCTGATCCTGGGCAGCGTGGTGTGCGTGCTGCTGGCGAACCTCTTCGGCGGCACCAGGCTGTTCCCGCACATCTTGCTGGTGTCCACATTGGCCGGTGCGTTGGCGTTGCTGCTGTTCGCGATCTTCCAGTTGCAGAACCCGTTCAGCGGCGGATCGCGGATCGGTCCGGACGCATTCCTGTGGGCGCTCGAACGGCTCGGTCGAAGTTGATGCGGTGGCGTTTCGCGGCGGTGCCGGCGGCCCTTGCGGCGGTTCTGGCGGCCCCGGCAGGCTGGGTGATGTCCGCGGGAGCGGCACCGGGATGCACGGTGCTGCAGGTCCGCAACATCGGGCCGGGCTCGGTTTCCGCGCTGTACCGGGTGGTGCTACCGGCTGCGGACAGCACCGGGCTCGGCATGCTGGAGTACCGGATGAACGCGCTCGGCTATTCCGGTTCGCAGGGCCTGGTGTACGGCATGGCCGAGCGGGGCCCGTTCGGGCGGTTCCCCGACGGCGCCCACGTGGTGGCGCTGGACCCGGCCGGACGGGCGCATGACCTGGGTCCGGTGCGAGCCGCCGCGCGTCTGCTGACCGCCCCGAAAGCCGGTGCGATCAAGGGGAACCGCTGGTACGTCGGGGATGGCGGATTCCTGTACGCAGTGGACGTCGATCCGACGAGTGCGACGTACCTGAGCGTGCTGTCGATGACGGCGATCCAGCCGTGGCACGGGCCGTTCGCGCTGGACGACTTCGACGTCGATCCGGTGGACGGCGAGCTGTACGGGGTTTCGATGACCCACCACGGCCTGCCGGCGGTCGTGCGCATCGACCGGGGCAGCGGGCGCGTCAGCAAGCTGGCGGATGCGCCGGGGTTGCCGCCGAGCGGCTACGGATCGGTGGTGATCGGTCCCGACCGGGCCCTCTACGTCACGGCCAACCAGGTCGGCGGGCTGTACCGGGTCAGCCGCGACGGTTCGGTGACGAGGCTGGCCGCGGTGCCACCGATGTCGAGCTCCGACGCCGCCGGGTGCCTGCGCCAGACCCCACCGCCCAGCCCTCCGCCGCCCCAGCCGCCGACCACGACTCCATCGACCCAGCCGCCGCTTTCGACGACCCCAGCTCCGACGCCGACCTCGAAGCTCCCCAGCCAAAGCTCCACTGCGCCCACGCCGAGCCGGATTCAGCCATCGACCCTGCCGACGTCCTCCCGGCCGTCCCCCGCACCGCCTCCGGAGCCCGGCGCCTACGCTCCGCCGACGCCGGAACCGGGCGCTGATCACGCTGGGCATGACACCAAGGAGAAGCGGCGCTGGGCCCTGGCGATGTTGCTCCTGTTGATCGGCGGCAGCGCCGCAGTGCGCCGCCTTCGCTGAGACCGCTACCCGTGAGTGGTTCTGGTCGCGATAGCGCCCAAAATCACTCACGGGCTTTCGTCCACTTCGGACTTCTAGTGCTTCCGCAAATGGCCTCCAGTTGCGATTTCCTCTCAATAGCAGCGTTGTCGCATGCCTGGTCAGCGGCCTATCGTTCGGGGTGTTCCGGTCACCGAACCCGAGGAGGACCGGTGGATTCCGGAAGTCGAACTCCGCAGCGCGGACGCGGTCACGGCCACACGCACCGCCGCGGCGGCGCGTGGGCGCGGCTGAAGCATGCGGTGACGCCGCACAGCCACGACGCCGCCGAGGTCGTCGACGGGGCGTTGGAAGCCAGCCGCAAGGGGATGCGGGCGTTGTGGATCTCCTTCGCGGCGCTGCTGGTCACTGCCATCGGCCAGGCGTTCCTGGTCGCCTTCACCGGGTCCGTCGCGCTGCTCGGCGACACGCTGCACAACTTCGCTGACGCGATGACCGCGGTGCCGCTCGCGATCGCGTTCCTGCTGGCCCGGCACGCGGCGACCCGCCGCTTCACCTACGGGCTGGGCCGGTCCGAAGACCTGGCCGGGCTGGTCATCCTCGCGGTGATCGCGGCTTCGGCGGCGATGGCGGGCTGGGAGGCGATCCGGCGGCTGATCGACCCGCAGCAGGTCGATCACCTGGGCTGGCTCGTGGCCGCCGGGCTGCTGGGTTTCGCCGGGAACGAGTTGGTCGCCCGCTACCGCATCCGGGTCGGCCGGGAGATCGGCTCGGCCGCCCTGGTCGCCGACGGACTGCACGCGCGCACTGACGGGTTCACCAGCCTCGCGGTGCTCGGCTCGGCCGGTGGCGCCGCACTGGGCTGGCGGTGGGCCGACCCGGTGATCGGCCTGCTGATCACGGCGGCGATCGTTGCGGTGCTTTGGGGCTCGGCGAAGGAAGTCCTCGGTCGGGTGCTCGACGCGGTGGACCCCGAACTGGTCGGCCGCGCGGAACTTGCTTTGACCAGCGCGCCCGGGGTGCGCAGGGTCGACGGGCTGCGGATGCGCTGGATCGGTCACACGCTGCACGCCGAGGCCGAACTGGACGTCGCCCCGGAGCTCAGCCTGGCGGATGCGCACCGCATCGCGCACGACGCCGAACACCGCCTGTGGCACGCCCTGCCTCGACTCGGCGGAGCGGTGATCCACACCCACCCGGCGGGCCCGCAGGCAACGGCCGACCACGACCTGGTCGCACACCACCGGCGCTGAACAGGACCACAAGTCGCTAGAGCCGCCACAAAGGCGCTATGAGCCTGTTGCAATATTACGCCCACCACGGACCGTGATCGATCACGGCTGAGATGGCCACTGGCGGACAAACGGCGGCGATCGAGACTGATTTGGTACTTCGGTTCAGCCGTTTTCGCCGAAAACGCAACAGGCTCCTATTGGCGTGAACGGTCCGTTCGCTTCACACCAGCGACTCCAGCTGCGCCTCCATTGCCTTCCTCGCGGTGCTCTACGCGGCTGACATGCTGATGATGTTCCTGCTGCCGGGACCGCAAGGGCGAATCCCTCCAGTAGCTAGGCGAGGCGGGGCGGGAAGCCGCCGGTGGCGATCGGGCCCCAGCGTTCGATGTGGATGCGGATCAGGGACTTGTTCTGCCGGGCCATCGCCTCCCGGTACTCGTCCCAGTCCGGGTGCTCGCCGGAGATGCAGCGGAAGTACTCGACGAGCCCGTCGAGCGCCGCGGGCATGTCCAGCACCTCGGCGCGGCCGTCGACCTGCACGTACGGCCCGTTCCACTCGTCGGAGAGCACGCAGATCGACACCACGGCCGCCCCGGTCATGTCTGCCGAAGGTTCCGCGGTGGCGTGCTCGGTGCTCTGATCCATCTGGAACAGGGCGATTTCACGATCTTCACGGAGGATTCCTGCACACGCGGACGTGAGGACGATGGTTTGCAGGTATCCACGTTAAATTAACGAGTGAATAGAAAAATCCCCATTCCAGCCAACCTTAGATGCGGGAATCCGTCATTGACCCACGTCATGGTGCGGATTAACGTTCCGCGCCGTGACGCAACCTCGCATCGTCGCCACGGCCGATGAGCTGGACCGCCGCATCATCGCGGCCCTCCAGCTCAACGGCCGGGCCTCCTGGAGCGCCATCGCGCGGTGGGCGGGTGCCAGCGAGTCGACGGTGCAACGCCGCTTCAACGCCTTGCACGCCCGCGGCCTGCTGCGCGTCGTCGGTGCCATCGACCTCAACCGCACCGACGGCGGAACGTCGATGCTGGTGCGGATCCAGGCGCGGCCCGGCAAGGGGCGGGAGCTCGCCGAGACGCTGGCCGCCCGTCCGGAGGCCAGGTTCCTGGCCATCGTCACCGGCGCCGCCGACCTCATCGTCGACTTCGTCGCCCGCGACAACGACGAGATGCTGCGCGTGCTGTTCACCGACCTGCCCGGTGCCGACCTCATCGCCGGCACCGAGAACGTGGCGGTGATCCGCACCTTCACCACGGCACCGCTGTGGGACAGCGGAGTGCTGCCGCCCGCTGCCGCGCAGGACCTGCGCCCGAGAACCAGCCTGCCGTACGACCGGGACGACTGGGATGCACCGCCGGACGCGCTGCCGGACCTCGAACGCGCCGTCGCCGACGAGTTGGAGCGCGACGGGCGCGTGCCGATGGCTGTCCTCGCCCGCACGCTCGGCCGCAGTGAGTCCACTGTGGCCCGCGCGCTCGACCGCTTGATCTCGCGCGGGAATCTGCTGTTCCGCACGTTGGCCGAGCCGCAGTTGCTCGGCTACGACGCCGAATTCATGCTCTGGCTCTCGGTCGAGCCCGGTCGGTGGGAAGAGGCCGGGCGGCGGCTCGCCGAGCATCCCGCCACCAAGTTCCTCGCCGCGACCACCGGCAGGTTCAACCTCGTCGGCCAGATGGTGCTGCCCCGGAGGACCGACCTGGTCCGCTACGTGAACGACGTGATCGGCGGGCTGCCCGGCCTGACCGCGTCGGACGTGACCCTGCACCTGGCCACGCTCAAACGTGCGTGGACCAGGGTCGACCAGATCCGCTGACGCCTGAGGAGGCGCTGATGTCCGATTCACCCTGGCAGTGGCCCGAAGAGGTCTGGCGCGGCCACGTCGAAGCCGTGCGCGCCGGGCGTCCGCTGACCCCGGCCGCCTGGCCCGGTGGGGCGCGCGTCGCCGTGGCCCTGTCGTTCGATTCCGATCACGAGACGATCCCGCTGCGCGACGGCGAGACCAGCCCCGGGCGGCTCGCGCAGGGCGAGTACGGTTCGCGCATTGCCGCCCCGCGGATCCTGGACCTGCTGGCCCGCCACGAGATCCCGGCGACGTTCTTCGTCCCCGCCGTGTCCGCTCTGCTGCACCCGGAGGAAGTCAAGTCCTATGTGGATGGTGGACATGAACTGGCGGTGCACGGCTGGATCCACGAGCGGAACACGCTGCTTGCCAAGGACGACGAGACGGCCCTGATCGCCCGCGCGCTGGACGTGCTGACCGAGCTGTCGGGCACCCGGCCGGTGGGCATCCGGACCCCGTCCTGGGACTTCTCCGACACCACCCTGGACACCATCCGCGAGCTCGGCTTCCGGTACGACTCCTCGCTGATGGCCGACGACGAGCCGTACGAGATCATCGCGCGCGGCGAACCGACCGGTCTGGTGGAGATTCCGGTGGACTGGATCCGCGACGACGCGCCGTACTTCACCATGGACCGCTACGGCGGCGCGCGGCCCTACACCCGGCCGCGCGATGTGCTGGAGATCTGGATCGACGAGTTCGACGAGGCGTACCGGTCCGGTGGCGTCTTCCAGCTGACGCTGCACCCGCACGTCATCGGGCACCGCTCGCGGTTGGTGATCCTCCGCGAGCTCGTCGACCACATCCGCGGGCACCGCGACGTCTGGTTCGCCACCCACGCCGAGCTCGCCGAGGTGGCGCACGTGGAACTGGGGAGCGGCAGATGACCACCACGACCGGCACTCGGCTGACCGGGGCGCACCGCAAGGCGATCGTCGCCGGCACCATCGGCAACACCGTCGAATGGGTCGACTGGGCCCTGTACTCGATCTTCGTCAAGATCATCGCCGACGAGTTCTTCCCGCGCGGCGACGGCGCGGTGGGCCTGCTGTCGACCCTGGCCGTCTTCGCGGTCGGGTTCGTGATGCGGCCGGTGGGCGCGGCGGTGCTCGGTGCTTACGCCGACCGGCACGGCCGCAAGAAGGGCCTGACGCTGACCATTGGACTGATGGCCGGCTCGTCGTTCGTGATCGCCCTGACGCCGAACTACGACACGATCGGCCTCTTCGCCTCGGTCATCCTGCTCGTGGCGCGACTGGTGCAGGGCTTCTCGGCCGGTGGCGAGTTCGGCTCGTCCGCGGCGTTCCTGGTGGAGTCCACCACACCCGGTCGGCGGGCGTTCGCCGGTTCGTGGCAGCAGGTTTCGGTCGGCGGCGGCACGCTGATCGCCTCGCTGCTAGGCACGGTGCTCACCTCCACGCTCAGCGACGACGCGCTGCACTCGTGGGGATGGCGGCTGGCGTTCGTCGTCGGCGGGCTGCTCGGGCTGATCGGGCTGTGGCTGCGGGTGTCGGTTGAGGACACCGAGTCGTTCACCGCGATGTCCGCCGCCGGCGAGAGGAAGGCGAACCCGCTCAAAACGATGTTCCGGGAACACCCGGGGGCCGCTTTGCGTGTCGTCGGCATCACCGTCGCTGGCACCCTGACGTACTACATCTGGATCACCTATCTGCCGACCTACGTGCACATCTCCACCGGAATTCCGCTCAACCTAGCTCTGCTTTCGCAGACGTTGTGTCTGGTCGTGTTCGTCGTGCTGCTGCCGTTCGTCGGGATGCTCTCGGACCGGATCGGGCGCAAGCCCACGATGAGCGCGTTCGCCGTCGGGTTCGTGGTGTTGGCCTGGCCGCTCCTGCAGCTCTTGGACGGCAGCTTCGGCATGTTGGTCGCCGTCCAGCTGACCGGCATGCTGCTTATCCTCGGCTACTCGGCCAACTGCGCCGTGATCATGGCCGAGCAGTTCCCGCCGGAAGTGCGGGCGACCGGGATCGCGCTGCCGTACGCACTGGCTGTGGCGCTGTTCGGCGGCACCGCGCCGTACGTCACGACCTGGCTGAGCGAATCCGGGCACGGCGACACGCTGTGGATCTACGTCAGCGTCGCGGCGCTGGTATCGCTGGTGGTGTACCTGACTATGCCGGAGACCAAGGACAAGGAGTTCAAGTGACCGGTCATGTGCTGATCACCGGTGCTACCGGCGGGTTGGGGCGGGCCATCGCGCGGGAGTTCACCGACTTCGGCGCGGCGCTGATCACGCTCGCCGACCGTACCGGGCCGGACGTGCTCGAAGCGGACCTGGAGCAACCCGAAGAGCCGGGGCGCATGGTGCGGGAGGCGTGGTCGCGCGCGCCGGTGGACGTGCTGGTCAACTGCGCTGGGACCTACCCGTCGGTGGACATGCTCGACGTCACGGCGCAGCAGTGGGATCGGATCTTCGCCCTCAACGTCCGGGCGCCGGTGCTGGCGACGCAGGAGCTTGCCAGGCGAGCGATCGCCGCCGGACGACCGGCGTCGGTGGTGAACATATCCTCCGGCGCGGCGCTGCGTGCCCGCCCCGGCGGCGGGCCATACGCGAGTTCGAAGGCGGCACTGGAGATGGCTACCCGTGCCGCCGCGCTCGAACTCGGCGCGCACGGGATTCGGGTCAACGCGGTCAGCCCGGGGTTCATCGCGGTCGACAGCGATTGCAACCCGGTGGCTCCCGAGTACGCCGCCGCGGTGTCGCGG
This sequence comes from Saccharopolyspora pogona, assembly GCF_014697215.1. Lineage (GTDB taxonomy): Bacteria > Actinomycetota > Actinomycetes > Mycobacteriales > Pseudonocardiaceae > Saccharopolyspora > Saccharopolyspora hattusasensis. Next base: position 491,716 of record NZ_CP031142.1, read on the forward strand.
AACCCGTTGGGACGGCCAGGAACCCCGTACGACGTTGCGCGGGCCGTGCGGTGGATCGCCGGGCCCGAGGCGGCGTGGGTGACCGGGGAGGTGCTGCGCGTGGACGGCGGCTCGAACACCGGCGCTGCGCATCTGCCCAGGTTGTGGCCGCCGGCCGAGGAGAAGGGGAGCGACGAATGACCTACACGGTCGTAGGTGGCGGTGCGATCGGCGGCACGCTGGCGTTCGACCTGGTTGCCGCCGGGCATGACGTGCTGATCGTCGATGCCGATGCTGAGCACGTCCAGGCGATCCGGGAGCACGGCCTGCGGCTGGAGCGCGGCGGAAGCCGCACCGCCGTCGAGGTGCGCGCGTGCACGGTGGCGGAGTTCACCGGCACCGCGGACCGCGTGCTGCTCGCGGTCAAGGCCCAGGCCACTGCGGCCGCGGCGGAGTGGATCGGCGAGCGGCTCGATCCGGACGGTTACGTCGTGTCCGTGCAGAACGGCTTCAACGAGCCGGTAATCGCGGAACGCGTCGGCTCGTCGCGCACCGTTGCCGCGTTCGTCAACCTCTTCGCCGACGTCGTCGAGCCCGGCGTGGTCCGGGACGGCGGTGCCGGGGCACTGGTGATCGGTGAACCTGGCGGGGCTGCGGTGTCGCAGCGCGTCCGGGACCTCGTGCACGACTTGCAAGCGTGGGGACCGGCGCAGGCCAGCGACAACGTCGACGGATTCCTCTGGGCGAAAGGGGGATTCGGCGCGATGCTGGCCGCGACCGCGCTGGCGGACGCGCCGATGGCAGACCTGATCGAGCGGCACGCCGCCGCCATGCACGGGCTGGCCGAGGAGGTCTTCGGCGTCGCGATGGCGCTCGGCATCAGGCTGGAGGCGTTCGATGCCTTCGAGCCGGCAGCCTTCGTCCGCGGCGTGTCGGCGGAGCAGCGGCGGGCCGCGACGGATCGGTTGGTGGCGTGGTTGCGCACCCAGCCCAAGGACCGCAGCGGCATTTGGCGGGATCTCGCGGTGCGGCGTCGGCCGGTCGAGGTCACCGCCCACTACCGGACCGTGCTGGACCGAGCCGCCGCCGCCGACCTGCCCCTGCTGCGCACCGTGCTCGACGGGTTGCGGGAGCTGGAGCGGGATCCGGCGGGGATGTCTGAGGCGCGCCTCGACGAGCTTGACGGACTGGCGCAGGGATCGAAGGGAGTCGTATGAACACCGTTCTGACCGATGCGCAGGCGAAGGGCGTGCGGGCTTGGCTGGCCGAGCGCGAGGAGCAGATCGTCGCCGACATCGCCGACTACGTCCGGATCGAGAGTCCCAGCGATGACGTGGCCGCGCTGGGGGAGTGCCTGCGCTGGCTGGAGAACTGGCTCGACGAGCGGCTCGGGCAACCGGAAAGCCGCCAGGTGCACGCCCGCGAGGACGCCGGTGACGTCAGCATCCGCAGGTACTCCGGGGCTGGCAAGCCGCTGCTGCTGCTCGCGCACTACGACACGGTGTGGCCGCTCGGGACGATCGAGGAACTGCCCTTCCAGCGGACCGGCGACACGCTGACCGGTCCCGGCGTGTTCGACATGAAAGCGGGCCTGGTCCAGGCAGTTTGGGCGCTGTGCGCGCTGGACGCGCTGGACCTTCCCCGGCCCGCGTTCACGCTGCTGCTCAACGGCGACGAGGAGACCGGCAGCAAGGCTTCTTCGGACGTCATCCGCACCGAAGCGAAGCGGGCCCGCGCCGCCTTGTGCTTCGAAGCGAGCGCGGACGGCGCGATCAAGACCTCACGCAAGGGCGTCGGGCTGTTCACCGTGACCGTGACCGGCGAGGAGGGCCACGCCGGACTGGACCCCACCGCCGGATCCAGCGCGGTGCACGAGATCGCGCACCAGATCATCGCCTGCCGGGCCTTGCAGGACATGGACGCGGGAACATCGGTCAACATCGGTGTGGTGCGAGGTGGCACGCGCGCCAACGTCACGGCCGGGGCGGCGGGCGCCGACCTGGACATCCGAGTGGCGACGGTGGCGGAGCAGGAGCGCATCGCGGCCGGGCTCGCCGCGCTGACGCCGGTCGACCCGAAGGCGAAGATCGAGGTCACCGGCGAGTGGAACCGGCCGGTGTTCGAGCGAACCGGTGGTGTGGCGGAACTGTTCGCGCTCGCCAGGGAATGTGCCGCGCCGCTGGGTCTGGACCTGCAGGAAATCGCGGTGGGCGGCGCGAGTGACGGCAACTTCGCGCTCGATGCCGGAACCCCCGTCCTGGACGGGATCGGCGCGGTGGGGGCGGGCGCTCATGCACGCAGCGAGCACGCCACGGTCAGCGGCATGATCGAACGCGCCGCCCTGGCCGCAGGCGTTCTCGCCGCACTGACCAGGTAGGGCGCGAGTTTCCGGTCCCTTTCCCGGTGCCTTGCGCTTTCGGTGCGGCTGGGAGGCAGCGGTCGACGTTTGCCTCGGCACGAGGATCGGTCCCAAGTGGGAGGTTCGGGGTGCCATTCGCTACCACCGACGACGGAATACGCCTGCACTACGAGGAAAGCGGCTCCGGGGTGCCGCTGATCTTCGTGCACGAGTTCGGCGGGGACCACCGCTCGTGGGAACCGCAGGTCCGGCATTTCGCCCGCCGGTGCCGCTGCGTCGTGTACGCGGCGCGCGGCTACCCGCCGTCGGACGTACCTACCGAGCCGGAGCGCTACGGCCAGTACCGCGCGGTCGACGACCTGGTAACGGTGCTGGATGCGATCGGCGCGTACCGCGCGCACGTCGTCGGCAACTCGATGGGCGGGTTCTGCACGCTCCACTTCGGACTCCGCTACCCCGAGCGGGCTCGGTCGCTGGTCATCGCCGGGTGCGGTTACGGCGCGCACCCCGAAGCCCGGGAGGAGTTCCGCGCGGAATCCGAGAAGATCGCGGTGTCCTTCGACACCGAAGGCCCGGCGGAGACCGCCAAGTGGTACGGCTTCGGCCCACCCGCGTGCAGTTCGAGAACAAGGACCCGCGCGGGCACGCCGAACACGTCGCGGCGCTCGCCGAGCACGACCCGGTCGGCGCGGCCCTGACGATGCGCGGCGTGCAGAAGGCCCGCCCGTCGTTTTACGACCTGCGGGCGGAACTGGCCGCAATGGACGTGCCCGCGCTGATCGTCGCCGGTGACGAGGACGACCGAGTGCTGGAGACCGACCTGATGCTCAAGCGGACCATCCCGCGCAGCGGACTGGTCGTGCTGCCCAAGACCGGCCACGTCACGAACCTAGAAGAGCCCGAGCTGTTCAACCACCACGTCGAACGCTTCTTGGCGCTGTGGAGGCGGTGCCCGAGTTGACCTCGGGCGGTGTGCACTACTCGTTCGAAGCGGTCGGGCTGGCCAGCGCCGCCGAGCAGAGCTTCCAGATGCTCCGCCCCGGCGGGACGGCGACGATCATCGGCATGATCCCCTTCGGCGAGAAGATCTCCCTGGACGGCTTCTCGTTCCTCCGCGAGCGCAAGATCCAGGGCTCCTCGATGGGATCCAACCGGTTCCGCGTCGACATGCCCCGCTACGTCGACATGTACCTCGCGGGCAAGCTCGACCTCGACTCGATGGTCAGCGGCACGACCACCCTCGACGACATCAACCAGGCCTACGAGACCCTGAAGAAGGGCGAGGTCGCCCGCCAACTCATCACCTTCGGCTGACCGCATTTCCCGGGAAGGTCTCCTTGGGCAACTGGGTCGTCGGGCTGGCGCAAGGACTTTTTGCGCCGCGCTGGCGCGAACCCACTCCGCTGCGGGCGTTCGTGAGCGATCGCCATCACTTGCAGTGACGCACCAGGTACAGTGCTTGGTCGCGTCTCTTCCAGCGTTGATTCGGACTTGGGGGTCTGGTGAACGAGCGTCTTGCAGTGCAGGTCGATTCATCCAACGTCGAGCAGCTTCGCGCCTGGGACGGCGCCCAGGGCGACCACTGGACCGCCCGCGCCGACCGCATCGACGAAGGCGTCGCCCGCTACCACGACCAGTTCCTCGACGCGGCGGAGATCGGTCCAGCTTCGACCGTGCTGGACATCGGGTGCGGGACCGGGCAGACGACCCGCGACGCCGCCCGCCGGGCGGCCACCGGCGCTGCGCTGGGCGTGGACCTCTCCTCGCAGATGGTCGAGCTCGCACGCGGGCGGGCGAAGCGGGAGCAGGTGGCGAATGCGACCTTTCTGCAAGCAGACGCCCAGATCCACGAGTTCCCCGAGGCGCACTTCGACGTCGCGGTCAGCCGGCATGGCGTGATGTTCTTCGGCGATCCCGCAGCGGCTTTCGAGAACGTCGTGCGCGCCATACGCAGGGGCGGGCGGATGGTCCTGCTGGTCTGGCAGCCCATCGAGCGCAACGAGTGGATCAGCGCCTTCCGGACGGTGCTGGCCTCCGGCCGGGATCTGCCGGGGCCGCCGCCGTTCTCCTTCGGCGACCCCGACCGGGTGCGGGCGCTGCTGACCTCGGCCGGGCTCTCCGGCGTTCGGTTGCGCGGTCTCAACGAGCCGATGTACTTCGGCCGCGACGTCGACGACGCCTGCGATTTCATCTCGGGCCAGTTCGCCGGCCTGCTCGACGGCCTCGACGCGGATGGCAGGGAACGAGCTCTCGACGACCTGCGGACGAGCCTGACCGAGCACTGCACCGATCGCGGTGTGCTCTACGACTCGGCCAACTGGCTGGTGGAGGCGCAGCGACGCTGACCGCACGAAGAGCACCTTCAGTCCACACGCCGGAATCGGCGACGAGTGGACTGGATGCAGAGGTGGCGCTGTTCCACACCTGTCGGATGGCACGCGGTCGACGATCGCGCGGCGACTGGCCGATGGTGCGGCGCGGTTCGCGGATTTGGTGGTTGAGCTGGGGTTGGCGCAGTCCGCGGATCGCCGCGCTGTGATCGTTGTCGTGGCGTTGAAGGAAGGCCGTGAAGCCTGGCTTGGCCAACACTGGCTACCGGAGTGCGCAGTCGGCTGGCAGGCCGCAGGGTCAGGAGCCCGGGCAGAGCATCGCGTGTGCGTCTGTTTGCTCAGCGGTTCTCCTGGCTGTGGTGCGCCTCCGGGCATTGGTCGGGTGTGACCGCTTCGACCCGCACGTGCAGGCGGCCGGTTTGCCGGGGGAAGCACTGGTACACGCTGTTTCCTTGGCACCGCGCGTCCAGGTTGGTGACGAAGTCGTAGTCGATGTGCCGGTCGTCGCCTACGTGCCCGATGCACTCGTGGGCGATCATGGGGGTGCCAAAGCGGATTTCTCAGCACAGTGGCACCGCTGGCTCGGTGGTGCTTACCACCAGGGCCTGAGCCCGTCAGGCCGCGCCAGTGCCCGAGTGCCCGGGAGGCGTTCCCGGCGGGTCCGCGAACGAAACGGGATTGGGGGCCGTCGAGGTGATGCCAAGGCGGCGGGCACGCCGGTCGATCCACCACGTGTAGACCACGGTGATGAGCGTGCTCGGCAGGACGTCCCACACGTCGTAGGAGCCGCTCTGGTCCAGGCTCGGCACCCCGTGGGGCGCGGCGGCAAGGGCGAAGGTGAGGTTGTTCGCCACGTGCAGGGCGATCGCCGCCTCCAGCCCTCCGGTGCGGATGGTCAGCCAGCACATGGCCATCGCGAAGACGAAGAGGTCGACGACCACGAACGGTTCGGTGTAGTCGTGCAGTACGATGAACAGCAACGAACTGGCCACCGCACCGGGCCACGGCGTGCGGGCCCAGGACGCGAAGGTCTGCACGAGCCAGCCGCGGCAGACGTATTCCTCGGTGGCGGCCTGCACGGGGATGACCGCCACCGAGATGGCGACCACCGCCAGGAACGTCAGCCACCCCGGCCACGACGTGGCGTCCCACCCGTTTAGGACGAGGTCGACGGCGGTGACCAGGACGAAGCCCAGGAAAGCCCACCTGGCGCAGTAGGCCATCCACCGCCAACGCAGTCGTCCCTCCACACTGGACAACGTGCCCACCGGTCGGCGCTGCGTCGTCCTCGCGATCAGGAGGACGACGGGCAGGACGACGGCGATCGAGACGAAGCCGAGCGCGAAGTTCCACAACGGATCCGCGAAGCCCAGTTCCGCATCCATCCCGACGCCTACCGCGAAGGCCAGGACCATGGCGACGCTGTAGACCAGCAGCATCAACGCCATCGCGAGCACGGGGAACAGCACGAGGCCGACCACCGGTCGCCACCAGCGGTGTGCCGAGGTGCGCGCGAGCAGGTGGTACGGAGTGCCCGGGCGGTGGGCCTCGGCGACGGCCGATTCCCCTTGGAGATGCATGTCGGTCCCTTCGGTGTGGTCGCCGGGGCCCCGCTCGGGAACCCGCCGCTCGCCAGGCGTGTGCCGATCGTCTTCGCCGCGTGGCCGATCGTCCATCAATGAAACGTGACGAGTGGGCCACCGGCTTTGGTCGGTGGGGATTCGCGTCGAGTTCGAGTTGCAAGTGCAATGTGCGTGTGACGATTACGTGACCGTGGCCCGAAAAACAGTAGGTATTCAGGTGGCGTGTGGGTGCTGGGAATCAGGGGAGAACGGCGACCTGACGCACGATGCAGGGCTGCTGGCCGGTTCGGAGCGCGTGTGCGGCTCTGACTGGGGCTTCGTCACATCGTCCTCAGTGGACGTACGTCAGCGGGCTTCGTCGGGTTCGGGCGCCGAGCCAGGCCGGTCGCGTTCCTCCTGGCGGAACACCCACCGGCGGGAGGCGGTGTAGGTGAACAGCGCTACGCACGCCCCGGCGACCAGCCTGGCCAGCCGGAAGTCGACGCCCAGCGCGGCAACCCCCGTGGTCACGCCAATGGTGAGCCCGTAGTCGCAGACGACGACCATCGCGTAGCGGAGGACCTGGCCGCCGACCGGGGCGTGCGACCGGAAGTTGACCTTTCGGTTGAGCATGAAGTTCAGCCCGAAGGCGAACACGTACGACACGGTCACGGCGACCGGCAGCGGCAACGGGGTCCAAGCGCGCAGCGACGCCAGGATGGCGAGGTCGATCAGGAAGGTGAACCCGCCCAGGATCGCGAAGCCGACGAACTCGCGGGAGACCACGCGGCGAAGCCAGGCCGGGAACCGGTCGACCCACGAGGTGAGCAGGTCGCCGACCCGCTCGGCCGCGCTCGCCCTGGTCGTCGTGGCCTGATCTTCCATCCTCACCCCAGCGCACCAATCACATTCGGGCAGCAGCCGACACCGCCCGTTGGCGGAGTCGCCGCCCAGCCCATCCTATGGAAGATCCCCGGCGCCAAGTCGTGCTCGCGGGCCGGCGGGCGACATCCTCTCGCCCGCCGTTAAGGGATTGTTCGACTTCCGTTCCGCCGCCGTATCCAAGCGGCCCGCGAACATCCACGCCGGATCGGGGGCGATCAGCGGCGGTCAGACGACCATCCAGGCCAGGACCGGCAGGGACTGCAGGTAGACGAGCACGCACATCAGGGCCAGGAAGCCGATGCTCCACGGCAGCACCCGGCGGAAGATGTCGCCCTCCCGGCCCGCCATGCCGACCGCCCCGGCGGCGATGGCCAGGTTCTGCGGCGAGATCATCTTGCCGAGCACGCCCCCGGAGCCGTTCGCGGCGGCAGCCAGCAGCGGATCGATGCCGGCCCGCTGCGCGGCCGTCACCTGCAACGCCCCGAACAGCGAGTTCGACGAGGTGTCGGAGCCGGTGACGGCGACGCCGAGCCATCCGAGGATCGGCGAGATCAGGGCGAACAGCCCGCCCACCGCCGCCATCCAGGTGCCGAGCGTGGCGGTCTGCCCGGAGGCGTTCATGACGTAGGCGATCGCCAGCACCGACATCACGGTGACGATCGGCCACTTCAGCTGCACGTAGGTGTCGGCGTAGCGGGACAGCGCCCGCCGCGGCGCGATGCCGATCGCCGGAACGGTCAGTAGTCCCGCGATCAGCAGCAGCGTCCCGGCGCTGGTGAGCCAGTTGAACTTGAACTCGACCAGGGACAGCTGCTGGCCGGCGGGGTTGCGGATGTCCAGGCCCGGCCAGTCGAACTTGATCGTGACGGAGTCCAGCAGGTGGGCGACGGCGCCGATCTGGCCGATCACGAAGACGGCGATGATGATCAGGTAGGGAGGTAGGAGCGGAACACCGCGGCATGGGAGTCCGTCCTCGCCACCGGTTGGGTGGTGGCCCCGACGGGCTCCCACACCCGCAGCAGCAGGACGGTGGCGCCGGCCGCGACGAGCGCGGCGATGATGTCGGTCAGCGGCACGGAGACGTAGTTGGCCGCGACGAACTGGGTGACCGCGAAGCTCACCCCGCACACGAGCGTGGCGGGCAGCGTCTGACGCACGCCGCGCATCCCGTCGATGATCCCGACGAGCACCACGGGCACGAACACGGCCAGCAGCGGCGTCTGCCTACCGGTCATCGCCCCGAGCTCCGCCAGCGGCAGCCCGGTGACGCTGGCGAGCGTCACCAGCGGCGCCGCCAGTGCCCCGAAGGCGACGGGAGCGGTGTTGGCCACCAGCGAGACCACCGCGGATGTGATCGGGCTGAACCCCAGCGCCAGCAGCATCACGGTGGTGATCGCCACCGGGGTGCCGAACCCGGCCAGCGCCTCCAGCAGCGCCCCGAAGCAGAACGCGATGATCATGGCCTGGATGCGTCGGTCGTCGCTGACCTGGGAGAACGAGCGCTGCAGCACGTCGAAATGACCCGTGGTGACGGTCATGTTGTAGATCCAGATGGCGTTGATGACGATCCACAGGATCGGGAAGAACCCGAACGCCGCGCCCAGCGCCGCGGACAGTACAGCCTGGTCCACTGGCATCGGGTAGATGAAGATGGCGACCGCCAGAGCCACGACCAGCGCGGTCAGCGACGCCTTCCAGGCCGTCATGCGGACGACGCCGAGCAGGGCGAACAGCACGAGCAGCGGTAGTGAAGCCGCAAGGGCGCTCCAGCCGAGGGAGCCGAACAGCGGATCGAGGATCGGTTGGTACACGGCCACTCCCTAGCTAGGGGCGGATGCACATCCCGTCGCGCGTGGAAATGGAAGGTAGCGGTTCGCACGACCAGACGACACCCCTCGATGCCGACCCGCAACACGGTCCCACTGGCATCGGGGTCGAAGGCGGTGAACGCCAACCCACCGTGGGGGGACGACGATTTCCCGCCCCGGACCTGGTCGCTATTCGGTTCTCGCGGATGGCCGCGAAAGGCGGGCGTCCAGGGAGAACGTGCCCGCCCCGACGATGAGCAGGAACACCAGGCTGAACGGCTGGGCCCACTCCACCCGGGACTTGTGCATGTAGCTCCGGAAACCCTGGTGGGTGAGGTGTTCTCCAGCGCCTCCACAGTGGACTCATGCCGGGCCGGGCGCACGCCGTCGTGGTTGGATCTCGGGCAGGTGCTCGCGCACGAGCAAACCGCTGAGCACCACGATCCACAGCGCGGTCAGCCCACCGGGGAGGTAGGTGGCCAGCACGCCGCCGGGAGCGATCGCGCCGGCTCCGCCGAGGACGGTGAGTGCGCCGAGGATCCGGATGACGGCGACGAATCCGGAGAACCACGCCGCCCACTGCGGGAGAACCCCGGTCCGCGCGATGGCGGCGGCGCATGCCGCCAGCGGCAGGGCGACGGCCATTCCCGCGAGCGTGCCCACGACGGCCACCGCGCTGTAGGGCGCGGAGGCGAGACCGATCAGCATGGGATGCGCGGTCAACGCGTAGGCCGCACCGCCGAGGATCGATACCCCGAGGAACCCGATGGTGCCGGTGAGCACGAAGCCCGCCAGCACGACCGCGGGGGCGTCGCTGTTCGGATCGGCCAGCCTGAACGCGGTGGCGAGAGTGGCACCGAACCACACGAACAAGGCCAAGGCGGCGGCGTAGAGCACGGCCGCGGCCATGATCACGTCGCGCGAGTTGGTCAGGTACAAGGCGATCGTGTCGCTGGAGGCGGTGATCCTGGGAGCGCCGCGGAGCAGGATGCCCGCCACGATGGCGAGCACGAGCGAAGCGAGGCCCGCCAGCCCGCCCCAGCGCATCTCGTGGCCTTCACTCATCGATTCCTCCCGGCGGCCTCGGTGAACGGGATGTTCACCGAGCGTTGCGGGCGGAGGGGGTGCAGTCATGCGGCCGAAGGTCCTCTGTTCTCACCGCCGTTGCGCCACGCCACGAACGCCGCTCACACGGCTCCCACGAGCAACTCGCGTCCGGTGACCATCTCCCCTTGCAGACGGCGTGCGGGCTGCGCGACGGTCGGAGGATCCGTCGGCTCATGGCTGAGAGGTGACGACGGCCATGACGGGTCTGCGCACCGATTTGTACGAGCTCAGGATGGCGGCCAGCTACCTGCGCCGGGACATGACGTCCCCGGCGACCTTCAGCTTGTTCGCGCGGAAACTCCCGCCCGAACGCGGTTTTCTCGTCGCGGCCGGACTCGCCGACTGCCTGGACTTCCTGGCGCGGCTGCATTTCAGCGCCGACGACCTGACGTACCTCGGCGACGTCGTGCACCTGGAGGAAAGCGACCTGGCGTCGTTGTCGGAGCTGCGCTTCACCGGTGACGTGTGGGCCGTGCCCGAAGGGCGGGTGGTCTTCGCCGGTGAGCCCTTCCTGGAAGTGACGGCGCCGCTGCCGCAGGCGCAGCTGGTGGAGACGGCTCTGCTGAACTTCGTGACGTTCCAGTCGTCGGTGGCGGCCAAGGCGGCGCGGTGCCGGATCGCCGCACCGCAAGCGGATCTGGTCGATTTCGCCGCCCGCCGAACCCACGGTCTGGAGGCCGCCCGGGCGGTCGCTCGTGCCTCGGCCATCGCTGGATTCGCGGGCACCAGCTACGTGGCCGCCGCACGCGAGTTCGGACTGGTGGCCGCTGGCACGATGGCGCACTCCTACGTCGAAGCGTTCCCCGACGAGCGCACCGCGTTCCGGGCGTTCGCCGCCGATTTCCCGGATGCCACGGTGTTTTTGGTCGACACCTACGACACCCTGCGCGGCGTGTGCACGGCGATCGAGGTCGCCGAGGACCTGCCGGCCGGTAGCCGCATCGGGATCCGGCTGGACTCCGGCGACCTCGGCGACCTGGCGGTGCAAGCGCGCCAGCTGCTCGACGACGCCGGGCTGACCAGCGCTCGGATCATGGCCAGCGGCGGGCTCGACGAACACGCGCTCGCGGAACTCGCCGCCACGCCGATCGATCTGTTCGGCGTGGGCACCCGCATGGGGGTGTCCGCTGACGCGCCGTCCCTGGACAGCGCCTACAAGCTGGTCGAATACGGCGGAACGCCGGTGATGAAGCTGTCCGCGGGAAAGCTGACCGCACCCGGCGCCAAGCAGGTCTACCGCGGCGAACCCGGACAACCCGATCTGCTCGCGCTGCGCACCGAAGAGGCCCCAGCTGGGCGCGAACCGCTCCTACAGCCCGTCGTGTGCGGTGGCGTGCGGGCCGCTCAGCCGGAGCCGGTCCAGACCGCGCAGCGCCGGTTCACGCGAGACCTGCGGTGGCTACCAGAGTCGGCTCGCCTGCTCACCGGCCCCACACCGGTGGATGTGCTCTCGACGCAAGTGCTGGCGCGGTCCGCCGAAGCCGTCCGGCACCGCCTCGAACAGGCACTGTGAACGCCGCCGGTCAGCGGGAGTGCGGCTGGCCGGGATACCACCAGTTCGACGGCGGGGCTTTCCGGTTCGCTTCGCGTTCAACGGCTGCGGGCAGGGCGACTTCGAGACCGTGCGCCACGACGGTCCTGCTGATGTCCGACGGCGACACGATGCCCACCAACCTGCCGTCGTCGAAGACCAGGATGCGGCCGTCGGTGGACTCGGACAGCCGGGGCAGGACCGCTGCCAGGGGCTCGTCCGGTGCCGCGGTGGGCACGCGGTCCATCGGGCAGGCGGCGTCGCGCAGGGCGGTCGTCGGTCGGTCGTGCGCGGCTAGGGAGCGGACGCGGCGGAGGGAGACCAATCCGCCGACGCTGCCGTCCTCGAGCAGCACCGGGAAGCTGGCGTGCCCGCGTTCGCGGACCAGGAAATCGCCGACCGTCAACCGGCCGTCCACCGCCTCGACCGGATGCGACATCACATCCCGCACCCGCACTCCGGCCAGGGCCAACCCCACGCGGGCCTGGCGCTCCTCGGCGAAGGCCACGTTCGTGATGAACAACCCCAGCAGGACCCACCACAGTCCGGCGGCCCCCTGAGTGATCAACTGCGCGAATCCGGCGGCGATGAGCAGGTAGCCGAGCCCGAGCCCGGCGCGCGCCGACCACACGGCCGCTTTGAACCGGTCCCCGCGCCACCGCCACAGCGCCGCGCGCAGCACGCGGCCACCGTCCAGCGGAGCCGCCGGAACGAGGTTGAACACCGCCAGCACGAGGTTCAGCAGGGCCAGGTAGGTCAGCACCCCGACGATCAGGTCGCTCGCGTCCGACCGGGCCACGCCCCAGGCCAGCGCGCCGAAGACCACGCCCACGGCCGCGCTGGTTGCGGGCCCGACGATAGATATGCGCAGGTCAGCGCCGGGGCTGCGCGCTTCGCCCCGCAGCCGGGCGATACCGCCCAGCAGCCACAGCGTGATGCCCTCGACGGCGACGCCGTTGCGGAGGGCCACGATCGCGTGCGCGAGTTCGTGCGCCAGCAGCGAGGCGACCAGGAGGACCGCGGCGGCGACCCCGGCCAGCGCGTAGCCGAGCGAGGAGTGCCCGGGAAACGCCAGCGGCAGCTGGTAGACGGCCAATCCGGCGGCGACCAGGACGACGATGCCGAGCACGCTCCAGTGCAGCCCAATGCGCACCCCAGCTACTCGCCCCACCGGGACCGTTCCGCGCATGACCGCACCCCGCAACCCGCCGGACTCAGCCTTTCCTCCAGTGTGCCTCCCCAGCGACCGCCCGGTGACGGGTGGACTTCCGGCAGAAGGCTTGCCAGCGGGCATCACGGCGGGTCGCGGACAGAACAGTGTGGACTGTCACCGGGAACCACCCATATCGCCCAGCCGTACGAGGCGCATGGCGGAAACGATTCCGGGGCGACGACGAGCCGATGCCGGTGCGGTCACTCGCCGCCTTTCTGGATGTACGAGCGCACGAACTCGGCGGCGTTCTCCTCGAGGACATCGTCGATCTCGTCCAACATGGCATCGGTGGTGTCGTCGAGCTCGTCGCGGCGGTCCTGGCCGCTGGGCGTCGGCTCAGGTACCTCGTCTTCGGACCGGTCGTGCCGCTTGGGTCTCTCCTGGCGCATCCGGTGCCTCCCTGCGGTCGTCGCGCGTGCCCACCACCCGCGTTCGGTGCTACCGGCGAACCTGAAGCCCGCTGAGGAAGAGGGTCGCGAGCGCGAACAACACCCGCTAGGGCCGATGGGCCCCTCGACCGCTGCGGTGCAACGAGTGTCGCAGGCCCAGAACGTCGCCGATGGCGTCCGCGGTGGACAGGCTGACCGACGCCGCACCGATGATGGGGAATTCGTGGCACGGGAGCGCCGCTTTTGCTGCTCAGCCCCAGCGGGCCGCCGCGGCTGGCCGAGCGGGTGAGCGCGGGCATCCGGTCGCGGCCCGCAAGGGTGCTGACGTTCCCCGGGGTGGTCACCGTCCTGCTCGTGGGGGTGCCGTTCGCGCTGTACCTGACGCCGCTGTACGAACTGACCCTGCGTTCGTCGGTGGTCGATACGGTGATGCACGTGGTGTTGGTGCTCGCCGGTTTCATCTACTTCTGGACCCGGTTGCGCGTCGACCCGACGCCCCGCGGCGACCCGCACATCGTGTCGTTCGGGATCTCGCTCGCGGAAGTCATCTTCGACGGCGTGCTGGGGCTGGTGCTCTGGCTCGGGCCGCTGCGCGCGCCGCACTACTACGAGGCGTTGGCGCGGAGCTGGGGCCCGAGCATGCGCACCGACCAGATCATCGCCGCGGGCGTGGTGTGGATCGGTGGTGACCTCGCCGGGCTGCCGTTCCTCGGCGCCCTGATGCGGCAGTGGAAGCGCGACGACGCCGAGGAGGCCGCCGAGGTCGACCGGGAGCTCGACGCGGCGGACGCGACGGACGCCGAGCGCAGCGACGAGCCCGCCGCGCGCAGCGGCCTGTGGTTGGAGGACGACCCGGTGCTGGCCGAACGCTTCCGCCGTGGCTGAGCCCGGCCGACGCGCGACGGCCCCGGCCGCCGTGGGCGGCCGGGGCCGGAAGCCGGTACTGCCGGCGGTCCTCCTCGCGCGCCGGGTCGAACCCGGCCGGGGAGGACCCGTCAGTTCTTGGGGTCGTTGCGCTGCTTGTCGTCGACCTGCTGCTTGTCGTCGGCCTGCTGCGGGCTGGGCTTGCCGGTGTCCAGCCGGTCCTGCTCGGTGGTGGGCCGGGAGGTGGCCTGCTCGTCCTCCTTCAGGCCGCGAGCTTCGGCCTTGAGCACGCGGGCGGACTGGCCGAGCGAGCGCGCCATCTGCGGCAGCTTCGCCGATCCGAACAGCAGCAGGACCGCGGCGAGCACGATCAGCCAGTGCCAGGCACTGAGCGAACCCATGGGTGCACTTCCATTCGCTGTCGTGGACACCTGAGCCCTGCGACGACGCCGCCGGCCGAGCGGGCGGCCGATGCGGGGATCTGCGGCGTACCGGCCCCCGTGAGATCAGGTGACCCGTCGTTTCTCAACAGGGTGCAGTGTATACCCGAACCCGGCCGGTCCCGGGGTGCCCGTTCGATTCCTGACCAGGACAAATCCGCTATCTGGATCTTGTTCCGGCAGTTCTGGACACTGGCACGAACGACGAGAAGCGCAGGTAGGACAGACTTGTCCTGCGGACGCGCCCGCATCTGCATCGCGTCGAGTTCATCCACTGTGGTCGACATCGGGCAGACCGGATTTCGCCGGTGGCGCGGCGAGCCACGAGGACTGACGAACGAGAGATGAACATCGCCTGTTGCGGGGTCGTCGAAAGATCCACTTTGGATGATCTGCCCCAAACCTCGCGCCCGCCCCGGCTCTCCGGCTGGACGGCGCCGCGCACCAAGCGCCCCCGACACCGGGCGGGGACGCCATCACCGCTGGTGGCGTGCCTTGCGTCAACTAATGTGCGAGGCGGCCCGTCGCCGGCGCGGGTGTACCGTGACTGCGACGGTCCTTCTGCGGAGAAGGTCAGCATGAGTTTGGAACACCTCGCCGTCCTGCTGCTCGCAGGCTTGTTCATCCTCGGCCCGGAGAAGCTGCCCGAGGCCGCCGCGTGGGCGGGCCGGACGATGCGGCAGGTGCGCGGGTTCGCCGCGGATGCGCAGCAGCAGCTCCGGTCGGAACTGGGCGACGAGTACCGCGATCTGCGCGAGCCCCTGCGGCAGCTCAACGAGCTGCGCGGCCTCGACCCGCGGCGCGCGGTCGCGAACTACCTGCTCGACGACGCTCGCCCCACCACAACGCTCGCCGGCCAGCCGACGAATGCCGCGGCGAATTCCGTTGAACGGCCTGGTTTCCTGCGCCCGGGCGAGCGGCCGCCCTTCGACGTCGAGGCCACCTGAGAGTCGATGCCGCAGCCCGCAACGCGCCACCTCCCGAACGACTGGTGACAGAACTTCCACAAATTCCGATACGCGCGTAAGCGAGACTGTGCGCCAGATCGTGGGGCAGGATCACCCACCATCCGGTCGCGAGGCCGGGCTCACAGTGAGGTGATGATGCGGAAGTTGAAAGTCGGGATGGCGGTGCTGGGTGCCGCGCTTATGGTGCTGCTGGTGCCTCCCCTGGTCGGCGCGGGAGGTGACGAGCCGGGCACGCAGATCCGCGGCCTGCGGGTCATGGTGCCCAACACGCCGGGTGGTGGTTACGACATCACCGCGCGCACGGCGGTCAAGGCGATCGAGGACGCCGGCCTCAACGGTCCGGCCGAGGTGTTCAACCTGCCCGGTGCGGGCGGCACGGTCGGCTTGGGCCGGTTGGTCAGCGAGGCCGGCAACGGCGCGCTGGTGATGTCGATGGGCCTGGGCGTGGTGGGCTCGGTGTACACCAACCACTCACCGGTGTCGCTGAACGACACCACGCCGATCGCGAAGCTGACCGAGGAATCCGACGTCATCGTCGTGGCCAAGGACTCCCCCTACCAGAACCTCGCCCAGCTGATCGAGGCGTGGAAGGCCAACCCCGGCGCGGTTCCCGTCGGCGGCGGCTCCTCGCCCGGCGGACCGGACCACCTGGCGCCGATGCTGACCGCGAAGGCGATCGGCCTGTCCGCCACGCAGGTCAACTACGTGCCGTTCGACGGTGGCGGCGAGCTGATGGCCTCGGTGCTCGGCAGCAAGGTCGCCTTCGGCGTCTCCGGGATCGGCGAGACCCGCGACCAGATCGCGGCCGGTGAGCTGCGGGCGCTGGCGGTGACCAGCCCGGAGCGCGTGCCCGGCATCGACGCCCCGACACTGCAGGAATCCGGTGTGAACGTCAGCTTCACGAACTGGCGCGGCGTCGTCGCACCGCCGGGAATCAGCGAGCAGGAGCGGGCAAAGCTGATCGCGATGTTCAGCAAGCTGCACACCAGCGAGCAGTGGCAGCAGGCGATGCGGCTGAACGGGTGGACCGACGCCTTCCAGACCGGAGATGACTTCGGGGCGTTCCTGAAGTCCGAGAACGACCGCGTCGCGTCGGTGCTGAAGGAGTTGGGTGCCGCATGAGTTCCACTGTGGACAAGACCGTGGCTCCGACCGGTGCGGAGCGTGGCGGCTGGTGGCGCCGGTATTCCGAGCTGGGCATCTGCGTGCTGCTGCTCGCGGTGGGCGTGCTCGTGCTCGTCGACGCGGCCCTGATCCCCACCGATTTCGCGCAGCGCGGCCCGGTCGGGCCGAAGGCGGTGCCGGTGGTGGTCGGTTCGCTGCTGTTGCTGGTGTCGGTGCTGCTGGCGCGGGACGTGCTCCGCGGCGGTCGCGGTGAGGCCGAGGCCGGCGAGGACGTCGACCTCGACGCGCCGACCGACTGGCGCACCCTGCTGCTGCTGTCCGGTTTCTTCCTGCTCAACGCGGCACTGATCAACATCATCGGGTTCCCGGCGTCGGCGGCGATCATGTTCTGGGGCGCGGCCTACGCGCTGGGCAGCCGCAGCCTCGTGCGGGATCCGCTGATCGCCGCCGCCCTCTCGGTGCTGACGTGGCTGACGTTCAACGAACTTCTCGGAGTCCCGCTGCCCGGTGGCCCGCTGATGGGGGTGCTGTAACCGATGGACCTGTCGAACCTCATGGGCGGTTTCGCCACCGCCCTGACTCCGCAGCACCTGCTGTTCGCAGCGATCGGCGTGGTGCTGGGCACCGCGGTCGGCGTGCTGCCGGGCATCGGCCCGGCGATGGCGGTGGCGCTGCTGCTGCCGGTCACCTACACGCTGGACCCCACCGGGGCGTTCATCATGTTCGCCGGCATCTACTTCGGCGGGATGTTCGGCGGATCGACCACCTCGATCCTGCTCAACACGCCAGGTGAGAGCGCCGCCGTCGTGGTGGCGATCGAAGGCAACAAGATGGCCAAGAACGGCAGAGGGGCGCAAGCCCTGGCCGCCGCGGCCGTCGGCCACTTCTTCGGCGGCCTGGTCGGCCTCACCCTGCTGGTGCTGCTGGCACCGGTCATCGCGGGCTACGCGGTCAACATCGGCGCGCCCGACTACTTCGCGTTCATGGTGCTGGCGTTCGCGGCAACCTCGACCGTGCTGGGCAGTTCGCGGATCCGCGGGTTCGCCTCGCTGCTGATCGGGTTGACCATCGGGCTGATCGGGCTCGACCAGATGAGCGGCCAGGCCCGCCTGACGTTCGGCACCCTGCAGCTGGTCGACGGCATCGACGTGGTGCTCGTCGCGGTCGGGCTCTTCGCCGTCGGCGAGTCGCTTTGGGTCGCCGCGCACCTGCGGCACACCCAGGAGAAGCCCATCCCGGTCGGCAGGCCGTGGATGTCCCGGCAGGACCTGCGGCGGGCGTGGAAGCCGTGGCTGCGCGGCCCGCTGATCGGCTTCCCCTTCGGCGCGATCCCGGTCGGTGGGGCGGAAGTGCCCACCTTCCTGTCCTACACCGTCGAGAAGCAGCTGTCCCGGCGCAAGGGAGGCTGGGGCAGCAAGGGCGCGATCGAGGGTGTGGCCGGACCGGAGGCCACCTCGCTTTCCAGCGCGGCGGGCACCATGGTCACGATGCTCACCCTCGGGTTGCCGACCACCTCGGTGGCCGCGGTGATGCTGGCGGCGTTCCAGCAGTACGGCATCCAGCCCGGCCCGCTGCTGTTCCAGCGCGAGTCGGATCTGGTGTGGGCGCTGATCGCGAGCATGTTCGTCGGTCTGGTGCTGCTGCTGGTGATCAACCTGCCGATGGCGCCGGTGTGGGCCAAGCTGCTGCAGGTCCCGCGGCCGTACCTGTACGCGGGCATCCTGTTCTTTGCCAGCGTCGGGGCCTACGCGATCAGCGGTCAGCCGTTGGACCTGCTGCTGCTGTTCATCATCGGGGCGATCGGTTTCGCGATGCGCCGCTTCGGCCTGCCGGTGCTGCCGGCGATCATCGGCGTGATCCTCGGGCCGACGGCGGAACTGCAGATGCGCCGAGCGCTGCAGATCAGCGACGGCGACCTGACGGGTCTGGTGAACTCGCCGTTGGCGATCGCGGTCTACGCGATCACGGCGGTCCTGCTCACGTTCCCGCTGTGGAGCCGGTTCATCCGCCGCTCGCCGAAGCCGGCCGAGCCAGCGGATCGAGTCGACGCCTGATCACTGGACCGAAGGGCACCTTCCTCCTGGTCAGCGGAGGGAGGCGCCCAAGGCGGAGGCGCGGCGTCGGGAGGAACGGCTCCGCCGCCGCGCTCCGGGGCGTGGCGCGTGAACGGCGCCACTTGTCCCGGCGACGCCGCCGACACAGCCCGCCGAGTAGGCTCCCCCGGCTGCATACGCCCGGTATGGCTGCGCCGGGCACTCGAAGCGCCCCGGCTCCCCGTGTTACTCGCTTCGCGGGGGAGGTCGGGGCGCTTCGCCATGTCTAGCTCCGGTTCATGATGCCTCGATCCACTCGACACATGCCGGCCGCTCGCCCGTGCGCACGTACTCGTCAACGGCCCGTAGGACGAGGTCGATCGGTACTTCCGTGTGTGCGTCCATCGGCGTGTGGTGCAGTCCGCCCAACCAGTAGTCGACGGGCTCCGCGTTGGTGCCGTTCGCCGGAAACATCGGCGGTTGGTCCTGCCAGGCGAGCGCGCCTGTTTCGGAGTCGCGGACGCCAACAGACAATGCCGGTTGCTCGTACCACGGAAGATCATCGCGGAGGCTCGACAACGTCCACGACGTCGGCGACAACGGCGCCGGCAAAGGGGGCGGGGGGACTGGCCGTGGGTTTCGCTTTCTTGGTTGGGCTTTTTGCCGGGGTCGGGGCCTTTGGGGGTTTGGTTTTGGGTGGGCCGTAGCCGGGTTTGACTGGTAGTCGCTTTTCGCTGGCGGGTGCGGGATTCGTCTCGGTCGGCCATTCGCCTAGGGGGTGTGGGTGGTGGTGATCGCTGCGTTCCGAGGTGGTCCGTGCGTGATTTTCGGGGCTATAGCGCCTGAAACCGCTCACGACGCTCGTGCTGGTGGTGTGGTGGTGGTTGGGTGGCGCCTTCGACGTGCCCTGGTTTTCGGTGCTGTGTCGTGGTTTCCGGTGTTTTCGTTTCCGCGGCTTGGGTTTTTGGGTTTCGGGGTCGGGTGTTTCACCTGATCAAGTGACCATAAATGACGTGCGAACTGGTGTTCTAATGCGGGAGAATATTTGGTATGACACCGCTGTTGAACATCCAGGATCCGGCCGTCGGCACCACCAGTGCCCGGTCGGCGGTGTCGTGCACGGATGCCGAACTCGCCGCCCGTATCCGTGAACTGGAGGAGGGGATGCGGGTGTTGATGATGGAGCAGTTGCAGTGCATCGCCGAAGCCGACCACCGTGGTGGGTATGCCGAGTTGGGGTTCCGGTCGGCGCAGGTGTGGTTGCAGGGGTTGCTCAACATCGATGCGCGTGATGCGAAAACCCGCGTCAAGGTCGCCCGCAATGTTGAGGACCGGCAGAGCTTGTATGGCGAGGTCATGCCCGCCGACCTGCCTGAGACTGCTGCGGCTTTGGCAGAGGGTGCGATCGGGTTGGAGCATGCGCGGGTGATCGTGGACGGGGTCCGCCGCCTGCCGGAGTATGCCCGCTGTCATCAGGTCGGTGAGGTCGAATCAACCCTGGCTGGGTATGCGCGGATGATGACGCCTCGTGAGCTGGAGAAGCTTGCCGAGCGCATCCGCTATCTGCTGGATCAGGACGGTGCCTACGACGACGAGGAAGACCAGCATGAGTCGCGGGAGCTGCACTACACGGTTGCCCGGGATGGGATGACGGTCATCAAAGCCCGCCTCGACCGCGAGGCCGGGGCGAAGTTCGCCGCGCTGATGCAACCGCTGGCCGCACCGCGGCCGGAGGTGGAGGGGGAGAAGGATCCGCGCACGGTGGGGCAGCGCAACGCCGACGGGTTCGCCGCGATCCTGGACTTGGCGCTGGATCATGACGGGGTTCCGCGTTCGGGTGGACAGCGGCCGCACATCACCATCTCCATCGACTTCGAGGACCTCAAGCGAGGGCTCGGGTTCGTCGCCGCCGAAACAGGGTTGCCCGGCACCCTTAACACCGAACGGGCCATCACCGCCGAGAACGCCCGCCGCATCGCCTGCGACGCCGAGGTGCTGCCGATGGTTCTCGGCGGGGACGGGCTCCCGCTGGAGGTGGGTCGGGCGAAGCGGACCGCGCCGACGCATCTGCGGGCGGCGTTGCTGCAGCGGGACGGGGTGTGTGCGTTTCCGGGGTGCGACCGGCCGCCGGGAACCCCGGAAGCACATCACATCGCCCACTGGGTCGATGGTGGAAGCACCGAGCTGGGCAACATGGTGATGCTCTGCGGTCATCATCACCGGACCCTGCACAACCAGCGGTGGGAAACCGAGATACGGGACCGGCGACCGGTGTTCATCCCACCGTCCACAGTGGACCCCAAACGAACACCACGACCAGGTGGCAGGGCACTACCCACCCAACACCGCGAGTACCTCCGGGACCTCATCCCCACCCAGCGGGGCCCGGCGGGCGAACCATGATGCCCTGGTTCGGTCGTGGAGTGTCAGGAGGACACGCCCGCCTTCGTTTACATCGAGCACGAACGTGGCGCGGGCTACCAGGAGGAACGGCGCTCGTTGAGTCCCGAGGAGTCGCGCGAGATGCTGAAAGGGGCACGCCAGATGCCCGACACGACACACAGGTACGGTTCGTGGCGCAA
The DNA here is from genome assembly GCF_014697215.1 of Saccharopolyspora pogona. GTDB lineage: Bacteria > Actinomycetota > Actinomycetes > Mycobacteriales > Pseudonocardiaceae > Saccharopolyspora > Saccharopolyspora hattusasensis. Next base: position 512,891 of record NZ_CP031142.1, read on the forward strand.
GTCGAGCCGTTCCAACAACCAGGACGGCAACTGCGTGGAGGTCGGCGGGCGGGTGGTAGCGGCGGTGGCATCGGGTGTCGAACACAAACCGATGCCCCGCCGGATCCTAGTAGGCCATTGGTCCACTTCGGCTTCGGGGCGTCAGGCTGACGCGGCGGAACGGTCGGCTCACGCCACCGGCTCGGGCCGCTCGGCGCCGGTCCGCAGCGACAGCCGCGATGTCTCGGGCAGCGCGAAAGCGACCACGAAGACCGCGGCGGCGACCACCATGAGGTAGAACGCTGGCGCGATGGAGTTGCCGGTGACCGACACCAGCCAGGTGGCGACCAGGGGGGCCGTACCGCCGAAGACCATGTAAGCCAGGTTGTAGCCGATCGATGAGGCGCTGTACCGAACCCGCGTCGGGAAGATCTCCATCTGGGTCGCTACGACGGCGGCGACCACGAAGCTCCACGGCAGCGCGACGAAGAGCTGACCGAGGATGGCTGTCCACAGACTGCCTTGGGCGGCGAGCAGGTATCCCGGCACGCTCAGCGCGACGAACCCTGCCGAGCCGATAAACAGCAGCGGCTTGCGTCCGATCCGGTCGCCAAGCAGCCCCACCGCCGGCACCAGCGGAACGGTCACCGTGAGCGCGGCGGCGTTCGCCAGCAACGCCGCGGTTGGACTGATCTTGATCGTCACTGTGAGGTAGGAAACGAAGTACGTGCCCAGCGTGTAGGCACCCAGCCCGCTTAGCGACGCGATGGCGAACACCAGCGCGATTTGCCGGCCATGATCCCGCATGGCCACACGCAGCGGCGCCCTCTCGACCTCGTGCTTGCCCGCTGCCTCCCGGAACGCCGGAGTCTCGTGCATGCGCAACCGGATGATCAGGCCGACGATCGCGAGGGGGCCGCCGATTAGGAATGGCAGCCGCCAACCCCACTCAATGAACGCCGCCTCGGACATGATCACCCGCATGCCCAGCACGGTCAGGGTGCCAAGGACCGCCGGTAGCGTGGTGAAGGTTGCGGAAATGGCGGAAAACAGTCCGCGCCGGTTGGGCGGTGCATACTCGGTGATGAACGACGTCGCACCGGTGAACTCCCCGCCGCCGGAGAAGCCTTGGACCAGCCGGCACAGCGCCAGCAGGGCTGGCGCGAGCAGCCCGACAGTGGCGTAGGTGGGCAACAGCCCGATCGCCATCGTGGCGGCACCCATCAGCAGCACGATGGTAGCGAGCACGTTGCGGCGGCCGAGCCGATCGCCCAGATTGCCCCAGACAACGCCGCCCAGGGGCCGGGCAACGAAGGCCACGCCATAGAGCGCGAACGCGGAGAGCAACGCAGCGTAATCGTTGCCTGGTGGGAAGAAGAGCATGGCGATGATGGGGATGGACGCCGAGTAGATCGCGAAGTCGAACCATTCCACGAAGTTGCCGATGCTTCCCGCGGCGAGCGCCTTCAGTCCCGATCGCGGGCCGCGCGCGCCGAGGGCGTCGTCGGTCATGTCCGAACCTCCTTGAGGAAAGCCCGCTGGGGACGCGCCGATCGATGTGACGGGCTGCAGGCATGTGTTCCAACAAGTGGGCGACGGTATAGCTTACTAGGCCAATAGTCAATTGTTGACCTTAATAAATCAATGTCAGTAAGTTTCCCACCAACCCGGGGAAGGCGTCAGACACGTATCCCACGGATAAGGCCATGGCCAAGCCGGTGATGGACGAGTCTTCTACAGTCCCGGATGATGTGGCAAGTGGTCGCACGGCCTACCTCAGCGGCGAGAGTTTGGCTGCGCGGTCGTCTCCAGTATCCGGATCCGGCGGGCATCGGTCATTGACTACAGGAACATGAGAGGGAGGATCTACGGGAAGATTGTGGTGACTGATGCGAGAGTTGTATTGGTGGACTCGATGAGTCCTTGGGCAGGCCGTGTTTTAGGGCTGCGTTGATGGCGGCGCGGTGTTTTGTGATCTTGCGGGAGAGGTTGGCGAAGAGTCGCCGAGCGAGGCGCAGCAGTTCTGCTGGTGACATCGATGTCGCACACCCTTCTCGAAAGGGACCGCGCCAGCGGGCGCTGGCGCCAGGACGCCGGCCGTACCGCCCGTGCGGTGGTCCTCCCTTGCCGACGCAAGATTATTTGACGATCCCATTTCGCCAAATGTCAACGTATTCAAACGTATTCGATCAGCTTTCAACACTATTGCCGTAGCACATCGGGCTGAGTCGGCATTGATGCGTGTTCTTGTTCAGTTGCCGGCGGGGCCGACCGCCGCGTGAGCGCCGACGTTTGCTCGCGGCACTTGCGGAGCTACCGGTTTCATCACCCGTGGTTCGGCTTTGTGGGAGGGGAACTTGTCGGGCGCCGTGAAACCACGCAGTCTTGTCCCCGCAGCTTTCGCGATCCCACCGCCGGACTCGTGGTGGTCCCCTCGGATTCTGCCGTCGCCTGCCAACCCTTTCAGTTTCCTGCCCGAACGCCAGTTGCTCGCCCCTCCTCGCCGCCGTCGTCGCCATCGATTGCGGATGCTTGTCCGCCACGGCACCTTGGGAGCTGGAGCATCCTGATCGGAAAGGGAGAGCGTTCATGCGGCAGGTGGTGGCAGCTGCGCGTAAGCGGGAGCGGATGTGCTTCGTGTGGGCGGCGACATGATCGGACAGGTCGCGAACCTCGTTGCGCTTGGGTTCTTCCTCGGCCTGGACAATTTCCGGACCGCAGTCCTGCTCGGGCCGCTGCGGCTCAGCTGGCGCCGGATGATCCTGGTTTCGGCGAACTTCGGGTTCTGGGACGGCGCCGCGCCCCTGGTGGGCCTGCTCCTCGGACATTACGTCGGTGAGGCCATCGGGCCCGTGGCCGACTACGTGGGCCCGATCGCGCTCGGCGCGTATGGCCTGTACCTGCTGCTGCGAGGGTGGCGGCACCCGATGACCGACTCCGAGCAGGAGCTAGAGCACTCGTGGGTGCTCTTCGGTCTTCCGCTACCGCTGAGCGTGGACAATGTGCTCGCAGGCGCCAGCCTCGGATTGCTCGGGTTCTCCCCGTGGCTGCCAGCCGTGCTCTTCGGAGTCATCACCGCCGTGATGTCCTTCGTCGGGCTTGTGCTGGGCCGCACCACCTTCCGCCTGATTCGCAGGCGACTCAACATCCGCTACGAGATCGTGACCGGCATCGCCCTCGTCATCGAGGCGATCGTGCTTGGCCTCTCCGCCGGCGACTGAAGCACAGCCACCGGCGCTGATCGACACCATCCGAACTCGTCGATGCGGGGTAGCGCCGGTGGGCGAACGGAGTTCCAAACACCGCTGGCCGCCGTCGTGTGGGTGTCCCTGTCCCGTTTCCGGCCAGCAATCCCGACCGGGTTCGCCGTGGGACAGCGGGTGGGGGATGTGCGGTGATCGGCTGTCAGGCGGCAGAGGTGTGCCGTGGGGCGGTCAGCCAGGCGTCCAGTGACCACGCTCCCGCGCCGACGATCAGTAGGAACACCGAGCCGAACAGCTGGCTGAGTTCGGGGCGTGCCTCGTGTATGTAGCTCCACACTCCGCCGTGGGCCAGGAGGGGGAACTTGGTGAGGACCTCCGCGCCAAGCATGTCGATGATCATGGGGATGGTCGCCAGCCGGGTGAGCAGCCCGAGGATGAGCAGCACACCACAGCCGATCTCAAACACCCCGTCGAGGTAGGCGAAGAATTCCGGCGCTGGTAGTGGGGTTTCGTTGGCGAACCGGCCGGGGCCGAGCTTGGCCGGAAACAGGAATTTCTGGATCCCCTCGGACAAGAAGATGCCGCCCACGACCAGCCGGATGAGGATCGTCGCAGTCGGGGCATCAGTGCTGAGCAGTCGCGTCCACCATCCCGTGCGCACCGCAGTGGTCATGACGGCGCTCCTTTCGGGTTGTCGCGATGTTCTCCGGTGTGGTCGTGGTAGCCGAGAACTTCCCGTGCCAGCTCCCGCAGTGCCTCCCGATCGGCAGTTAGCGCTTCCAGGCCCGCATCGGTCGCGCGGTAGACCCGCCGCTGACGGCCTTCGACCAGTTCGTGCTCGGACACCAGCAGCCCCTCTGCTTCCAGCCGATGCAACGTGGGGTACAGGGTGCCCGGGCTTACTCGGTAACCGTGACTGGCCAGCTCGCGGGCCATCCACGCGCCATGGATCGGTTCCTCGGCCGCGTGGTGCAGGATGTGCAGCCGAATCGCACCCCGCAAGAACTCCCGCACCGCGCCCCCTTGGAACAGGCCGGTCTCTTGATGGCGAATCCGATATCGGCTTCCGATACTACGAGGCGGTCGAACTACTGTGCAGCCACCGCAGGGCCCGGGCGGGTGGGAGGTGAGCCGCCCCGCTCCCCGGCCGTGTCGCGTGGTGTTCATGGCCTGGTCCCCCTTCCGTTCCCCGTAGATATCGGAATTCGATATCGTCTGCCGAAATCGTAAGCCGATACAAGATCGAGGACGAGGGCATCAGGTCCTTGCAGGCCCGGAATTAGCTTGTGCACCTACATGCTCGCCGGAACGGATGGTCGGCATACGCGACTCTCCCCGGGACATGCTTCCTGTGTCTGGACTTCGCATCCGAGATGACCCATCAGTCGGATGCGTGCTTGGGCGCGGCTGGGCTCCGGGTGGGGCTCCCCGGCGGGGTACTCGCGCGCGGCGCAGCAGCCTTGCCCGGCGGGGCCCGTAGGGGCCGGGGCGGACTGCGGCCATCAAGCCTGCGTCCGGCCGATGGTGAACATGCCGAGCTCCGCCGGATCCAGGCGGTGCAGCCGCAGGCCTGCCGGCGCGAGCTCGTCGCGCAGCTGCGGTTCGCTGACCAGGTGCCAGGCGTAGCTCAGCTTGCGCTCATCGACGATCTGCTCGTTCTGGTAGGAGCGATACGTCATGTGCCAGGTCAGCATCTCCTCGCCGGCGGGTTCTGCCCGTGCCCGGCATTCGTAGCGCCGACGTCCGACGCGCTCGGATGCCGCCACCGCCTCCGGGACCTCGACCGGCTCGGCCGGGGGTTGGAGGTTGAGCACCGCCCGTCCGTCCGGCGCGAGGCGTTCGGCCAGCAGCCGCCAGATCTCCAGACGCTCGGGAGGGGAGAAGTGGCCGATGACGTTCATCGCGACCACCAGGCTCAGCTGGCCGGGCAGGTCAGCGTCCAGGAACCCCTCCGGTAGGACCGTCACCCGCTCGCGCAGCGAGTCGTGTGCGTTCACCCTGGCCAGCAGTGCCGACCGCAGGCCGGCGGAGGGTTCCACGGCGAAGATCTCGGCGTCCGGCAGCGCGTCCGCGAGCACCAGGGTTCCGCTGCCGCTGCCTGCCCCGACGTCCACCACCGGCCCGGAGGTGGGGTCGGTCATGCGGGCCGCCGCGGTCAGTGCGGGACCGAGGGCGCTCCAGAACGGGCCGATCAGGATGTCGATGAACTCCGCCGACTCGGCGTACTGGTCGATCACGGGACTCCTCGTGTCCTGAGACGGGTGTCGGGCTTCTGGTGTGGTCAGTTCTGGCGCGCTCGGCGCTGGAGATCGGGCGCCCAGTGCAGCCGGCTGGGCAGTCCGTCGGCGGTCAGCGGTGTGGGCGCAACCCAAGACAGACAGGAATGATAACCATTATCGTTAAGGTCTGCCAGTGATGCTGCCGGTCGGGTCTTGGATGGAAAGGGACCGGACGAGGGGGTCGCGGTGGAGCGCTTCGGCGATGTCGGCGGGATCCAGCACGCCGTCCGCGAAATGCACGCCTGGGGCGATCTTCTCCTGGAGGACGGCGTCGGCCGTCAACGCCGCGACCACGCCGCTGAGCTGGTACGGGTCGCTGGTGCGCAGCGTCAGCGACGATGACGCTCCGGTGGTGGTCGGGATGCAGGCGGTGAGCGCGTAGTACGGGTCGCGCTCGCGCAGGTCCGATTTCGCCGCCTGTATCAGCAGTTCGATGTAGTCGTTCCGGAACTCGGGGTCGTCCGCCCAGGCCATCGCCAAGGTGGTCGGAATGGCCTGGGAGGCGTAGGCCGTGTAGAAGCGCAGTTCGGCGAGGCGGAGTTCGGCTGCCAGCCGGGCGCTTTCGGTTGGCAGGAAGGGCATCGCGTCGACGGTCTCGGGAAAGCCGGGCGGCTGCACAAAGCGCTGCGGGGTCAGGCTTCGCGAGGCCACGGCCCCATTTCGCCATCGGGCCAGCGATGAGTCGGGGGAGCAGCCCGGTCAGGCCTGGCATCAATCCTGCGGAGAAGACGGCTACGTGGTCGCCGAACGTCGGGCCGAGCGCGCGGAGGGCTGGGACGTCCCCGGCGACGTCGACGTAGTGCGCGCCGGCTTCCAGTGCCGCTCGGGCCACGGTGTCGAGGATGTGATACGAGGGGCCGGCGCAGTTCACGACGAGGTGTGCGCCGGAGCAGAACTCCTTGAGGCTCTCCGTCGGGTCAAGGTTCGACGCAACGACGCAGATGCCTACTGGAGCAGCGGAACCGCTGGGGCTATGCCCCTGATCCTGGGATGAACCGGAACCTCAGCGAGATCCTCACCGAGGTCCGCCGGCTCCGCACGCGATTCGCACGCACGGCATCCCGGCGGTGGGAACCGGTGACCGCAGCAGCGGAACTGGCTGTCCAGGTCGGACACCTGGCCATGTGCGTCTTGCGTCGAAACGGCAGCGACATCTCGTCCCTGGAAGACCAGGAACGTCCCTTGACCGACATCGGGGACGAACTGGCCGACGTGGCGTTGGCAGCGTTGAGCATCGCAGTGCTCGCCCAGGCCGAGCCCACCAGTTCAGCCCCTCAAATCCCAGTTACTCCCTGACTTGATGTTTAGTCCGGCCGCGCCGGTTGGGTCTAGGGGAAATAAGCGGGACGAATTGTCGTAAAAGAATCACGCAATGTGCTGTCGGCAACAAAATAGGAAAGCTTGTTGGTCGAGAAAAGTGTCCAGTGTCCAGCTCGGGTCTGGAGAAGCTTGCCTCCGTGGGGAAGTGAAGAGGACTGCGATGGCTGACGGATTCCATGTCGATCTAAAGGCGTTAGCGCAGGCCGGCGATGGAGTGAATCAGACGTTGAGTCAGCTGGCGCGGCACCGGGTCGACACGATCGACGACGACGGCGCGATCGTGTGGCACGACCGGCTGGCCGGAACGATCACGGACTTCTGTGACCGGTGGCAAATCGGTGTGAACCTGGCAAAGGACGGGCAGGCAATCGCAGGCCAACTGGCGCACTGCGTCGAGACCTACCAAAAAGTAGATCTGGACGCCCAGGAGCAACTCGCGGGCATTGTCGAGCGGCCTACCGGTCCCGATCCCGCCGGGCCGCGATGACAGCGGAGCTGGGAACCACGAACGACCCGAAGGTCCTCGTATCAGGTGATGTCGGCGCGCTCCAGGCCATCGCGCAGCAAATGACCACCTACGGCGACGCACTGCACGACGCCGGGGCAGGGCTGCGCAGCATCGACACAACCGAGGGCTGGAGCGGCGCTGCGGCCGACAGCTTCCGAGAGGTTTTCGATGGCGAGCCGCCCAAATGGTCCGAGGCCGGTGACGCCTTCCACGACGGCGCAGGCGCCCTCACCGGATACGCCTCCACCTTGTCCTGGGCGCAGACACAGGCTCAGGACGCGATCCGGTTGTGGGACGAGGGAGAAGCCGCAACCCAGAGTGCCAAAGCGGAGCACGACCAAGCGGTAGGTCAAGCTGAACAAGACGCTGCCGCCAGAACCACGAACGGCCCGCCCGCCACGGCACCGTCGATACCGTTCAACGACCCAGGGGAAGCCAAACGAGCGGAGGCGCGCAGGATCCTTGACCGCGCCCGAGGCCAGCTCCGCAGCGCCGGAGACGCAGCGGCCGACACTTGGTCACGCCCGGGACAAAGCACCGGAACGGTCTGGCTTCTGGGACGACGTCGGTGACGTTCTTGGTGATATCGGTGACGACTCGTCAACATCGGAACCATTTCGTCAACGACCTCGCCTCGGTTGGCAACGCCATCCTCAACCATCCCACCGATGTTGCCATGGCTGCCGCGGGCATCGGGCTGATGGCCGTCAGCGCTGGCGGTGAAGGGCTCGGTATTGCCCTGGATGCCACGGGTGTTGGAGCGATTGGCGGTGTCCCGCTCAATGCTGTGTCCGCAGCTGGCATCGCGACCGGAGCGACCATGGTCGGTGCCGCCGCCATGAACATCGCCACCAACGCCGCAGGCGATGACCGCGTCGAGCCGCTCGATGAGAACAACAACGGCTCCTCAGACGTCGACGGATACCCGCCCGGGGTCAAGGACGGCTGGGAAGCCCGAACCGCCGACAACGGTAAGGGAACCGTCTACCAAGATCCCGGTGCGAGCGGCAACGCGAACATGGTGCGGGTGATGGACCCGAAGCCGGGTTACCCGGACGGATACGTCCGGTTCTAGGGCAGCCAGTGGGGCTCAACGGAAAACCAGGGCCCAACTCCGAAACGCACATACCCCTACGTCCTGACGGCTCCTACCCGGTTCCGGAAGGCTGGTAAGGAAAATGGACCTCAACCTGCAGGGGCAACAGGTCACCGAGCAGAGCTTCGACTACACCGTGTCCTTCGGGACCAGCGGAGGGTTCGAGCTCCGCATCGAAAACGACTACACACTCCGGACGTCCCACGGTGTGCTGCGTTTCTCCCCCGAACCGTCCAATGCGGACTCGGATGATCTGCAATCCCTTGCAGAACAGGTCATCAGCAAGGCATCCATCGAGAACGATGGCACGCTCATCGTGAGATTCGCCAGCGGAAGCGAGCTTCGTGCGCACCCCAGCCGCATCTATGAGGCCTGGACCGTAGCCGGCCCCGGCGGGATGAAGGTCGTGTGCATGCCCGGCGGCGAGCTCGCCACCTGGAAGGCGAACAAAACCTAACCAAGTGGCATCAGTCGGCCCCGCAGATGACCGCGGTTCCGACGCCGTAGTTCGTTCTCTCGGCGATCGGAGGGCGTCGGCGGCCGCCAGTCATGGCTATGGCGATCGCGATTGGCGTGATCGCTACTGGCGGTCGGCGGCCCAGGCGTACCCAAGCGGTGCTCTCGGTGGTCGGCTTCTGCTTGGCAGCGTTGGCCGTGTTGATCAAGCCTGGTGCAGGCGCGGCCGAAGTGGTGGGTGGTGTGGTCGGCTCATTGGGCGAACGGCGCCACGCCGAGAGTCTCGCGTGCAGACGACAGCATGAAGGATCTGGCGATTCGTGGTTCGTCTGGAGGCTCTCATTCAGGCAATCCGCCCACTCGAGTGAGAGTCGTGCAAGCCGAGTCCGGTCCGGGCAACATGCGCGGACCTCAAGGTGGTGTCCAGGGTTGTCAGCAGCTGCTGTGCGAAGGTGATCGCATCGGGCTTGCGGTGCGGTCGCAGTGTCACATGTTGGATGGCCTGCTGGCGGTCACGTGCGCAGACGCCTCCCCAGATTCCCCAGCTCGTGCCCTCGTCGCTTTCGTCGGTCAGGTCTGGGAGCCACCATGCCGAACTGCCGGCGATGGCCTGGCGCGCGCGTTCGGTGGCGGTCTTAAACTCGGACAGCGATGCGGGCTCCGGCAAACCGGTGTGTTGGCGTTCGCGGCACTCGCCGCACAAACCATCAAGGGTAATAGTGACTTTCGGGCAAATTTCGACGTCGATCGGGCGCCGTCCCGCCAATCCATCCTGCGCGGTATCGGCGGCGCGGCGTTCTTCATTTTTTTCTTGGCGAATGGCGCCTACTTTCGCGTAACGGGGCACCTGTGGCTTGCGGTGGTGGACACCGTGCCACCTACGTGGACCCGGCCGACGCGCCTTCGCCGCAAGTTGTCTGGCAGGCACGCAAACCGCAGGCGCCGGAGATCAGCTTCCGCACGCGTACCATGACCTGGCCGGACGGATCGAGTTTCAAGTTCCCCCTGCGCGGCCGTACCGAGGAACAGCGCCTGCGGAAGTACTACGAGTCCCCGGACATCATCCACTGGAACGGGCGGCCGACGTAGCACCAGCGCGGGGCGCGTTGCGCCTTTCCAGTCCCCATCGCCGTTCACCTCTCGTCGGGAAACGTGTAACGGATTCGTGATTGCCCCGATAGCTCTGACGTCCGATCGCTTCCGCCGCGCGGACGTTTCTGCCAACTGTAGAGGGGACCGATGCAGGAGCCGATGTGCGCAATGATGTCATTGCCGGATGGCGTAGGGTCAGCCGGATCCGTCCGGGCCCCGCAGTTGAACGCGACAGCGCCTCCGGACCACCCGCTCCCCGCACTGCCCGCGATGGTGTGGGAACGGCGGTACCGATTCGCGGTGATCGCCAGCGACGCCGTCGCAACAGCGGTGGCTTCGGCAGCGGGGGCGGTCTGGGTGGCAGTGCTGGACATCGCGGTGCTGCCTCCGATGGTGTTGGCGTTGCTCACCGCGGTGGCCGTGTTGTGGGCCCTGGTCGGTTCCTGGAATATCAGGGTCCTGGGGCAAGGACACGAGGAGTACCGGCGCCTGGGGCGAGGGATCTTCTCCGCTGGCGTCGTCCTGGCGGTCGCGGGGCTTGCGGTACCGCCATTAGACGTGCGGCCATGGGTTTTCGGTGTCTTACCCGCGCTTGCGCTTCTGGTGCTCGCGCAGCGGTACCTGCTGCGCCGCTACCTGCACAGCGCCCGCAGCGGCGGCAGGTGCCTGCTACCGGTGATCGCCGCGGGCAGTAGGCACACGCTGCGCGATCTCATCGCCCGCACCCGCCAGCAGCCGCACGTCGGATGGCAGATCCAAGCGCTGTGCCTTCGTACTGAGGCCGGCGAGGGGCCGGTCTGTGAGGTGGATGGCGTTCCGGTGATCGGTGATGTCGATGAGCTCGCTGAGCACGTCCGGCGCGGCGGCTACCGGGTGGTCGCCATCACCGCCGATGCCTACTGGACTCCGCGCCGCTTGCAGGAACTGGCGTGGAAGATCGAGGACACCGCCGCCGAGATGGTCGTTGCCCCGGTGCTGATGGAGGTGGCCGGTCCCCGGCTGCACGTGTCGTCGGTGCTGGGGATGCCGATGCTGAAGGTCAGCGAACCCTCCTTCACCGGTGGTCGCCGAGTCGTGAAGGCTCTCGCCGACTGGGTGAGCGCGTTGCTCCTGCTGGGCCTGATCGGGCCGGCGATGCTGGCGATCGCCCTCGCCGTGAAGTTGTCCGATGGTGGACCGGTGATCTACCGGCAGCGCCGGACCGGACGAGGCGGCACCACGTTCACGATGCTGAAGTTCCGCACGATGGTGGTGGGCGCGGACGCGATGCGAACCGCGTTGCGCCCGGCCAACGATGCGGAAGGACCGTTGTTCAAACTGCGCCGCGACCCGAGGGTGACCAAGGTCGGTGCTCTGCTGCGCCGGTACTCGCTCGACGAGCTGCCGCAGCTGTTCAACGTCCTCGCCGGGCACATGTCGCTGGTCGGCCCGAGGCCGCCACTGCCGGAGGAGACCGAGACCTACGACTACGTGGTGGGGCGCCGCTTGCTGGTCAAGCCGGGGCTCACCGGGCTGTGGCAAGTCAGTGGTCGCAGCGACCTGTCGTGGGCCGAAAGCGTCCGGCTCGACCTGCGGTACGTGGAGAACTGGTCGCTGGCGATGGACGCCGTGATCCTCTGGAAGACCGTGCGCGCGGTGCTGACCAAGCAGGGCGCGTACTGACGGCCGTTGACTCGTCAGCGGCGGCGGGCGACTGGCTGGTCAGCGGCGGCGGGCGACGTCGGTTGCGATCGCGGCGATGTCGTCGTGGTAGCGCTGCGGTGAGAACACCTCCTGGGCGTGCTGGCGAGCCTGCGCTGCCGTGTCGAGAGTTCCTTGCCATTGGGCAAGCGCATCGCTGATCGCTTCGGCGAGGGCGTCGGGGTCGTCGGCGGGCACGACGCGGCCGTAGCGTCCGTGCGCGACGGTTTCCGGCAAGCCCTGCACATCGGTCACGATCACCGGAGTTCCGGCCAGTTGCGCCTCCACAGCGGTGTTGCCGAAAGGCTCGAACCGTGACGGGACCAGCGCGATGTCGGCGCCCCGGTAGGCATCCCAGACGTCCGCGCGGAAACCGCGGATGGTGACCACCTCGGCCAGGTCGTGACGCCGCACGAGGTCCGCCAGTTGCCGCTCGTACCACTCGTAACCGGTGAACGCGGACCCCAATAGGTCGAGGACGACGTCGTGGCCATCGGCGCGCAAGCGGGCGATCGCGCGCACCGCGACGTCGGTGCCCTTGCGCGGTGACAGTCGACCGACGAGCACGATCCGGACCGGATCGGGTCGCTCACCGCCACGGGACGCGGAATGCGCCGGCCCGGCAATACCGTTGTAGACCAGGCGGATCCGGTGACGCAGCCGAGGCAGCGGTCGCGTGATCACGCGAGCCGTGGCCTCGCTGTTCACCACGACCGAGGTAGCACACAGCAGGGGAGCAGCGAGCGCGGTCCTGATCAGGCGTGGTGCGCTGTCCTCAGCCTCGTGCACGTGGGCGATCACCGATCGCCGGGTCGAGCGGGCGAGCAGGAGCCACAGCGGCACGGTCACGGTATTGACGTACACGACGTCGGGGCGGGTCCTCCGCAGCAACCGCAAAGTCGGCGCCACTGCCCGCAGGCCTTCCAGTAGCAGCCGCAGGAACCCCGCCGGGCGCAACGCCGACTTCCGCAGCACCGGGGTCGGGCACAGGACCACGTCCGCGCCTTGGTCGCGCAGTCGGTCGGCGAGCGGCCCCCGCTCCGGCAGCGCGACCACCACCCGCCAGCCCGCATCGGTCAACGCGATGACCGACTCCAGGAATATGCGGTCGGATCCGTACAGCTCGGCACCGGGATGGACCATCAGCGCGGTTCGTTGGACCAACGTCGCTCCAGCTCTTCGACGGGGATATGGGGTGGCAGCACCGAGGGCGAGTTCCGCGCACCCGCCATGCTCGTCCACGCAGCTAGCAGGAACAGCCAGACGCAGGCGACGTTGGCCGGAGCCCCGAGCCCTTCGGTGAACATCGAGTTGGCGAGCGAGCCCGACAACACCGCGAGGATCAGGATGCGATCCAGCCGCGGCTCGGGCCGGAGGTTCCGCAGCGCGACCGCGGCGGTGAAGATGCGGCCGAGCAGCACGAGCCACACCACCGCGCCGAGCAGTCCGGCGTCGACGAGCACGTTCACCAGCCCGTTGTGCCCGCCGCCCAACCCGATCTCGTCGAGGAACAAGCCCCGTGAGGCGGTGAGACCGTGGCCGTAGAGCGGGCGTTGGAGGAACGCATCCAACGCGTAAGCCCACAGATCCGTCCGCGAATTCAAAGACGCGAGCCGTTCGGCGGACTCACCGCGGACGAAGAAAGCCTCGATCAGCGGTCCCGCGGCGAGCCACGCGGTGATCAACACGAGCGCCAACGCCACCGTGATCTCCAGCCGCCGGCGGCCGCGCCACCGCAATCCCGCGATCACCAGGCAACCCACGATCGCCCCGAACGCGGCCCCGCGCGTGTTGCTCCCGATCAACCCGGCGGCGCAGATCGCCAGCAGCACGAGGTAGGCGGGCAGCGGCCAGTGCGGGCCCGGCCGGGCCAACCGGTGACCGAAGGCGTACGTGACCAGGATCACCACCGCGAGCGCGAGGAACTGGCCCGCGTCCACCGGATGCAGGTACAGCCAGGTGAACCTGCCGGGCTGCGTTGGAAGCCGGGGGAACGGCACGACCACGCCGAAGACGACCGAGGCGCTGACCAGGACTGCGAAGGCGTGCGCGATGCGGTGCAGCGCATCCCGGGCGCAATGGCGGGCAATCGAACGGCTCAGCGCCAGCACGACCACGACCTGGCAGGCCCGCACGAGGGCCAGTTCGCGGTACGGCGAGTACAACGCCGAAAGCACCAGGACCGCCGCGTAGGAATAGGCCGAACAGGTGATCCAGTCGGCGCGCCGCAGCTGGGACGTGGGGCGGAAGCGCAGGAACAGGAAGCACGCCACGGCCGCGTAGACGGCGATTTCGGCCAGTACGAACAGGTCGGGCGAGCCAGACACCGACTGGTCGTCGGCGCGAACGCGGAACTTGTATTCGCTGGCCACGATCAGTGCGAGCACGCACACGACGGGCCAGCGCTCGGCGTCGTAGGCCCGGCGACGCGACACGCCATAGCGGCGTCGAAGGGCATTCCAACTCACGGACGGTCCTCGGATCAGGTGGGTTCGGGCGCGAATGCGCCGAAGACGGGTTGCCGAATGGGTGTAACGACTACCCGCCGTCGGCATATTACAAGCTGGGCACCGAATCGAGTGAGCCGCGCGAAAACAGCTTTGCGGCTCCAGGGCTGCCCGTCGTGATTCGGTGGCCGCCCTTCGACGAAACGGTAGAACGAAACATGCGGATTTCGATGCTCGGAACCCGCGGCGTGCCCGCGCGTTACGGCGGCTTCGAGACGTGCGTCGAGGAGGTGGGGAGACGACTCGTCCAGCGCGGACACGAGGTCACGGTTTACTGCCGCAAACTCGGCGGGCGCGGCCCCCGCCCCGAACGCCACCTCGGGATGCGGCTCGTGCACCTTCCCGCGCTGCGCCGCAAGACACTGGAAACGCTGAGCCACACGGCCCTTTCGGCGTTGCACGCGGTGGTACGGCCACCGGAGGTGGCGGTGGTGTTCAACGCCGCCAACGCGCCGCTGCTGCCACTGCTGAGGCTCCGCGGAATTCCCACGATCACCCACGTCGACGGCTTGGAGTGGAAGCGGGCCAAGTGGGGGCCTGCGGGGTCGGCCTACTACCGCCGTGCCGAAGCGCTCGCCGTCCGCTGGTCCGACGCGCTGATCGCCGACGCCCGGGGGATCCAGGACTACTACCGCGATCGCTTCAACACCGAGACCGACTACATCCCTTACGGGGCACCGGTCCTCACCGAGGTCGGGACCGACGGCATCACCGATCGCGGGCTCAGCCCCCGCCGCTACCACCTGGTCGTGGCCAGGTTCGAACCGGAGAACCACGTGCACGTGGCGGTCGAGGGCTACCTCCGCAGCAACGCCCGCCACCCGCTGGTCGTGGTGGGATCGGCACCCTACGCCGACGAGTACACCGCGAGCATCGCGCGAGCGGCGAAGGGCGATCCCCGGGTGCGGCTGCTCGGCGCGGTGTGGGACCAGCGACTGCTGGACCAGCTCTACGGCAACGCCTTGACCTACATCCACGGTCATTCCGTTGGCGGCACCAACCCCTCGCTGCTGCGCGCGATGGGCGCAGCAGCCCCGACTTCCGCCTTCGACGTATGTTTCAACCGCGAAGTCCTCGGCTCATTCGGCCGCTACTTCCGCGATCCTGGCGACCTCGCGGCGTTGTGCGACGCTGCGGAAGCCGACCCAGCGGGCACCTTGCTGCGCGGAAAAGAGCAGGTGGCCTCGCTCGACCGCTACACGTGGGACGGGGTAGCGCAGAAGTACGAAGAACTGGCCGCCCGCGTCCTGATCGAGGACAGGCGCACACCCACGCCGCGCGGGCTGCCCGGCGCGCGGCCTGCCGCCGCAGCGGCCGTGTCCATGCCGGAAATTAAGGAGGTCCGATGAATCGCGCGAGGAAGCTGTCGTGCGTCGCCGCAGTCGCGGTCGCCGCGTTGTCGGCAGCGGTGGTGCCGGTACCGGCAGCGATAGCGGCGGAGTTGCCGCAGCCGGTCACCGCCGGGGCGCTGCCGACGCCGCAGACCGACGGTGTGGTCTTCGCGGTAGCCATCGTGGGCAACACCGCCGTCGCCGGCGGTAAGTTCAGCAAGGCGCGCCCGGCCGGCGTGGCGCCGGGGGGACCAGGTGAGGTCACCCGCAACAACCTGCTGGCCTTCGACGTGACCACCGGCGAACTCCTGCCGTGGGCACCGGTGGTCAGCGGCAGCACGTTCTCCGGCGCGGACCCGGGACCGTTCTGCAAGACCGCCGGCGCCGGGCGGTGGATCTGCGACACCGTGTTCCGGATCGAGGTTTCGCCGGACGGGAAGAAGGTCTACGTCGGCGGCGACTTCGACAAGGTCGACGGCCAGTGGCGCTCGCGCGTGGCCGCCTTCGACGCCGCGACCGGCGCGCTGGACCCGTACTTCAAGCCCCGCGTGGCCGGCCGGGTCCGCGGCCTGTCGATCACCGACGACACCGTCTATCTCGGCGGCGGCTTCAACGCCGTCGACGGCGTGCCGCGCACCCGGCTCGCCGCCGTGTCCACCGGCAGCGGCGCGCTGTTGCCCTGGGCTCCTACCGCGGACCGGGAGGTCTTCGCGGTGCTGGCCGCCCCGGCCCAAGGGCGCACGGTCATCGGGGGAGCCTTCGACAACGTCAACGGCACCTACCGGCACGGACTCACCGCGGTCGACGCGGCCAGCGGTGCCCTCGTACCGTGGAAATGGGTCACGCCCTCGTCCGATGACACGATCACGGACCTGGCCACCGACGGCACGGGGACGGTCTACGTCGGTTCCTACAACTGGCTCGGTGGCAATCCCCGGCTCGAGGGCAGGGGCGCCATCGACATCGCCACCGGCAAGCCGCGCTGGATGGACGGCTGCTACGGCGACACCCAAAGCGTCGCGGTAGCGGGCGGTGTGCTCTACAGCGCCTCGCACACCCACAACTGCGCGGCCATCAACGCCGTCCCCGAGAACGGAACGATCGACTACCACCGGCTGCTCGCCGAGACGACGACCGCCACCAAAACGGCCCAGCGCAACGTCAACAACGTGCGGTCCGGCGACCCGGTTCCGGAGTTGCTGCCGTGGCTGCCCAACACCAACGGCGGCCCCGCCGGCAGTCCGTGGTTGAACGGGCCGTGGGCAGTGGACAGCGACGGTCGCTACGTGGTGGTCGGCGGCGAGTTCACGACGGTCAACGGCAGCGCCCAGCAGTCGCTGACCCGCTTCGCCGCCCGGGGCGTTCCCGGCGCTGTCAACAACGGGCCGCAGGTGCCGTTCCCAGCCCCGGAGCTCAACCGGCGCACGTTGGGCGGAATCTCCATCAGGTGGACGGGAACTTGGGACGCGCAGAACCGGGAAATCCGCTACGAGGTGATGCGCACCGGAACCGCGAACCCGATCTACACCACCACCAGTAGCGCCTGGCCGTGGTCGGTGACGACGATGAGCTTCACCGACAACCAAGCGCCGCAGGACAGGGCCGAGTACTGGATCAGGGCGGTCGACGCCGACGGCGCAGTGCTGAGCACCCCGCGCAGCAGCATCGGCTGATCCCGAGGGGACGCGGGGACGTCGGAGCAGGCGTCCCCGCGCTCACCCCCGTGGGCCGGTGAGCGCGCCGATGTCGGGGTGGTCCAGCGGTGGAATGCCGAGTATCCGGGCGACATCCGGCGGCAGGGCCTGACCGGCGCGGACACCCGGCGTGGAGGGGCGAAGCGAGTAATCGCCCCGGGCCGGATCGCGGAACGGGGCGGGCGGCGGTGCTACCGCCAGGCTGTGCGGGTCGAGTCCCGTCCGTTCCCGCAACTGGGGCAGCGTGTTGATCGTGACGACCTCACCCGAGCCGAGCGACCAAGTGCCCAACGGTGCCGAGCCCGCTGCCCGCAGGAAGGCGTTGCCGTCGCTGGCGGAGATGAATGGTGACGCCGGTTGGGGGTGCGGCTTGTAGTCGGCGGACTCGATGAACGGCTCGGTGTCGTGCTGCCTGATCAGGAAGTTGTTCACCAGCTCGGTGTTGGACGTGATCCAGGACAGGCCCAGCTCGGCGCTGTAGGGGTCCGAAATCGCAGACCGCTTGTCGTTGTACAGTCCGAGCTCGATCCCGTTGTCGGCGAACGTGTTGTGCACGAGCCGGACGTGGTCGGAACTGGAGACCTTGATGCCGCGCCCGCCGTTGGAAACCACGACGTTCGACGCGATCAGCGCCCTCGCTGAGACCTCGTAGTACAGGCCGTTCACGGCGTTGCCCCGCGCGATGTTGCGGACCACCACGGCATCGGTGCACCCCAGATCGCACCACCACCCGGTGCCGATGTTGTCCGTGAACGTGTTGTCGGACACCCACGCCCGCTTCGTGCGCGTCATCTTCGCCCCCGCCGCTCCGATGGCCTCGCCGGTCAAGGCGAAGTGCTCGTTGTTGTTGCGCGCGAAAGTGTTCGAGGCCAACCGGAGCCCGTCGGCCCGGTTGGCCATCAAGCCGACCAGGCCGTTGTCGAGGAAATGGTTGCCGATCACGTGCGCATCGGGTTGGAAGACCGCTGCGCCGCTGGAGGCGGAAGCGGAGAAGATGTTGTTCTCCAACACCACCGACGGCGCGTTCACCACGACCATCGCGCCGCGCTGGCCGTACTTCTGGTTCGCGCCGTAGTGCGCGATCCCGATCCCGCGAATCGAACTGCCCGCGGCTTCCGGGCCGTCGAACTGCAGCAGCCAGTCGAACTCGGTTGCCTCCACGAACCGCCCGCCCGGGTCCTCGCCGATCAGCAGTTCCTTGCGCGCGACGTCGACGTAGAACGTGCCGTCGGTGACCGATCTCCGCTCGCCCACCTGCCGAAGTGGCCTGCCGTCGACGAAAACCATGTCCGGTAGTCCGGCCAGCGGGTGCGCCGGGTCGATGATCTCGGGCAGGAAGCAGGTCCGGCACAGCGGCGGGTTCCAGCCCGCGTGCCGCCACACGGCGCCGTCGCGGGACCACTGCGAGACCACCCGGCTGCCCTTGAGCCAGACGCGCTCACGCGGATACGGCTGGATAGACAGCTTCTTGACGATGATGCCGACCGTCTCCCGGTACGTTCCCTCTCGCAGGACGATCGTGGCGCCGGGCCGTGCCCGGCGCACCGCCTCGCCGAGACTGCGCAGCGGACGCGCTTCGTCGCCCTGCGCGGAGTCCTTCCCGTTGGTGGCGACGAAGAGCGCGCCGGCGGGCACCGGGTAGTACGTCGTGTTGATCGTCGCGTCGATGGGATGCGCTGTGGTTCTGCCGTTGCCGTTCGCGGCGCAGGATGCCAGCAGCGCAGTCACGAGGGCGATCGCGGTCACGAGGGCGATAGCGGGGACGCGCCGGTCGCGGCGATGCGGCCGGTTCATGTCGGCCCGGGCTCCAGCTCGCCGAGCACACCGGGCGAGGGGAGCGAGATTCGTT
This sequence comes from Saccharopolyspora pogona, assembly GCF_014697215.1. GTDB lineage: Bacteria > Actinomycetota > Actinomycetes > Mycobacteriales > Pseudonocardiaceae > Saccharopolyspora > Saccharopolyspora hattusasensis. The sequence continues at coordinate 531,885 of NZ_CP031142.1, forward strand.
GCCGCAGCAAGGTGCTGGACGTGTGGGTGGTGTAGCTGAAGTAGCGGATTCGCGCCCCGACGGCGGACAGCTTGCGCTCCAACGCCTCGGCGCGTGCCGTGCCGCGCCAGTCGCTGCCCTTGAACAGCACGTCGAACCGGAGACGTTCCCACATGCAGAACTTGTCCTCGTACTGGTCGGTGACGGCCTCGGCGACGCACCGGATGTTGCGCACGATCTCCAACCGCTCCTCGAAGGGGATGACCGGCTTGCGGCCCTTCACCTTCAGCAGGACGTCGTCGGTCACCACACCCGCCACCAGGTCGTCGCATTCCTCGCTGGCCCGCTGCAGGATGTTGAGGTGTCCGATGTGGAACATGTCGAAGGCGCCGGGTGCGTATCCGATGGTGGGCATCGTCACCGCTCCTGATCCGCAGCCGTGCGGTCGAGGCGCGCCATGTCACCGAACCACTTCGGCAGCGCCGCGGCGAGGAATGCGGTGTTGAGCAGGAAGAGCCCGCCGTAGAGCAGGGAGAACGCCATCGGGGACCCCAGCAGTAGGAAAGCCAGGCACAGCACCCCGTAGTCGGTCGGCAGGACCAGCAACGACCGCAGGATCGAAGGTGATCCCGCAGCGGGGGCCGGTGCGCCGGAACCGGAGTTGCGGCCGCGGCGCAACTGGTCGTTGAGGATCATCGCGAAGAACATGACGGTCTCGACCGCGGCGTAACCGAGCGGGACCAGCAGGAATCCGCTGGGGAGGTCGAAGAACCGGAACGCGCAGACGAGCACGGCCAGGTGCAGGGTGGCGATCTTCGCGCTGTCGATCACGTGGTCGAGCCACTCGCCCGCGATGCTGCCGGTGTCCCGCAACCGGGCGAGTTGCCCATCGGCCGAATCCAGCGCGTAGCCGACGAGCAGCGCCAGGCCCACCGCGATGCCCAGCGGCCACGACGGTGCGGCGGTGGCGACAGCGGTGATGCCGGCGAAGGTGAACAGCGCGCTGACGGCGGTGACCTGGTTCGGTGTCGCCTTGAGCACGAAGGCGGCCGCCGCGAGGTAGCCACCAGCCTTGCGGTTGACGAACCGCGAGTAGGCCGGCGCTCCCTTGGCCGACTTCTGCGCGGACGGCAACCGGCGCAATGCCGCCGCAAAGCCGGATTTCGGCATGTCGGTGGTGGTCATCGAAGCCTTTCGCTCCTGTAAAACACGTGCGGGGATCACTGGGTAGGCCAAAGCGCGGTGCCGCCGGGCGGAGGAACTTGACAGGCGATCACCATCGTCTGAATACTGAAAAATATCGGTAGTTCTCCTCCCGGGTAGCCCGACCGGTCGACTTACCTCATCGACCGCGAATTCCAAGCGGTTTCCGATCACTGCGCTCACGCGGTATTCGCCGCAGGGGCCCGGTGCGTTACCGATGGGCGCCGGCCTGTCCGGAGGAACCCACCTTTTGGCACACAGAGCGGAATGACAGTCGATGGACGACGCCTACCCGGCACCGACGATCTTCGGTGCGTTGTGGCGGTATCGCTGGGTCTCGTTGGTGATCGTGGCAGCCGCGGTGCTGATCAGCCTGCTGGTCCCACTGGTGGCGGGCGACGGCCGCAGCGCCCAAGCGCGCATCGTGCTCAAGGCACCTGACCAGACCGGGGTCCTCGGGATCGAGATGGCCAGCGAGTCCAGCTTCCTCCGCTACGTCAAGCAGCGCGCCTTGTTCGTCACCTCCGACGAGGTGCTCGACGACGCGCGTGCCCGGCTCGGCGGTCAGGAGCCCGTGCTGCAGCTGCGCGCCGCCATCACCGCGGACGCCTCTTCGAGCGGCGAGTCCATCGAGATCAACGTCGACGGGCCGGGCTTCGAGCGTTCCGTGCTGATCGCCAACGCCGTCATCGCCGCCTACCAGGACCGGTCCAGGGCAGAGGTGGTCGCCACCACGGACAAGGCGTTGGAGACGTTGAACGCGCAACGCGCGGCGATCGTGGCCGAGGCCGGCGCGCGCCCGTCGAGCAGTCCCGTCGGCTCGGCCGCCGGCTCGACGCTCAGCGACCTGGACAAGCAGATCACCCGGATCCAGGTGGTGGCCTCGCAGTTCGCCGACGGGGTGTCGTTCGTGGATGTCGCGTCGCCGGAGAGCACGAGTCCTTGGCGCGGGGTCCTGCGCGATCTCGCAGTCGGCACGGCCGTCGGCCTGATGCTCGCGGCCGCGCTGGCCTGGTTCCGCGCCGATCGCGATCACCGGGTGCGCGATGCCGACGACCTCACCCGCGTCGTCGACGAACCGGTGCTCGGCGAGATCGAGACGCTGCCCTCCCAGGCCATCCTGGCGCTGCGCAGACCGGGCGTCCCGCCGCTGCGTTCCTACCAGCTGGTGGCCTCCGGTCTGCGCTCGACGGTGGGCAGGGGAGTCGTGCTCGTCACGGGCCCGTCCGGCGGTGAGGGAGCGACGACGACCACGATGCAGATCGCCAGCGCCGCGGCCCGGGACGGCCTGCAGGTGCTGGTGGTCGACGCCGCGATCCGCTCCCGCGACCTGTCTCAGATGCTGGGGCTGGCCGACTGGCCCGGGCTGACCTCGATCGCTACCGGGGACGCGTCGCTGGCCCAGTCGGCGCACCCGGTGCACCTGGGCAACGGGGTCGGGTTCAGCGTGGTGCCCGCGGGGCATGGACAGCCCTACTCCCGGGAGCAGCTGCGTTCCGGACTGCTGCAGCAGGTGATCGCGGAGATGCGGTCGCGCTACGACTTGGTGTTGGTGGACCTGCCCCCGCTGATCTCCCAGCCGGAGACGACGTCGCTGATCAGCGCGTCGGACGGGGTGGTGGTGACGGTGCGGCGAGACGGCGATCTCGGTTCGCTGCGCAGGTTGCGCGAGCAGCTGCAGCTGTTCGGCGGAACGATCACCGGGTACGTGCTGACATTCGCCGGGGCGGCCCCGGCCGGGCGCGTTGCCGAATCTCCCGCCCCGCAACCATCCCGATGACCACGACTGGTGCGCGAGCACCGAAACGGCGCCTCGTCGCGAAGGTCGCCGCCCCGGTGTTGTCGCAGGGCATCACCGCGGGCACGAGTCTGGTGCTCCAGGTGCTGGCCGCCCGCACGCTGGGGCTCGCCGAGTTCGGATCCTTCGTGCTGCTGCTGGCGTTGCTGGTGACGGCGATCGCGCTGTACACGGGCTGGGTGGGTGACTCGCTAGCGGTCCTCGACCGCCACGAACCCCGCGCCCGGGCCAGCATCGTCACCAGCGCCCTCGCGGGCTGGATGCTGTGCTTCGCCGTCGCAGTCGGCGCGGCCCTGCTGCTGCGCGACGGCGAACCAGCTACCGCACTGGCCTTCGGGATGATGGCAGTGCTGCGACTGGCCGCGGAAACGGTGCGGCGGTTGCTCATGGCCAGATTGCAGTTCTGGCACCTCGTGGGCAACGACATCGTGCACGTCACCGGGACGGTGCTCGCGCTCGCATCAGCTGCGCTGGCCGGGCTCTCGCTGCCGGCGCTGTTCGTGTCGATGGCCGTCGGAGCGGCCGCAGCGGTGTTCGTGGGCGTTATGCAGCTACCCGCAGCGGAATTGCGGCGGCTGCGGGCCGGAACCGCCGGTCTGCCCGCGGTGATGTCGTTCGCCGCCTGGAGATCCTTGCAGGCCGCCTTGCGTCCGGCCGCGCTCCTCGGTTCACGCGCCCTGGTCGCGCTGCTGGTGTCCACGGCCGCCGTGGGGGTGCTCGAAGCCGGTCGCCTCGTCGTCGCACCGCTGCAGGTGGTGATCAACGGCGCGGGCAGTTTCTTGCTATCGAACTTCGTAGCCAAAACGAGGCAGGACGCCGTAGCCGCGCAACGGCTCGTCCACCGCGCGACGTGGCTGCTGATCACCGGCACCGGAGTCGGCGGCGTCGCGCTGACGTTGCTCGCCGACCCGCTGGGAACCTTGCTGACCGGTCAAGCCGTGGACCCCCTGCTGGTACTCGGGTGGGTCGCGTACTTGATGGTCTGGGCAGCGGGACTGCCCCATGTCACCGAGGTGGTCGCCCGGCGCATGTCGCGCCACATCTTCTTCGTCCGGCTCGCGGATTCGGCGCTGGGCATCGCGCTGGTCGCGGTCGTAACAGTCCTGTCGGGCTCCGTGATCGCCGTGCCGTGGCTCATGGCATGCGGCGGAATCTACTCGGCATGGCACGTGCGACGCCTGGCGATCCGCTCACGACGCGAAGCATGAACAGCCTAACCAGAATGGAGCGCGGGACGATCCCGGGGCAACGCCGGGCATCCGGCGTTTCGTTACTGTGGTCGCACGGAATCGGATTCTTGTGGGGAGTGCGCGCATGGGACTTTTCGACGGAATGCTGGGCAACGCTTCGCGGATCGATCCTCGTGCAGCAGCGCAGGAGTTCGGGCGCTTGTTGGCGCAGGGGGAGGAAGTTCACGCCGCCTACCAGTTGATCCGGGACTCGTTCCTCTTCACGGACCGGCGCTTGATCCTCATCGACAAGCAGGGCATGACCGGCCGCAAGGTCGAGTACCACTCGATTCCGTATCGCAGCATCACCCACTTCTCCGTCGAGACGGCCGGCACCTTCGACCTCGACGCCGAGCTGAAGATCTGGCTTTCCGGCAACGCCGAGCCGATCACGAAGCAGTTCGGCAAGGGCGTCGACGTCTACGAGGTCCAGGCCCTCATGAGCGCCTACGTAGCGCGCTGAGCGAGTCGCGAAGCACGGCAGCCCTGGACGCGGCGACAGACTCCTTGGCCGATCGAGGTTCTGCAGTACACCCAGGTCTCGAGGGTGCATGGCACTGATCACGCGGAGATGTGGGTTGGCCCTGGATGGCGACCTGCCGGCCAAGGCTTCGGAGCGTGCAGCGCGGTGAGGATCGCCTTGAGAGTGGCCGCGTTCTCGACGGCGTTCGAGTCGGCCAAGGAGGAAGAACCTCTCGTTCTGCGCTTCGAGAGGAGTTTGTTCGTCCACATCGGACGTAGAAGCAAGGAACGTACTCCCTGCCATTCTCAACCTATAGCGCACTGAGGGGCCTGCGGCAAGACCCGGGTGGTGCCGCAGAATCTCCGGCCGAAGCCAGAACCGATCGACGACGGTGGCCGGCACCGCTGCCGCGCGGGGGATTTGGTCATCGTCGAGGGCGAGCGAACCGAGGGCGCCGAGCTTGATCACCACCGTGCGCGGGCCGGTCTTGGCGAGCGCGTGCGCCAGTTCCTCGCCCGACTCGAACGAGGGCTCGCCGGGTCGCGGCCCAGCAGCAGGGGCGCCTCCTCCGGCCCCGCGAACAAGACGTCCGCGGCCGCGGCGAGCCGGGCCAGGACCGGCGAAGCCTCCTGCGGCGACCACAAGGTCGCGCGGTGGTTGACGTTGAACGAGACCAGCGTGCCCGCGGCTCGCGCGAGCTCGATGACGTGGTCGAGGGTGCCGAGCGGCCCGGGCCCGAGCGCCGCGGTGATGCCCGTCAGGTGCACGACGCCGGCCGCGGCGATCAGCGACTCATCGATGTCCGATGTGGACAGCCGGGAGGCCGCGCTGTCGCGCCGGTAGTAGCGGATGCGCCACGGCTTGCCGCCCCGCATCTCCTTGAGCATGAGTCCGGTCGGCGCCTCGGGGGCGTGGTGCGCGAGTACCCGCACGCCCTCGGCGCGGATCTCGCGCGTCACCAGCGAGCCCAGCCGCGTCGTCCCCGACGCGGCTGATCCAGGTGCAGGGCACGTCGAGACGGGCCAGCCCGATGGCTACATTGGACTCCGCGCCGCCGATGCCGACCGGCAGCGCCGAACCGGCCACGACACGTCCCTGCGCCGGGGTGTTCAGTTCAGCAGCGCCATCGTCTCGCCCAGCGCCACGACCGGCGTCATCCGTTCCCTTCCTCGCCCAGCCGCAGGAGAACCTTGCTGCTGTTGCTCGTCCGGTCTGCCGCGACGGCGAGCGCCGCCGCAGCATCGTCGAGGTCGAAGGTGTGCGTGATGAGCGGATCGACGTCGAGCCCGTCGGCCAGGGCGTCCAGCGCGTCGGTGATCTCGTCGACGAACCGGTACGAGCCGATCCAGGTGATCTCCCTGGTCACCAGGTCGCCGAGGGCGGCGGGAGCCGGCTCGCCGGGCAGGTTGCCGACCTGCACGAGCGTGCCGCCGCGCGCGGTCGCGCGCAGCACCGGCCCGAGCGCGCCCGGCGCGCCCGACGCCTCGAAGACCAGCTCGACGTCTGCTGGCAGCGAGTCGTCGGCGGCGAGGTTCCGCACCTCGTCGGCGCCGAGGCGTTCGGCGATGTGCAGCGCGGGACCGGCGAGATCGGCGGCGATCACCGTGCCGGCCCCGCGGTGCTTCGCCGCGGCCACGACGAGCGCGCCGATCGGCCCGGCCCCGTTGACCAGAACCGTCCGCCCCGCCAGGGCCCCGGCGCGGTTGACCGCGTGCAGCGCGACCGCGAGCGGTTCCGCCAGCGCGCCCCGACGCGTGCTCACGCCGTCCGGCAGCGGCCGCAGCTGATCGGCGCGCACGGCCCGGAACTCGCTGAAACCGCCGTCGGTGTGCGGGTGGAACGCCGCCGAGCCGAAGTACCGGACCCGGGGATGGAGGTTGGTGCGCCCGGAGAGCCGCTCGGGCAGCGCCTCGGGACCGACCAGCTCGGCCGGGTGGACGGTGACCGGCTGGCCGACCTCGACCCCGGTCACCCCGCTGCCGACGCTCGCGACCCGCCCGGCGACCTCGTGCCCCAGCACCAGCGGATCCTTCAGAACCGCCGTACCGGAGCCGCCGTGCCGCCAGTAGGACACGTCCGAACCGCAGATGCCGCCCCACTCCATGGCGATGACGGTCTCGCCGTCGCCGGGCACCGGATCCGGCAGCCGATCGACCCTGACGTCGCCGGGACCGTGCACGACCACGGCCCTCATGCCGCGTCCTCCAGCCGGACCAGGTCACGACCGCGGGTCTCCGGCGAGAAATACGCGGCCGCGAAGGTGATCAACGAGTAGGCGATGAGCATCGCCGCGATGGGCCACCAGTGCCCGGTCACGGCGGTGAGCGTGGCGGCCAGCACCGGGCCGATCGCGGTGGCCAGGACGCCGCCGATCTCCTTGGCCACGGCGAGCTGGGTGAAGCGGTTCCGAGAGCCGAACATCTCCGCCATCGTGACGCTCTCCAGCGAGAACAGCCCGAGCACGCCGATGTTCAGGCCCACGACCATCGCGACGGAAAGCGCCACGGTGTGGCCGGCGGCGATCGTCGCCATCATCGGCACCGCAAGCACGATGGTCAGCGCGGTCATCGCGAGGTACACGGGGCGACGGCCGAACCGGTCGCCCAGCACGCCCACCAGCGGAACCGTGGCGAACCCCAGCAGCGAGCCGTAGACGATCGCGGCCGTCGGCACGGACTTGCTCACCAGCAGGTTCGTGGCGATGTAGCCGACGAGGAAGGTCTGCACCAGGCCGGAGTTCCCGGCCTGGCCGAACCGCAGTCCCAGCGTCAGCAGGAACGCCTTGCCCTTGCTCTGGCGCAGCCCCGCCTCCATCGAGTGCCCGCCGGACTTGTTGATCTCGCTGCGCGACAGGGCGACACCGTCGACGACGTCGGGCCGCTCTTCGAAGACGGGGCTCTCCTTGAGGTTCGAGCGCATCCACACGCCGAGCAGCAGCAGCACGAAGCTCAGCAGGAACGGCAGCCGCCAGCCCCAGCTGAGCAGCTGCTCCTCCGACAGCACCGCCAGCAGCACCGCCCACAGCCCGGATGCGGCGAGCGTGCCGGAGTTGGTGCCCAGCGCCGCCAGCGACGCGATGAGACCGCGGCGCTTCACCGGCGCGTACTCGGCCAGCATGACCGTGGCGCCGGCGATCTCCGCGCCCGCCCCGAACCCCTGGACGAGCCGCAGCACGACGAGCAGGATCGGCGCGCCGATGCCGATCGCCTGGTACGGCGGCAGCACGCCGATCAGCGTCGTCGAGCCGCCCATCAGCATGATCGTGATGAAAAGGACCTTCTTGCGGCCGATCCGGTCCCCCATCCGTCCGAAGTAGACGGCGCCGACGAGGCGCGCGACGTACCCGACGCCGTAGGTGGCCATCGCGGCGATGAGCCCGATGGCCGGGCTCACATCGGGGAAGAAGATCTTGTTGAAGACGATGGCGGCGGCCAGCGAGTACAGCTGGAAGTCCATGAACTCCATGGCCGTGCCGAGCCAGCCGGACACGGCGGCGCGGCTGAGATCGCGCGTCGTCCGCCGTACGGAGCCGTCTGGCTCCGTCTGCGTGCTCTCAGTCATCCGTGCGCTCCTTTGCTTCACGTACTGGGGGCCCGACCTCAGGGCCTGTTTCAGAACTCATAAGGCGCAGCGGTGCGGGTAGCGGCGCGTGCCTGTCTTCGGCCCGCGCAATTTCGCGCGAAATTGGCGTTCATCCGGGTGACGGCCAATTTCTCGCGAAATTGTCATCACCTGCGACGGCGGGGGCTGGCGGTGACGGATCGTGACGATCTCCGTCACCCTCGGCTGGTGCAATTTCGCGCGAAATTGCGCACTTCCTGGGTGTCTAGGAACCCGTGGTGGGCGTTGCTTGCCTGGGGCGAACGGGTTTGCCGCTTTGGATGCGAAGACCGAGCCCGCTCCACAAACCCTCACAACTCGATCCGTCCCGGGCGCAGGGCCGGTAGGTGACCGGCGTCGGGAACGACGAGCGCGCCGTCCAGCTCCACGGCGGGCGTTCAGCGGCGAAGCGGTCCTCCAGCACCCAGGTGTAAACCGCCTGGTGCGCCCGGTGGAAGGCTCCGAGTCCGAAGTGGACGATTCGCGGCCGCAGCTCGCCGGGATCGACCAGCGGTCGCATCTCCGGACTGAGCTCGCCTGTCGTGGACCGGCTCAGCATCGCGCTCACCAGTCGTGCACCGAGCCGTCGAGGCGGCGAGCCACCGGCAGGTAGCGCGGCTCGTACGGGAAGCGCTCGGCGGCCTTCTCGTCGTACTCGACGCCCAATCCGGGCTCCTCCGACGGATGGAGCATGCCGTCCTCGAAGCGCACCCCACTGCTGAAGACCTCCATCGTCTCGGGTGCGTGCGGCATGTACTCCTGGATGCCGAAGTTCGGCACGGTGAGGTCGAGGTGCACCGCCGCGGCCAGGCTGACGGGGGACAGGTCGGTGGCGCCGTGCGAGCCGGTGCGGACCTGGTACAGCGCGGCCAGGTCGAAGATCCGCCGCAGATGCGTGATCCCGCCCGCGTGCACCACGCTGGTGCGCACGTAGTCGATGAGCTGCTCGGTGATGAGGTGCTGGACGTCCCAGATTGACGACAGCACTTCGCCGACCGCGATCGGCGTGGTGGTGTGCTGGCGGATCAGCCGGAAGGACTCCTGGTTCTCCGCGGGCGTGGGGTCTTCCATCCAGAACAGGCGGCAGTCCTCGACGCGCTTGCCGAACCGCGCGGCCTCGATCGGGGTGAGCCGGTGGTGCACGTCGTGCAGGAGGTGGAAGTCGAAGCCGAAGCGTTCGCGGATCGCCTCCAGGTACGTCGGGGCGTGGTCCAGGTACGCCTCAGTGGACCAGGGCTGCTCCTCCGGCAGCGAGGTGGCCGCGGGTTCGTAGACCACGCCCTTGCGCACCCCGTAGGTGCCGCCGATGCCCGGGACCGCGGCCTGCGCGCGGATGGCGTGGTAGCCGAACTCGCGGGAGCGGGCCACGTCGTCGAGCAGCGACGGCACGTCGGTGCCGCTGGCGTGCGAGTACACCAGCACCCCGTCGCGCGAGCGGCCGCCGAGCAGCTGGTAGACGGGCAGGCCCGCGACCTTGCCCTTGATGTCCCAGAGCGCGGTGTCCACGGCCGCGATCGCGGTCATCGTCACCGGGCCGCGCCGCCAGTAAGCGCCGCGGTAGAGGTACTGCCAGATGTCCTCGATGCGGGCGGGGTCGCGGCCGATGAGCAGCGGGGCGACGTGGTCGCGCAGGTAGCTGGCCACCGCGAGCTCGCGGCCGTTGAGCGTGGCGTCCCCGAGTCCGAGCACCCCGTCCGACGTGGTCAGACGTAGCGTGACGAAGCTCCGGCCGGGCGAGGCGACGAACACCTCGGCCCGCTCGATCTTGCTCACAGGATCCGCTCCCTCGAGGACTCGCAACTGGTGTAGCAGTACTGGTATACAAGCACTTGTCCCGGAGAGCGTCAAGCACTGGTGTACTAGTTCGGCAGGCTTGTCTACTAGTGTTGGACCCGTGACCGAGGGGACCAGAGGGCGCACCAGCAGGCGGGCCGTCTACGCGACGCTGCGCCGCAAGATGCTGACGTTGGAGCTGCGGCCGGGGGCCGCGCTGTCGGAGAACGAGCTGGCCGCGGGCCTCGGCGTGAGCCGCACGCCCGTGCGCGAGAGCCTCATCCTCCTGTCCGAGGAGGGGCTGGTGCAGGTGTTCCCGCAGGTCGGTTCGTTCGTGTCCAGGGTCGATCCGCGGCGCGTGGCCGACGCCCAGTTCCTGCGCGAGGCGGTCGAACTCGCCGCGCTCGACGACCTTCCGGCGGAACTCGACGACGAGGTGGTCGCCGAACTGGAGGCCAACCTGGCGCGCCAGCAGGAGCCGCAGATCGATCTCGAGGACTTCTTCGCCCTCGACGAGGAGTTCCACCGCGGGCTCCTGCGGCTGTCCGACCACGAAAGCGCGTGGCCGACCGTGGTGTCCGCGAAGGGCCACCTCGACCGCGCGCGGCGCCTCGGGCTCTACGAGGCGAACTCGCCGCGCGTTTTCGTCGACCAGCACGTCCGGATCCTCGAGGCCGTGCTCGACCACGACCCGCCGCGCGCCCGCGAGACCATGCGCGCGCACCTGCGCGAGGTCTTCGCCGACATCGAGCGGATCCGCGAGCGCAGCCCGGAGCTGTTCGTCACCAACTCCACCGCGACGCCCGTGCGGCGCAACGTCGTGGTCTGGGAGTGAACCCGGTGTTCGTGCCAGGTGTCGGTTGGTGGCTCTCCAGTACGTCGAAGCGGTGCGGGTGCGGTTCATTCCCTCGGTCATCCCTCTGGCCGCACCATGCGCGCGAACACCAGGATGATCACGGCGGCATTCTCGAAGCGAGGGTGACGCGGACCTGGTTTCGCGGTTGACGAGCGAGCACAACCGATCATTGGCAAAGCGGGCGGTGTCCTCGAGGGCGTTGCCGTCACGAAGGTGCTGGTTGGGCACTAACTGCGGGTCGCGTTGGTCGGGGAACCGCAGTCAGCGAGCGAGATCGCGGAAGTAGCACCGACAGCACCGGCCCCGGCATGACGTGTCGTGAGTGCCCTCGGCGAGCTTGGTCTGCTCGCTCCGAACGGGACGGTACGGGCACTGGCTGCGCATGGAGATTGACGAGGACCAGAAGGGTTGCCCCGGTTTTCCTGGGTTTCGAAGTTCTCGCCGCTAAGCGTCTCTTGTGGACAGAACGTGGGGTCAAGGGGGTGCAGGGTCGAATCCTGTCAGCCCGCCGTTGGCGGAAGCCCGCTGATCGGCGCCTAAGCGGACTGCTGATCATCCGGTTCCGCGTGAACACCGTCATAGCCCTGCTCCTCGGGGCGTCCTACCTCGGAGCGATCATCAAGGGCTTCGGCGACCTCATGGCCAAGATCGGCTTGCTCGTCGTCTTCGGGGTCCGCAGCTGCGTGCTGCTGCAACGAGCGGGCGCGAAGTACCGAGTCTCCTGGGGCGCGGCTCCGTGTCGTCGGCCACCAAATTGGTTGAGGAATCAACCAGTGGGCTGCGGTGTTGCAACGGTCGTGAAACGCATCGGATTCCTATCCTTCGGACACTGGTCCAGCACTCCGCATTCGCAGACCAGGACCGCCTCGGACTCGTTGCTGCAGGCCATCGACCTGGCCGTGGCGGCAGAGGAGCTAGGTGTCGACGGCGCCTACTTCCGGGTGCACCATTTCGCCCGGCAACAGGCTTCCCCGTTCCCGCTGCTGGCCGCGATCGGCGCCAAGACCTCACGCATCGAGATCGGCACCGGCGTGATCGACATGCGGTACGAGAACCCGATGTACATGGCAGAGGATGCCGGAGCGGCGGACCTGATCTCCGGCAGCAGGCTCCAGCTCGGCATCAGCCGTGGCTCGCCAGAGCAGGTGATCGACGGGTGGCGATATTTCGGCTACCAGCCAAGCGGGGGCGAGACCGACGCCGACATGGCCCGCAAGCACACTGAGGTGTTGCTGAAGGTGCTGGAAGGCAAGGGGTTCGCCGAGCCGAACCCGCGCCCGATGTTCGCCAACCCGCCCGGACTGCTGCGCATCGAGCCGTACTCCGAGGGGCTGCGGGACCGGATCTGGTGGGGTGCCGGCTCCAACGCCACCGCTGCCTGGGCAGCCAAGCTCGGCATGAACCTGATGAGCTCGACCCTCAAGGACGATGAGGGCGGGGCGCCGTTCCACGTGCAGCAGGCCGAGCAGATCCGGGCGTTCCGCAAGGTGTGGGCCGAGTCCGGGTGGCAGCGCGAACCGCGCGTGTCGGTGTCGCGCAGCATCTTCGCGCTCACCAATGACCTGGACCGCGCGTACTTCGGCCGCGACGGCGACAGCGAGGACCACGTCGGATACATCGACGCGAACACGCGGGCCATCTTCGGCCGCACCTACGCCGCCGAGCCCGACGTGCTGGTGCAGCAGCTGGCCGGGGACGAGGCGATCGCCGAGGCTGACACGCTGCTGTTGAGCGTGCCCAACCAGCTCGGGGTGGATTACAACAGTCACGTGCTGGACAGCATTCTCACCCACGTCGCGCCCGCGCTCGGCTGGCGCTGACATCTACCCGCAGGGGAGTCGCCATGGGCAAGATCCTGATCATCGGCGGTACCGGATACACCGGCAGCAACGTCGTCACCGAGGCAGCCGCGCGCGGACATCAGGTGACGTCGTTCTCGCGGTCAGCGCCCACCACGCCGGCCGCCGGAGTGGTCTACAGGCACGGCAGGGCCGAGGACGCCACGGCGCTGATCGCCGGCCAGGACGCGGTGGTCGCGACCCTGTCACCGCGCGGGGACCTGGTGGGCCGGCTCCACGGCCTGTACCAGGACTTCGCCAATGCGGCGGCCGGCACCGGGGCACGCTTGATCGTGATCGCCGGGTTCGCGTCGCTGCGCCCCGCGGCGGGCGAGCCCAGGTTCGTCGAGGGGGAGATCTCCGAGCAGTTCCGGTCGGAGGCGCTGGAGATGGACGGGATCCGGGAATGGCTCGCGACCGGCGCGCCGGACGGACTCGACTGGACCGTGTTCTCGCCCGCGGGCGGCTACGGCTCCTGGGCTGCCGGCGAGAGGATTGGCACCTACCGCCTCGGCGGTGACGTGGCTCTGTTCGACGAGAACGGCAAGTCGGAGATCTCCGGTGCCGACTTCGCGCTGGCGGTCGTCGACGAGATCGAGCGCCACGAGCACCCACGCGAACACATCTCGGTTGCCTACTGAACGTTTCGGGTCATCGGGCGCGGCGAACGGCATCGATGCCTGCTGTAGCGGTCGAGCCTGGTTCAGTCCCCGCGCGCGCCAGTCGTGCTGTCGCCACGCATCCAGCAACGTCGCCAGCCGCTGCAGCTCGATTCCTTGCGCCGCGTCCGGCACGGTCTCGGGCTCAGGATCGTTCATGCTCGCCAACACCGCGTGCGCAGCTGTCCTTGTGCTGGTGTTGCCCGGGTGCCGATGGTCACCTTCGCAAAAACACTCACGGCGGTCACCTGCCGCGGATGCCGGCATGGGCATCGGACTCGCCGTCAGCGGTGAACAACCATCGGGCCGCGTCCCACTTCGTGTGCCACTGATCGAGGCTGAGCCCGGCATCGTCGAGATGGTGACGAGCGTGGGCCAGTCGCCGCCCACCGGCGACGATCGACGGTCGGCCTTCGCTGATGCGCTGCTCGACGCGGGCAAGCCGGGCCTTGAGGACCACCGGTCCGCTTTCTTGATCAAAGTCGCGTGCCCGACCTAGTCGTTGACAAACCGACTGTCGGTCTGTTCAATCTAGACCGACAGTCGGTTTGCTTTCTGGAGGGACTCCATCGATGGACCTGCGCGCACTCGAAGATCATCGGCACACGGTGTCGACATCGTCTGGCGACGTCAGCTACTTCGACATGGGCCAAGGACCGGCGGCGCTCTTCGTGCACGGCGTGGGCACGAATGCCGCCCTGTGGCGCCACGTCATCGAAGCGTGCGCTGGACGCCGGCGATGCATCGCGCTCGACCTGCCCCTGCACGGTCGCTCGGCGGCGCGCGAGGACCAGGATTTGACCCTCGGCGGCCTGGCCAGTGTGCTCGGCCGGTTCTGCGACGCGCTCGAACTCGACACCGTCGATCTGGTCGCCAACGACACCGGTGGCGCGATCGCGCAGGTCTTCGCAGTGCGCGAGCCCGGCAGGCTGCGCACGCTCGCCCTCACCAACTGCGACACCCACGACAATCTGCCGCCCGAAGCGTTCCGCCCGGTGGTCGAACTCGCCGGGGCCGGACAGCTGGCCCAGCTAGGAATCGAGCTCGCCGGGAACGTAGAACTCATCCGGGGGAGCGCTTTCGGCCAAGGGTACGAGCATCCAGAACGGGTCGACGACGAGGTGCTGCACGGCTACGTTCGTCCAGTGCTCGGCACGCTGGAGGCCGGACGGGAGTTCGAGCGACTGCTGGTGTCGCTGACCGCAGCCGACCTGATGGCGATCGAACCAGGGCTGACGGAGCTCACCGTCCCGACACTGGTCGTGTGGGGCACCGGAGATCAGAACTTCGCGCTGCGATGGGCATATTGGCTGCGTGACACCATCCCCGGCGCTACCGAAGTGGTGGAGGTCCAGGGCGGCAAGCTGTTCTTCCCCGAGGAAAGGCCTCGTGACCTCGTTCCCCACCTACTGCGCTTCTGGGACGAAAACACCTCACGCTGATACCGGTTCATCGGCCGACGCCTCTCGCCCCGCCCGCCAGATGTGAAGCACCCGAGGCCACCTCGGTTGCGTTGAACGCACCGAGGCGGCCTCGGGTGGCTCCAGCCGCGACCAGAGCGGGGACTCGCGGGTCAGTTACCGGGTTGGAAACGCACGATCTGCGGGTCGTGGTCGCTGGACTGCATGGCGAACTCGGAGTTGATGTGCACCACGTCGTAGTCCACCTGCCGCGGTGTCCGCGACACCAGCATGTGGTCGAGGGCCTGCGAGCGGCCCTCGAACACGTAGCTGTAGCGCTCGTTCTCCGGCAAGGTGTTGATCAACGCCGTCAGCGCACCCCCCTGGGTGAGGGTCTGCAGGGTCGGCGAGAACTGGTAGTCGTTCAGGTCGCCGGCGACCACGACGTTCGCCTTCGGATCGGCCGCGAGCAGCTTGTCGATGAACGCGCGCAGGACCTCGGCCTGCTTCACACGCTGCACCTCGGAGCTGCGGTTCGGTGGCTGGTTGATCCCGTGCACGGACTGGTCGCCGCCCTTCGAGGCGAAGTGGTTCGCCACGACGAACACCGCCTTGCCCTGGAAGACGAACTCGCCGACCAGCGGCTTGCGGCTGTTCTGCCACGCCGCGTTGCCCGGGTCGACCCGGCCGGGGGATACCGACAGGTGCGGCTTGCTCTTCTCGTTGGTCACCACGTCGACCGCGGTCGTGGCGTCACCGCCCGGCCGGTCCACGAACGACACCCGCTTCGGGTTGAACAGGAAGCCCACCCGGATGTTGCCACCCGGCTGGCCACCGTCGGTCATGTCCTGGGGGTCGATCTGCCGCCACTCGTAGCGCGGGCCACCCGCCGCCACGATCGCGTCGACGAAGCGCTTCAGCGTCTGGTCCGCCGCCACCACGCCGTCGTTCGCACCCGCAGGTCCGTTGTTGTCCTGGATCTCCTCCAGCGTGACGATGTCGGGCGAGGACAGGTGCTTCACGATGCCGCTGGCCAGCCCGTCGAACTTGGCCTGCTCGTCGACGGCCGACAGGTTCTCCACGTTGTAGGTGGCCACCGCGAGCTCGCCGCCCTTCTGCGGACGGGTGACCTCGCGCACCAGACCGTTGTCCTTGAGCTCGCCAAGGATCGAGGCCTGGACGGTGTACCCGCCGAACTGGCTGTACTCGACCGGTCCCGAGGTGATACCGGTGAGGACGTCACCCACGTTGGCCTGCGGGAACGGTTGTTCGGAGAACGGGATCAGCGATTGCACCTTGACGATCCCGCTGTTGGTCGCGTCGTAGCCGAGGTACACCGAGCCACCGCGTGCAGTCGGGTGCTCGTTCGGCTTGGTGGTCACGTAGAGCTCGTTGTAGGCGGTGGTCCCGCCCACGGCGCGCGCGTCGACGATGCTGATCAGCTCACCTTCGTGGGCCGCCCAGAAGTCCAACGCGTACTTCGAGGGCTCCAGCGGCAGCGATTCGATGCTGCCGCCCGGCTCCGGGATGTACTGGTCGGGCACCGTGTTCTCGGTGATCGCGACCGCATCGGGCAGCTCGTTGCCGCGCGAGGCGGTGGTCCAGGTGGCGC
Source organism: Saccharopolyspora pogona (assembly GCF_014697215.1). Classification (GTDB taxonomy): domain Bacteria; phylum Actinomycetota; class Actinomycetes; order Mycobacteriales; family Pseudonocardiaceae; genus Saccharopolyspora; species Saccharopolyspora hattusasensis. The sequence goes on from NZ_CP031142.1 coordinate 548,295, forward strand.
TGGTGAGCTCGGTGGTCGTCGGGGAGCCGAACGAGGGGCGGTACTCGGCCACCGCACCGGTGACGGTGACGGCGTCGCCGACTGCGACGTCCGTGGTCACCGAACCGGTGACCACGAAGATGCCCTCGCTGGTGCGCGGGTCGTTGTCGGGTTCGGGGTCCTGCAGCCAGAAACCACGTGCCGAGCCGAACGTCCGCGTCGCGGTCACGATGCCAGGGAACCGCACGACCTTGCCGGCCATCGGGGATGTCCGGGTGATGCCCTGGACGTCGTGAATGCGCGCGTCGGTCACCCCACCGCCGGGCCCGCCGGGCCCCTCGCCCTTGGAGTTCTCCGGGGTCGGCGAGCCGGCCGCGAAGTCGGCCGCGTTGTCGTCGGTGTCGACCAGCCCGGGGCGGTCGACGGAGGTGGTGTTGCTGCCCGCAGGAGCCGGTCCGGTCTCCCGGACCACCGCGCTGCCGTAGCCGACGAGGTCGACGATCCGCGAGTCGGCCGCGCAGTCGTCGGCGGTGAGGCAGGTGAGCGGGGTCGTCCCCTCGACCAGCGCCACCGTGCCGGAGGCCGCCGCCATGTTGATCGACCCCGCGGCCTCCGGTGCGGGCAGTTCGACCGTGCCGCTGCCGCCCTTGGCCTCGCCGACGAGGTAACGCGCGCCCGGTTCGACCGAACCGGACAGCGCAGTGGCCTGCCAGCGGGTGCTCGCGGTCGGCGAGGCCGGGAGGTACTGCACGCTCATCCCGGTCAGGTCCGCCGCGGTGCTGCCGACTGTCGCCAGTTCGATGAAGTCCTGGGTGAGGTGCGCGCCGGAGTTCCCGCCGCCGCCATACACCTCGGCGATGACCGGGCCAGTGCTCGGTGCCGCCGCAGCGGGCGTGACCAGCACGGTCAACCCGCCAACAGCGGCAACAGTCACCGCCGCGAATGCACGGCGGGGATTACGAAGGAGTGATGTCACCGAGGCATATTGACCCGATCGGGTGAACCAGTGGGGCCCGGTCGATCAAGCTTCGGTGTCGGCCGCACATCCAAACGGCGAAGGTCAGTTGAAATCGCAGCTGGACTGCGCCGCGTGCTGGCGTCGAGTTCCTGGTACCTCGGTACGAACAGCCCGGCAAGCCGCGTGTCTTCAAGCCCCGTTCCGCGGACTACACGCAGTTGTGCGGTGACGCCAGGTCCTGCGGCTTGCCGCCTGGCGTGCGGCGCTTCGGGAGAAACCGGGCCACTACAGGTTGTGCGAGAGCAGCCGGCTCAGCGCCTCGTCGACGTTCATCCACCGGTGTTCGTCACCGGGTGCGACCACGTCGTAGGTGTCGTTCAAGAACTCCACAAGCTGATCAGCATTCACTTCGAAGGTGGCCTGCCCTGACGGCGAGCTCAACGCGATCAGGACCAACCCCGGATCGTCCAGTCGAGGGCGGATTCGCACGTCACCTTCGCCTGCCTCGGCGACCAGCCCGTCGGCCAGCAGGTCACGGGCGATCACCCAATCCACCTGACCGGCCTTGCCCACGTTGAACTTCATGCAGACCTCGTACGGGTTGCGGCTGTCGTACCGCAGTTCCACGCCAACCGGCGCGATCACACCCGCCGGGGCTACCAGGTTGAAGACCATGGTGGCGAGCACCGTGCCGTGATCGTTTGCCATCATGTCCGCACTCCCAAGCGTCGGCTTTGCTTCCTAGATACCAGCATGCCCAACCCGGGTTCATGTCTTCTTCACGATGTCTTCAGGTCCCTGGTGGCAATCCGGATGCCGCGTTGGCCGACGCCGCCCGGGTCAGCCGACCGGCCGTCTATGCCGGCCTTCGCTCCCGCTGCATCGACCGCGACCAGCGCCAGGAGGACACCGCCATGACCACCACCGTGACCGTCGAGGGCCTGACCGGAGACCCCGACGCCCGGCGTCACGCTCGGAAAGCGCGTCGGGCGAAAACCAGCGGAAATCGATGGCTTTCCCACGAGGACATGGGTCACCCGACATGACGCGGGTGTAAGTGAGGGCGACGGCATGCTTGTGGGGGTCAAGAACTCGCCGGCGTCAGGATCGGGAAAGTACTCCACCACTTCCTTCAGATTCAGGGTGTCGAGGTCGAGTGAAACCCGGTCACCCAGCACCTGGGAAGGCCTGGGGTAGATGTCGAATATCGGATCCCCATGGGTGCGGCCCCGGGAAAGCCGATCCTATTCTATTTGGGTGCGCAGTCGATCGAATACTTCTCTCCTGCGTCCGGTCAACGGTGCCGTGATTGGGGACAGTCGATCGGCATGAGCCGATTCGTCGAATTCGACTTCTGGCGGCTGGCGCCAAAAACTCGATTGGTCACGCTGTTCCATTCGGCGGCGACGGTGCAGGCTCTCGCCCAGGCGCTGGAACGCGATGAGCGTCGGCGGGTGTGAGACGGCCCCGTCCCACACCCGCCTGGCAAACCGGCTCAAAGAAATTGCGCGCGGCTGTGCAGGTCGCGCACCGGCGATCCGGCCGGGTTATCCGCCATCACCGCGCCCGGATCACCCGCAGCACGGGGCAGGCGGGCAGGGGTTGACCGTGACGTCGTCGATCACCGGTCCCCATGCACTGTTGGGGGTGGTGCTGGCGAACGTCAACGTCGTGGATGTACTGGTGGCCACGAAGGTCACCTGCCGTCTCACATAGCCCATGTTGGTCGTTGTTTTCCCGGTCGTGTCAAAGGAGAAATCTTGGAAATTCTGCCCGTCGATGAGGACCTTGCCCGTTTTCAGTTTCGTCGATTCGCCGGGATTGCCGGCAAGGGAGTACGTCACTGTGTACCCTGTTCCTGGGACTGTCTTGAAAGTCTGGGAAACAGCCCCCGCATTAGCGCCGTTGAGGTCGACGGACTGGTCACCGTCGGCAGCCTGCCAGAACCCTGCACCGATCAGGTCGACATTCCCGCTCGCCACCCGCCACGGTCCGATAGACTGCCCCATCGCGAAGTTCTGGAACGTGTTTGCTGCCACCGTTGGCGTTTCGAAACTGCCGTCGTCAAAATGGCTGATCGCGCTAGGCGACGCGGAAGCCGGTGCCGTCAACAAGGTGCCGACACCGCCGATCAGAACGGCCGCCGTGGCAGCAGCGAGGTAGTTTCGCATGGGCAGCAATGAATTCTCCAAGGGAAGGGCGAATTGCAATAGTCCGCAGTTCAGTTATCAAAATCGCAGGTCGGCGACAAAGAAACTGGTTGCGGCCCACTGAAAGTAGCCGGTTGATTCGCATGCCGCAATGGGCCTTTCGGGTGGGTTTGGGCCGTATGGGTGGCCCCATCTTGCCTGCTTAAAATTTATGCTCCCGCAATTGTGGCTGACGATGCGTGATCGCCAGACTTAACATTTGACTATTCAAGATTTCCGAGATTTTACAGGCCTGGACGATCATTGGATGAATGAACTGATCGTTCTTCGGGCAGCGTAGCGGTCGTGGCCTGCTGGCGTTGTCAACGGCGGCCGAGGCTGCAGCCGCTAACGGCGGCAGGCCGAGAAAACCGGTACCGCCGCCCGCAGCCGACATCATGCGGTCGGCGAGATCCGGCTGCTGTCGGCCCGGTGAGGAGTCCGGGCGGCTGCTTCGAATGGCCCAGCCTGCTCTCGTGCCCGAGTGTGGGAGCAGAACCGCGGCCACGGTGGCCGCACGGTGAAGTGGGGGAGCGACATGCCGAAGTACTTGGTGCAGGGCAGCTACACCGCCGAGGGGACGAAGGGGGTGCTCGCCGAGGGCGGAACCGGGCGGCGGGAGGCCGTTGAAAGGGTCCTCGGGTCGTGCGGCGGAACGCTCGAGTCGATGTACTTCGCGTTCGGCGACGACGATTTCTACATCGTTGTCGACGTGCCCGACGACGTCTCCATGGCCGCCACGGCTATGGCGGTGCAGGCCACCGGCGCCGTGACGTCCAGGGCGGTGCCGCTCCTCCGCCCCGAGGATATCGACGAGGCTGTGCGGAAGGCTGTCGACTTCCGCGCCCCCGGTTCCTGACGGCGGCTGATGCCGGTGCGGTCCGGACCTGCGGCGACCGGAGGCTGGTTCAGCCGTTCGCTTCCTCCGCCATCGAGTTCTCCAGGCGGCGTGGCCGGGTGAGCTGTTCGGGCTGGAGGAGGGTTTCGAGCTGGGTGGGGGAGAGCAGGCCGGTGTCGGTGACCAGTTCGGTGATGGTGCGGTCGGTGGTGAGCGCCTGCTGGGCGATGGTGGTGGCGTTGGCGTAGCCGAGGTAGGGGGTCAGCGCCGTGACCAGTCCGATCGAGTTGCGCACGGTCGCGTCGAGGTGGCTCTGGTTGGCGGTGATGCCGGAGACGCATCGGGTGTCGAGCGCGTCGCACGCCGCGGTGAGGTGGGTCAGGGACTTCAGCAAGCTGTGGACGATGATGGGCTCGAAGGCGTTGAGCTGGAGTTGACCGGCTTCGGCGGCGAGGGTGACGGTGACGTCGTTGCCGATGACCTCGAAGGCGACCGCGGTTCCGGCGTATCCGTCTGATGTGGATAGTGGCATCCACGGCCGGGGAGAAGCTGCGAGCACGTCGAGAGCGCAGATGGCGCGCGGCGGACGACGCCTCCGCCGAAGCCACGAATGAGGCAACCAAGCACCGCTTCGCCGGCGTCGCAACCGGATTTACCTGGCGACGCCGGTCAGGCCGACCTTCATCGGCACACACGTACGCCACGCTCATCGAGTCCACTGTGGATGTCTATGCGGCCGATCTCTCGGTCCGTCTGCGCATGCTCCAGGAGGGCGAGGAATTCACCCGTACCACCGGCGAAGACCTGACCTTCCTGTTCCGCAAGGGAACATGAGGCCGGAGTGCGCGAAGGGCACTGCTCGCTGATCAGCTGCGTCGGTCGTCCTGGCCGGTAGCCCCTGGCGAGATATGATCGCAGAGTTCAGCGCGTTAGCGGGGTCGGCGATCGTTCTCGTGGCCCCAGTGCGGTCTCCGGGGCTTGTCCGGGTGCTCGCCTTGTGCGCGGAGCTTCTTGTGCAGGTGCAACATTGCGATCGTGAGGTCCACTGGCCGCTGTTCGGTCACCAGCCTGTTCCAGATGGAGTCGGCGCTCGGGCGGTTCTTGGCGTGGACGGCGGCGGCGAAGTTCAGTGCGTCGAGAACATCGCGAGCACCGGCGGTTTCGTCAAAACCGGTGCTCATCCCGGTGGGCGGTTCGACCAGCATGTGATCGAGGTTCGCAGCCAGGAGCACCGTGGCCAAGTACTGCCGGCGGGTCCGTGGGCTTCGTTGAGGTCCATCAGGTGCCTGAGCGCAGCCAGGTCGTCGTGCAGGTGGGCGTCCAATGCGGCCTGCGCGAAGGACAGGATCGATTGCGCATCCTCGTCGGTCGGAAACGACGGGTCCATCATGGACAGAGGTTAAACAAGGTTCCATTGGCAGGATAGGACCGTGCCCCGGATGGCCTAATTCTCGACTACTGATTCCGGGCCGGATTCCGAGTGAATTTGAATATTCCCCATCTTGGATTTCCGGCGGACCTGCGAGAACGTGAGAATTTAGGCTCTTGTGACTGATCCGTGGGTGATGTGAGCTGCTGTTTTAGGCCCGGAGACGGGGCACGCCGTTGCTTCGTCTAGGTTTCTGGCTTGTCGAAGGTCAGGAACCGAGGGGACGGAGAACGGCGTGCCGAAGGCCAGTTTATGGCGTGCTCTGGTGGGCGTCGACAGGCGCACGGTGATCGAGGATGTGGAGTTCGACGAGGCCGCGGAACGGGTGATGGTGCACGTGCGCCCGCGCAAGGGCGGGCGCGGCCGTTGCGGCCGGTGTGGCCGCTGGTCCTGGCGGTATGACCGGGGCGAGGGACGGCGCCGGTGGCGGGCCCTGGACCTGGGCACCATCCAGGTCCATCTCGAGGCCGCCGCGCCGCGGGTGCGCTGCCGGGAGCACGGGCCCACCGTGGCGCGGCTGCCGTGGGCGCGTCATGGCGCCGGGCACACCTTGGCTTTCGACGACACGGTGGCGTGGCTGGCGGTGCGCTCCTCGAAATCGGCGGTATGCGAGCTGATGCGCATCGCCTGGCGCACCGTGGGTGCGATCGTGGCCCGGGTGTGGGCCGACGCCGAAACCCAGAGTGACCGGTTCGGTGGGTTGCGGCGGATCGGGATCGATGAGATCTCCTACAAGAAGCATCACCGCTATCTGACGGTGGTGGTGGACCACGACACCGGGCGGCTGGTGTGGGCCGCGCCGGGGCGCGATTCCGCGACGCTGAACCGGTTTTTCGACGCCCTCGGCGAGAGGCGCGCCGCGGAGATCACGCATGTGTCCGCCGATGCGGCCCAGTGGATCGCCGACACCGTCGCCCGCCGCGCCCCGAAGGCCATCCGCTGCGCCGACCCCTTCCACGTGGTCGCCTGGGCCACCGAAGCACTCGATGCCGAACGGCGACGGGCCTGGAACGACGCCCGCGCCCTGGCCCGCACCGAAGGCACACGCCGCCGGGGCCGCCCGGCCACCGACTCCCCGGCCCGTCCCGGGCACGAGAAAGCCAAGAAGCTCAAAGACTCCCGTTACGCGCTGTGGAAAAACCCCGAAGACCTCACCGAAAACCAGCAGGCGAAGCTGGCCTGGATCGCCACCACCGACCGCCGCCTGTACCGGGCCTACCTGCTCAAAGAAGGACTCCGGTACGTCTTCACCGCCAAAGGCGAGCAAGGCAAACAAGCCCTGGACCGCTGGACCTCCTGGGCACGGCGCTGCCAGATCCCCGTCTTCGTCGAGCTCGCCAAGAAGATCACCAAACACCGCGCCCCCATCGACGCCGCCCTCGAACACGGCCTCTCCCAAGGACTCATCGAATCCACCAACACCAAAATCCGCCTGCTCACCCGCATCGCCTTCGGATTCCGCAGCCCCCAAGCACTCATCGCTCTCGCCATGCTCGCCCTCGGCGGCCACCGACCCACCCTCCCCGGACGCGCCTAACCCACCCACGGAAGCAGCAGAAGAGCCAGAATTTATCTGAATTGAGGTGTGTGTCGAGAGCGCCTCGGGTGCGCAGCACTACTGGATGGCGCCTTCAAACGATCTTGTACGGCGCTGCGGCCGCCAACCGTGCCGCCGGCGGTAGCGGTGAGTGCTCCGTCAAGCTCCTCTAGGATGAACAAGTGGCAGTGATCTTGGTGACCGGTATGTCCGGCACTGGTAAATCGACCACTCTGAACGCGTTGAGCCAGCGGGGTTACCGGGTGGTGGACACCGACTACGGGGACTGGATCGAGGGCATCCCCCGTCCAGATGGCGGCGTGGAGCCGCAGTGGCGCGAAGACCTGATCGAGGTCCTGATTTCCGAGCACGAGCGTTCGGGTGAACCACTGTTCATCGTCGGCACCGTGTGGAACCAACACAGGTTCTATAAGCGATTCGACGAGATCGTACTGCTGAGCGCCCCCTTGGAGGTGCTGCTGGAACGCGTGGCTCACCGTGATACCAACACCTTCGGGAAATCCTTCGAAGAACGTGACCGGATCGTGGCAGACACGGTCCAGGTCGAGCCGATGCTCCGTGCATCGGCCACTGTGGAGATGGACGCCCAGAAGCCGCTCTCTGATGTGGTCAACCAGCTGGCGGCCCTCGCAGGTCCAGCTCAGCCGCGCCACTGACTCCTTCGCGTCGCACTGCAGGGCTGCGGTGTCAGCGTGCGGTTGACGTCCTTGTTCGAGGCAACGGCTACGACGAGATCGCGGCCGCCGTCGGCAAGAGTCCCGCGGCACGTGGCCACCTACTTCGCCCAGCCCGCCACCCTCAACCCCCTGGACCGAAAGCGTGGGTAGTCCCCGTGGACGAACGGTTTTCAACTCTGAAAACATGGAGGTGCCCGCGATCGGGGAGGAACACTATGAGCGACGGGTTTCGGAATGCCAGCGACGACCTGCGGACAGACCGGGCGCACGGCGCGCGGATCTACGACTACATCCTCGGCGGCAAGGACAACTACGCCGTTGACCGGGCTGCCGCGGAGGCCACCAAGCAAATCTGGCCCGCGCTTCCAGTGCACATGCGCGCCAACCGCGAGTTCATGCACCGCGCTGGCCGCTACCTCGCCACCGAGTGCGGCATCGACCAGTTCCTTGACATCGGTACCGGCATCCCCACCTCGCCGAACCTGCACGAGGTCGTGCAGGAGGTGCGGCCTGAGGCCCGCGTCGTCTACACCGACAACGACCCCATCGTGCTCGTGCACGCCCGCGCGCTGATGTTAAGCACCAAGCATGGCTGCACCGCTTACGTGAACGCCGACCTGCGCGCCCCGGACACGATCCTGGCATCCCCGGAGTTCCGCGAGACCTTGGACCTGAACCGCCCGATCGGGCTGATGCTCATCGCGGTCGTGCACTTCATCGAAGACGACGACGAGGCGCTGGACGTCGTGCGGCGGATCGTCGACGTGCTGCCCTCCGGCAGCTACCTGGCCGCCACGATCGCCACCGACGACTTCGCCCCGGAGACGCTGGCGGCGGTCCGCCGGACCTACCACGAGCACGGCGAGACCCTGCGCTGGCGCTCCCAGGCCCAGGCCGCCCGGTTCTTCGACGGCCTCGAACTGGTCGAGCCCGGGATCGTCCAGATGCACAAGTGGCGCCCGGATGACGGTATCGCCCTGAACGTCCCGGAAGCCGACATCGCCATGTACGGCGCCATCGCCCGCAAGCCCTAGTCGATGAGGATCGAGTGGCCGGACTCGATGGCCAGTACGGGGGCGTAGAACCCGAGTCGCTGTTCGGAAAGCGGCGCCCATCGCACGTTGGCGAAGACGCGTGACGGCACGGTCCGGACGTTCGGAACACCTGTGTTGTTGGCTGTCCTCTTAGGACTGTTTTCCCGCGTTCCACCACCGCGCTGTCCGGCGGTCCAGCCGTGCCGAGAAGTGATACGACCGTCCGCTGGCGCGCACAGCGGAGCAGTCGATCACCACGAAATCCGTGGCGGCCGCGGCGCTGCGCCGGAGCAGCGACGAGCGGACGAATCACAAGGACATCGATTTCCTTCAACTTTGGATGTTCTGGCTGTTGGTCGCGGGCTGGTGAGCGGTGTGGCCGTCGCCAGTCCCGTCGTTCGGCAGGCTCAGCTCCCGCAGCGCAGTCGAATGTTTGACGACTTCCTGGAGCAACGCATCGATGGCCTCGCCGGTCTCCTGCTTCCGTTCTTCCGCCTCCGCGCAAATGCGCCGGTAGCGCGCTTCGCTCGCGGCGTCTTGCTGTTCGCAGCGTCGACGCGTTCGGTCGAGCAGTCGCTCGGCATCCTCCTGCGCCAGCGCCGTGATTCTTTTGTACTCCTTCTGAACGTTCCGCCGAAGACGGTGCTCGCGCTCGCGCGCCTCCCTCTTCCGGCACGCGGTTTCCCGATCGAGGTCGGCCCGACGCTCCGCCAACCAGCGAGCAAAATCGCAAGCCTGCGCTCTGATCTGCTCGGCCGTTCCCTCCGCCTCCTCCAAGAGCCTCGCAGCCTCCTCGCGCGCTTGGCCGATGATCGCGGCGGCACGTTTCTCCGCGAACTCGACGACCTCCGAGTCGTGCTGCTCCTCCTCGTCTGTGCAGCGAAGCTCCTCGCGGAGCTGGCGGAGCTCGGATTCGAGCAGGCCGAGATGTTCGGCGACCTGCGCTCGATCGAATCCACGCCACCGCTCGGCGAAAGCCGGCCGGGCCGGAACAACATCATCCATGGCGTCTCCATCCCCCATCTGGAGAGCGGTACTCGTGCACTGCGAAACCGAGCACGTATGGACACGGCCGCGCCATGCCGTGATCTTCGCGTGTAGCAGGCGAACCGAGCTCGGTGGCAGCGACACCATGGTTGGCGGGCCGGGACGTTGCAGCGATGTCAACTCGGTTTTACCACCCGAGTGAGCGACGCCGCGGATCCTTGGCCGAGCCGCGGACAGCGTCGGCCGCTTCGTGGCCCCCGGATGCCTGGCGAAGGCGCGGACGGTTTCGGGAGCGCGCCAACGGAGGTCACCGACCCGGGGCGCGGCTGGCGTCCTTCCGGAAGATCCGCCGCCGCAATCACTCGTTCGTGTGAATTGTCGCGGTGCCGTCGGGATGCGGTGACGCCAGCATTTCTCGTGTGATGGTTTTGGGTGCGGCGGTCTTGGTCGCAGTGGTGATGTGGACGGCTACGAATATCGACGGCTTGGTCGTGCTGACCGCGTTGTTCTTGCGCTCCGCGCAGGTGGGCAGCCCGCGCCCGTGGCAGATCGCGGCCGGTCAGTACCTGGGGTCCACGTGCCTGATCGCGGTGAGCCTGCTGGCGGCCGTCGGGCTGATGGTCGTGCCGGAGTCCTGGATCGGGTTGCTCGGTCTGCTGCCGCTGGCGCTCGGAATCTACGGGCTGGTACGGGCCGTCCGGGCAGGCGAGCAGGAGCGGGATCTGCCGACCATCGGTGTGCTGTCGGTCGTTTCGATCGTCGTGGCCAACGGGGCGGACAACCTCAGCGTCTACAGCGCCGCATTCCGCGTCTTCCCGCCGGCGCAGACCGTGCTGACCGTGGTCGTCTTCTTGGCGCTCATCGGGGTGTGGTGCCTGGTGGCCCGTTTCGCCGCGACCCGGAAGCGAGTGCTCAGCGGCCTCGACCGCATGTGCCGCTGGCTGGTTCCAGTCGTCTACATCGTCATCGGCGTGGCGATCCTCATTCGCACCGGGGTATTTGCTCATGTCGCGTAGTGGATCCGCTAGCAGCGGGGGGCAGGTTGTTGGTCGGCTCAGCCAGCAGCACGTTGGCGCCGGAGTGGACCAGACCAGTCGATGCGAGTTTGTCCTCGCCGGGGAGCGCCGTTGCGGGCGGCGGACAGGCTCTCCGGCCAGGCCTACTGGCCGTCGGTGGCACGAACGTCTACTGGTCGCTCGGTCCACGTCGGCCTGCTGCCAGTGGCAAGCTCGTGAAACTATTGCGCGGTTGAGGCCCGAAGCCCCTGCGAGTCGGGGTTCTTTGCGTCATTTGTGCAGGTCGCAGGCTTGTTCTTGAGTTGCTCCAGTAGGCGTGGGCATGGCCGATGTGCAACAGTGGCTGTGTGCGTGTGCCTCCACGGCTACTTGCATCCGGGCCACCACGGTGGCTGCTAATGGGGTGGCTTGTCGTCCTAACGGCGACGGCGACTGTTCTAGTCCTCACCTACTCGGACCCGGTGTCGCGGCTGGCTGACGACCTGGCCGCTCTGGTCAACGCGATCGTTGCCGGCGTCGCCTACTCGTGGGCCGGGTGGTCGCACACCGGCCCGGAGCGGCGCTGGCGACTATTCCTGGCCGTCGGTTTGGGAGGATGGGTCGCCGCGCAGGCGATCTGGACGTGGTATCGCGCCGTGCACAGTGCCGCGGCGGCGGTGCCGGGTGTTGCTAGCGCGCTCTTCCTGCTGTTTCCGGCGGGAGTGTTCGCAGCGCTGCTCGTGATAGCCCGAGCTGACCACGCCAGGGTCCGGGTGTACGACACTGCGGATCCACCACGAGTTCTACTGCTCGACGGCCTCATCATCGTCACGGCACTCGTCGCGCTCGCCTGCGAAGTCCTCGCGGTCCAGGCGGGTTCTCATGATTCCCCCACGGTGACGCTGCTGACGGTTTCTTACGCAGTCGGTGACTTCGTTCTGATCGTGCTCGCGTTGCTGATGGCCGTCGCTTTGCACAGCATGTGGCGGCCCCGATTGACCTGGCTGGTGGTCGGATTGTGCGCCATGGGTGCCAGCGACATCGTTTACGCCGACAGTACGGTCTCCGGGGCGGCGGCACCCGCAGCGGCCGAACTGGGCTACATGATCGGTGCGCTCCTGCTGATCCCCGCGGCACTCACGGCGCCGCGACCAGCCATCGCCCAGCGCCGGAGCGTGTCACTGGTGCTTCTGGCAGTGCCGTACGTTCCGCTGACTGCCGTCCTGGCGATGGTCGTCATCAACGTGGCGGGTGGCAGCCCGTACCCCGACGTGGTCTACGTGCTCAGCGTGATCATCGCTCTGGTCATCCTCCGTCACATCACCACCTTGCTGCAGCTCTACCGGGCCCACCGGCGGCTCGCTCAGGCCGTTCTGCAAGATCCGCTCACGGGCGTGGCCAACCGGGTGCTGCTCGCGGACTTACTCGACGAGGCCGTATCGAGTCCCCAGTTCGAAGAACGCGGGCTGATCTACGTCGACCTGGACAACTTCAAAACGGTCAACGACAGGCTCGGACATCAGGCAGGCGACGAGTTGCTGCGCATCACCGCTCACCGGCTGCGCCGGTGCGTGCGCGACGACGACACGGTTGCGCGCATCGGCGGCGACGAATTCGTCATACTCCTCATCCCGCCACCGCACGACCCCGAGGAACTGGTGCAACACCTGGCCGATGCGGTGGCCCAGCCGGTCGCCTTGGAAACTGAAGACAACTCGGTCCGGATCACCGCCAGCATCGGCTACCACCGCATCGCCCCCGGTCAACACCCGAGCGACGCACTTGCGCACGCTGATCAAGCGATGTACCAGTACAAGCGGAGCAGAGCGGAATGACGACGCAGGTGGTACTGCGACGGCCTGCTGGCCGATGCGGAGGATGAGCACCGGCCTTTCCTACGGGTTCAGGTGCGAATGCGAGGGTCGTGAAACCGTCCGCGGACGGTTTCACGACCCTCGCTGCTCGCTGCGGGTGTCCGCGGTAGGTGGCGGGTTACCGGTTGCGCGGCGCAACCGACGGGAACGTCGGCATGTCGGGGAGACGGCCGGGGGACTTGCCGGGGAGCTTGGACGAGCCGCCGGAGTTAATGGTCTCGTTGATCCAGTCGGTGTGCGCCACGAGGTTGCTGTAGATGCCGGGCTTCTCCGCGCAGTTCTCGGCTTGGCCGCGGCTGGTCGCGCCGACCAGTGCCAAACCGTCGTCTTCCTGCACCACCGCCGGGCCACCGGAGTCGCCGTAGCAGGCGTTGACCTTGCCCTTCTGGTTGTCGATGCACAGCTCACGTGTCGCATCGAAGGGATCTTGCGAGCTGGTGCAGTTCGACGCGGCGATCGTCTTGGTTGCCAGCTCCTTCAAGGTCACGGGCGGCTCGCCGCACTTGGGCATCCCGCACGTCTGGCCCCAACCGAGCAGTTGCACTGCGGTGCCCGGCTGCGGTGGCGTGGCAGAGATCTTGATCGGCTGGGCTTTCACCGGCTGCGACAGGTGGACCATGGCGATGTCGTAGCCGGTGGCGACGTCGTTGCCGGCCTGCTTCTGCGTTGACTTGGGGTGGGCCACGAACTTGTCCGGCTTGACGAGCTCACCGCCGCTGGTGCGGTCGGTTGACCCGATCCGGTACTGGACTTTGCTGGGCTGTTGCCCTTCTACGCAGTGCGCGGCGGTGACCAGCCACTGCTTGTCGACCAGCGAGGCACCGCAGTGGTGTTGGCCGTCGGTGGACTGCATGGACGCCATGAAGCTGTAGGTCTGCGTCGATTGGGTACCTCCGATGATGAGCGGCGTAGCCACGGCACTGGCGGTTGGTGCTGCGAGCGCCAGGCTTGCCAGCATCGTCGCGGCGAACGCGAGAATGCTTCGGATCAGAGAACCTCGGGGCATGTTCTCTCCTTCCGTTCCCGAGCTCCGCGCCGGGGGAACGGAAGGAGCCGGGAGCTGGGGGTTTGTGAAGTATCCGGCGATGCTCCCCCATCAGGACGAACATTTCGTTACGCCAAATGGAGCAATCGCGAGGGGTGTCCGATCAGGTGCTGACAGTGAGGATGGCGGGCCGCTGGATGGTGATATCCGTTGCGCCGCGGGGGCTTTCGCGGGGCGGTCGGCGTGTGGTGGAGGTCACGCCCGAGTGGCGGCAATGCAGGGGGCTTCGTGGTCTAACGGTTTGTCGAGGACTATCTGCTGGTGCCTCGGATCATCGGCCGCACGGTTCGGGTGCCCGCCGTGATCACCGTGTTGGCCGTGCTGCTCGGCGGAACCCTACTCGGGGCATCACGCGCAGGGCCTGCATGAGCAACTGCCACCAGTTCCGTTTGCTCGCGAACGGACCGCCCACCTGTGAACCGAAACGGCGGCGAGCTGGTTGTAATTGCCTTGGCAGCGTTGGCGAAGTGGCTCGGGTGCTTCTACCGTGGACGGTGCTGGCTCTTCGGCGGGCGCTCCAAGGAACATATTGATCGGGAACTTATAGGTGTGATCTTCGTTGTTCTGGCATGATCGCTGGTGTGCGGGACGCGCGGAGGTTGTCGCCTGAGGCGCAGGAGGATTTGCGGCGCAGGGTGGTCGCTGCTGTTCATGGTGGGATGAGTCAGGTCGAGGCGGCCCGGGTGTTCGCGGTGGCCCCGCAGTCGGTGTCCAGATGGGTGCAGGCGTGGCGGAAACGTGGCTCGAAGGGTCTCACCGGGCGTCGCCGGGGTCGCAAGCCCGGCGAGCAGAAAGCGTTGAGTGCCCGCCGGCAGCGCAAGCTGCGGTATGCGGTGGCCGAGCACACCCCGGCCACGTTCGGGCTGACCGGCCTGGTGTGGACCCGCAAGACAGTGGCCGAGCTGATCCGGGTGCGCCACGGCATCGTGTTGAACCTGCGCACCGTCGGCAACTACCTGCGTTCCTGGGGATTGTCGCCGCAGAAACCGATCCGCAAGGCCTACGAACAGGACCCCGAGTCCGTACGCCGATGGCTGGAGGAGGACTACCTGGCCATCGCCGCCCGCGCCCGCCGCGAGGGCGCACTGATCCTGTGGCTGGACCAGACCGGGATCCGCTCCGACGCCACCGTAGCCCGCACCTGGGCACCGGCGGGCCAGACACCGGTGGTGGGCAAAACGGGCAAACGATTCAGCGTGAACGCGATGTGCGCGATCGGGAACAAAGGCGAGCTGTACTTCACCGTCTACACCGGCTCGTTCAACGGCAAGGTGTTCCTGTCGTTCCTGGACCGGCTGACCCGCCATCTGGACCGCAAGGTCCACCTGATCGTTGACGGACACCCCGTCCACCGCCGCAAGACTATCCAGCAATGGATCACCAAGCACGCTGAGGCGATCGCGATGCACTTCCTGCCGGGATACAGCCCCGAACTCAACCCCGACGAGCTACTCAATGCCGACCTCAAACGCACCGTTTCCACCAGCACAGCCCCCAAAACCCGCGCCGAGTTGAAACAAGCGGTCCGCTCCTTCCTCCACCGGCTCCAGAAGCTGCCCGACCGAGTTCGCTCCTACTTCGGCAAACCCGAAGTTCGCTACGCCGCCTAACATCACACATTTGCCACCCGGATCAATAGTTCTGGCGCCGCTGCATCGGACCGAGCGAGCACAGACGGAAATCGTCTCACATCCATCCAAAGCCTTGATCTCAGCTACCCCCGTCGCGCCAAGCGGAGAGCGGTGCCGGGGTGGGAGGTGTCATGTTCTTCCACGTACAGCGGATGATCAACGAGATCGTTCCTGACGAGCCGGACCCCGGCGCTGCCAACGCCTTGCAGGAAGGCTTGGGCGGCCAGTTCGGTGAGATGCGGACGATGATGCAGTACCTGTTCCAGAGCTTCAACTTCCGAGGTCCCGAGGGCAAACCTTATCGAGACCTGCTCTACGGCATCGGGACGGAGGAGATCAGCCACGTTGAGCTGATCGCCACGACGATCGCGCGGCTGACGGATGGTTCGCCGCGATACCGGGGATCCAAGGACGAGCCGCTCGATCAGCCAGGTGCCAAGGGGGCGACGCCGTTGTCGAACGCCCTTGCACAAGGCAACATCCACCACATGCTCGTCGGCGCGCAAGGTGCGCTGCCCGTCGACGCCGTGGGCAATCCCTGGTCGGGCTCGTATGTCTACAACAGCGGTAACCTCGTGCTTGATCTGCTGTACAACCTGATGCTCGAGTCGACCGGCAGGCTCCAGAAGTGCCGCATCTACGAGATGAGTTCGAACAAGACGCTGCGATCGACGGTGTCGTATCTCATCGTTCGCGACCAAGCGCACGAGAACGCCTATGCCAAGGCGCTGGAAAGCCTCGGTGTGAACTGGGGCAAGACGTTGCCGATTCCCAAGACGAACGCCGAGCGGTACCCAGAGGTCGCCACTCTGCTCGAGAGAGGTCTGCACAACAGGCAGTACACCTTCAACCTCGACCACCAGTCCGAGGCGGCCAAGGTTTTCCAGGGGAATTCGCCGTCGTCGCACGACGGCGAAGTGTTGCGCATGGCCCAAGCGCCAGAGGGCGTGCCTTTCGGCATCGCGCCGGAGCGGCCGGAGGAATTCAGCCCAGGTCTCGACCCGGAGCTGATCGAACTCATCCAAGCGACAGCGGAGATGGAACTAGCGGAGGCCGACGAGCCGGTAAGGTACGGACCCGCGTGAACAGCACCCCTGATTCGGCCAAGCATCGATCAGCTTGCGCTGACTGAGGTTTCGGTGCTCGTTGTGCGGGAAGTCGGGGGAAGCCGGTGCCCTTACCGGGTTTCGGCTTCCTTGGTGGTAACGGTGGTACTGACCCGGCCCGTGTGGGCCGGGTCAGTTCTGTTCAGGTAGTCAGGGAGGTTGCTGCCCCGAAAGCAAGAACCACTGGTCCGAATACTCCACGCCAGGCATGCCGTCAGCGAACTGGTTCCTCGATCTGGTTTCTGGCAATGAGCAATCATTGTCGCGGTCTTGTTCTCGTGGCAGATTCAGGCGAACGGCTGTTTCCTGTGGTGTGCACGAAGTTGTTGGGGCTCCTGTTCTTTAAGGTGTAGGTGGTGCAGGAAATACTCAAAAGGCACTGCAGGTACAACGGCATCGGCAGACGTTTGCACAGGGCATGCGATGGCAACTCGAGGGGAGCAGGAGATCTGCGAGGCAAACGAGGAGATGAGATGCCATGGTTGCCCCGGAACAACGCGGCACTCGCACAACGGCTGAGACCTCGCGCCTCAGGGACTACGAAGCCGCCTTAGCCGCACCTACCACTACGGGCAGCGAATCTGCCCTCATGCTCACCGGCGCCTACACCGCAGTCTCGCCCTGGGTCGTCGGGTTCGCTGGCTCTCAGCCATTGCTGAGCATGAACAATCTCATCCTGGGACTGATCGTCACGGCGATCGGTCTGGGGCTCACCGGAACTCCGGAACGCAGCGGTGGCATCAGCTGGACTGCGGCTCCTATCGGAATTTGGCTGATCATCGCGACGTGGGTCACCACTTTCGGTCTGCCGACGGTGGGGATGATCTGGAACAACGTCGTCGTCGGAGCGCTGTCGATCATCCTGGGCCTGGCAGTCGCGGGGATGGTGGCTGTGCGACGCCCCGGTTCGGAAAGGGGAACTTTTCGGTGAGGCATCCTCAGACCTGAGCGCATGATCGGTGCGGGCAATGGTATTGGCACACCCGCGGTCGGGCATGGTCGGTGGAGGCGCAGAAGACGACTTCGGAGTGGACGACGTCGATGCCGTAGTCGAGATGGTGCTGACCGCATCACGGCTGCTCGTTGCGGTGTCAGCACGTTCGGTTGCTGCTGTGGATGGGACGATCACGTTGCCCCAGCTCCGCATGCTCGTGCTGTTCAACCAGCGCCCGCATGATCTTGGCCTCAGAGCCGCTGCCGCCAGCTCGCCGACCTCGACGCGCGGGCGCCCGTTCACCCGGGGGTGGCGCAATTTCGCGAGAAATTGCGCCACCCCCGGGTGACGAACACGATCTCCTCGGGTGTGGCGTCGAGCGGCCGCGGGAGCGAGGAGCGTGCGGTGTCGACCGCTGGAGGGGTTGCCGAAGTGTCCGGTCAAGTACGGCCAGCGCGCCTCGGCGACGCGCGATGGGTGTGGTGGCGTTGTAGTCCAGGTAGATCGGGTTATCGGAGTCCGGCGGGGATGCTCAG
Source organism: Saccharopolyspora pogona (assembly GCF_014697215.1). Taxonomy (GTDB): domain Bacteria; phylum Actinomycetota; class Actinomycetes; order Mycobacteriales; family Pseudonocardiaceae; genus Saccharopolyspora; species Saccharopolyspora hattusasensis. Next base: position 566,065 of record NZ_CP031142.1, read on the forward strand.
GGGGTGTCCTCGGCGGCATGGCGGGTTCGGGGATGGGTTTCGTACATGCGGATGGCAACACTGAGACCGGTGGCGAAGCTGAGGGCTGCTGCGGCCCAGATTGCGGCGCGCAGGTCCCAGAGGTCGGCGACGATGCCGCCGAGGACGGCGCCGGCGGCGTAGCCGCTGTCGCGCCAGAGGCGGTAGACGCCGACGGAGCGGGCGCGCCAGCTGGGGTGGGCGACGTCGCCGATGGCAGCCAGCAGTGTCGGATAGACCATCGCGGTTCCGGCTCCCAACAGGACGGTGGCGAGAGCCCACGCGGAGAAGCTTTGGGCCACGGCGATGAGTGCCAGCGCGGCTGTTTGGGTGAGCATTCCGGTGGTGATGAGGTACTTGCGGCCCCATCGGTCGGACAGCGCGCCGGTGGCGAGTTGTCCGATTCCCCAGACCGCGGGGTAGAGGGCCACCAGGAGTCCGACGCGGTCGACGGCCACGCCGACGCTGGCGAACAGCAGCGGGAACAGACCCCAGGACAGACCGAAGTTGAGGTTGTTGACCAGGCCGGCGTGGCTGGCCGAGGACAGGGCCGGGTCGGTGAAGGTGGTGCGGGCGAAGACCTGCCGGTTGGTCAGGCTGGAGTGCTCGCTGGCGTTTCTGCTGCTGGTGTGCTGGGTGGCTTCCAGGTGGGCGTGATCGCGGGTTTCTCGCACCACGAGGGTTGAGAGGCTGAGCCCGAGCACGACGTAGAACGCCCCGAGCAGGAACGGGGCGGGGCGGAGCCCGTACTGCGCGGCGAGATAGCCGGCGAGTGCCGAGGTGATCGCGACCGCGCCGTATCCGGCGGCTTCGTTGAATCCCATTGCCAGCCCTCGCTGCAGAGGTCCGGCGAGATCGACTTTCATGATCACGGTCGTCGACCAGGTCAGGCCCTGGTTGATGCCGAGCAGGAGGTTGGCGGCCACGATCCAGCCCCAGTTCGGGCCCCAGATCAGCATCAGGGGAACGGGGATGGCGATCAACCACCCCGCGACCAGGACGGGTTTGCGGCCGAAGCGGTCGGACCAGGTGCCGGCGAAGTAGTTGGTGGCCGCCTTGCTCAGTCCGAAGACGAACACGTAGCTCAACAGGAAGGTGTAGCCGGCCAGGTGAAATTCCTGCTCGGCCAGGAGCGGGAGCACCGTCTGCTCCTGCCCGACCATCCCGCCAACCAGGGCGTTGACCGCCACGAGCAGGCTGAACTGGGCGAGGTTTGCGCGCAGGCCCAGCCGCAGGCCGGTGGTGCTCATGCTCAGACCTCCAGCGAACGGCCGTCTCCGAGGTTGACCAGGTAGGCGGAATTTCCGAGCCCTTCATCGACGAGCGGAACCACGTCCACCGTGCTCATCGCGGGACCCCACCCATCGGCGGGTGTTCCATCGCCCGCGCGTGACTCGGTTATACACTATTCCAAAGAAGATTGGAGTATTGATGGGTGATCGAGACGCGAAGACGGCCTTGTTCGACCAGTTCGCCCGCGTCGGCAAGGCGCTGGGCAGCGGCAAGAGGCTGGAGCTGCTCGACCTGCTCGCCCAGGGCGAGCGCACGGTCGAGGCGTTGGCGCGCGCGGCGCAGCTGGGGATGACCACCGCCTCGGCGCACCTGCAGACCCTCAAGCAGGCGAACCTGGTCACCACCCGCCGGGATGGCACCAAGATCTACTACCGCCTCGCCGGCACGGACGTCGCCGCCCTGTACGCGCTGATGCGCACCGTCGCCAATGCCTACCTGCCCGACGTGGAAGCGGCCCGCGCCGCCTACCTCGGTCCCGACGATGCCGAACACGTCAGCCGCGAGGAACTGCTCCGCCGGGCCCGGCTCGGTGACGTCGTCGTGCTCGACGTGCGTCCGCGCGAGGAGTACGAAGCCGGGCACATCCCGGGCGCGGTGTCGATTCCGGTAGAAGAACTGGCCGACAAGCTCGGAGAAATCCCGGCCGATCAAGAGATCGTCGCCTACTGCCGCGGTAGCTACTGCGTGCTCGCCCACGACGCTGTGCGTCTGCTGGCCGCCCACGGCCGCAGCGCCCGACGGCTCACCGACGGGATGCTCGAATGGCAACTTGCCGAGCTGCCCGTGGAAACGAGCTGACGCACGCCCACGTCGACCCGCGCACCGAAACCCGCGCGGGGATCTACCGAATGCGAGGCATGATGACCGTCGACCTGGGACGCGCACAGCGCACGCACTGGCAGTCCACTCACCGGGCCCACCCCCACATGTACGGCGACGAACCATCCGAACCCGCGCAACACGCGGCCGGCGCCTTCTCCGCCGGCCACGCCACTTCGGTCCTCGAACCGGGCGCCGGGCACGGCCGCGACAGCGTCCACTTCGCCCGGCGCGGATTCACGGTGCACGCCACGGACTTCAGCCGCGATGGCCTGACCGAGGTCCACGCCTTCGAAGAAGGTGGATTGCCACGCCGCCTGTGGCGCATCACCCGAACCAAGCCCCGCTGACCTCACCGAACCTCCCACCGGAGCGTCCGGCACTCGTGCCGCCCCAACGCACTGGCGGAGCCGCCGGAAGCCCTCGCCGCGCCCTGCCCGAAAGGCCCCCCGTGCCCACTGCAGTTCATCCAGCCCAAAAGCGCATCCTCGCCGTGCTCGTGACCGCCCAGATCCTCAGCGGAGCCGGTCTCGCCGCCGGCATCACAGTTGGCGCCCTGCTGGCGCAAGACATGCTCGGCAGCACCAGCCTGTCCGGGCTGCCCAGCGGACTTTTCACCATCGGTTCCGCCGCCGCCGCGATCATCGTCGGACGAACTTCGCAGCGCCTGGGCCGCCGCACCGGGCTCTCGGTGGGCTACGCCGCCGGAGCTGCAGGAAGCCTCGGGGTCGTCATTGCCGCCGCCACCGGCAGCGTGCTCCTGCTGTTCCTTGCGCTGTTCGTCTACGGCGCGGGCACCGCCACCAACCTCCAGGCCCGCTACGCCGGAGCCGACCTCGCCTCGCCACAACACCGCGGCCGGGCCGTGAGCACCGTCCTGGTGGCCACCACCGTGGGGGCGGTTGCCGGACCAAACCTGGTCACCGCGACGGGCCAGTTGGCCGATGCTCTGAACATCCCGCGTCTGGCCGGTCCCTTCATCCTGGCCTCGGTCGCCTACGCAGCGGCCGCGGCCGTGCTGTGGACCATGCTCCGCCCCGACCCCCTGACCACCGCGCGCACCATCGCCGCGGATGCGGCAGATCCCGCAGGGAAAACTCCGGGGCAGGAAGCGACCGACACGCGAAGCGGACGCAACGCGCACCTGGTGCTGGGTGCGGCCGTCATGGTGCTCACCCAGCTCGTCATGGTCGCCATCATGACCATGACGCCCATCCACATGCAGCACCACGGCCACGACGTCAGCGCGGCAGGCCTCGTCATCGCCGTTCATGTGGCCGGGATGTACCTGCCATCCCCGTTCAGCGGGCTGCTCGTCGACCGCTTCGGGCGGATGGCCGTAGCCGCCGCTTCCGGGGTCACCCTCCTCGGCGCGGGACTGCTCGCGGCCCTGGCACCGCCGAACTCCGTCGCACTGCTGGCCTTCGCTCTCGCTCTGCTCGGGCTCGGCTGGAACTTCGGGCTGGTCAGCGGCACCGCGATCATCACCGACACCGTCCCATTGGCAACCCGCGCCAAGACCCAGGGCGCGGTCGATGTCGCCGTCGCCCTCGCCGGGGCAGGGGGCGGCATGGCATCCGGTCTAGTCGTCGCCGCCAGCAGCTACACCGCACTCGCCGGCATCGGAGGCGTCCTTGCCCTGGCCGTCATCCCGGCCGTCGCCTACACCGCCCGCCCCGCCCATCGATGAATCCTCCCCCGGTGGTGCGCGGGTATTCCGCCGATCTCGGCTCGTGACCACTGGAGGGCACCGAGGCGCCGACCCGACTGCTCAGCGCGTGGCAGTCGGGTCGGCGCGGCGGTCGTCGAGTAGCTCCCGGTCAATTCGATCTCGCCCACGGTGGTGCTCACCCGACCGACCTGCTGGTCGATGGCGGTTACACGGCCCGCTGAGCGACTTGTGCGGAGACCCCACAACCGCCTCGACGACAGTGGGATCGGGACCTCGCCCGCAACGAGCGGATGAGGGCCCGATCTTCTCGCGCCTCGACGGCGAATGTGCTGCGAGGACTAGTCTTTTGCCGCTATTTGTCGGTGAGCGAGGAGCGCGCGGTCTCCCTCGCCAGCAGGACGGAGACGCCGGTTGCCACAGCTGTGAGGATGACGTAGTAGGCGGGGATGGCGGGGTCGCCGGTCGCGGAGATCAAAGCCGTGAGGACCAGTGGGGCCGCGCCGCCGAACACTGCGGTTGAGATGTTGTAGCCGATGGAGTAGGCGGTGTTGCGGACCCGGGTGGGGAACATCTCGACGAGGACCGCGTGGATGATCCCGGCATGTCCGGAGTAGAACAGGGCCATGACGACCGCTCCGAGGACCGAGGCGATGACGCTGCCCTGCGTCATCAGCCAGAAGCAGGGATAGGCGAGGATCACGAGGCCGATCGCCGAGGTCATGAGGACCGGGCGGCGGCCGATGCGGTCCGACAGCTTGGCGGCGAGCGGGATGGACACCGCGATCACGACCAGGGACACCGCGGTAACGGTGAGGCCCTGGACCTGGTTGAACTTCAGCTCTTTCGACAGGTACGTGGGCATGTAGGTGAACAGCACGTAGTAGCCGGAGCTGTTGAGCACCGGGACCCCGATGGCCAGCGCCAGGTTGCGCAGGTTCCCCTTCTCGGCGAACGTCTCCCGGAACGGGTTGGCCGCCACGGTGTCGGATTCTTGGAGCTTGGTGAAGCTGGGCGTGTCGTGCAGCCGGGCTCGGATGTAGTAGCCGACGATGCCCAGCGGTGCGGCGAGCAGGAACGGCACCCTCCAGCCCCAGGCTTGCATCGCCTGCTCGCTGAGGGCGGAGTTGAGGCCCATGGCGAGCAGGGTGCCGGTGAGCAGGGCGGTGAACGAGCCGACCTGGGTCCAGGACATCAGGAATCCGCGCCGGTGGGCGGGGGAGTGTTCACCCACGAAGGACATGGCGCTGGCGACTTCGCCGCCTGCGGAGAAGCCCTGTGCGATGCGCATGCACAGCAGCAGGATCGGTGCGGCGATGCCGATGGTGTTGTAACCGGGGAGCAGGCCGATGGCTGTGGTGGCGCCGGTCATCAGCGTGAGCGCGAAGACCAGCACGGTGCGTCGGCCGATCCGGTCAGCTAGGTAGCCGAGGACGAGACCGCCCAGTGGGCGGAAGAAGAAGGTGAGGGCGAATACGCCGTAGGTCATCAGGAGCGCGGCGGTGCTGCCTTGTCCGGCGAAGAAGACCGTGGCGATGATCGGGGCGAGGAAGCCGTAGATGCCGTAGTCGAAGAACTCGACGAAGACGCCGAGGCTGCCGGCGAGGGTGACGCGTCGCAGCTGGGCGGGTGATGCCTGCTGATCGATGGGCTCGGTCGTTCGGGTGGGGGTCATGCTTGACTCCAGGGGCGAGTGGTTCAGGTCAGCGGTAGCCGTGTTCGGTGAGCTTGGGACCGAGGCCCATGAGCTCGACCAGGCTTTGCCCGCCCTGCAAAGCGGTTCGGAAGCGGGCTTCCTTCTGCTCGCGGGCTTTGGAGAGCTCGATGACGCGTTCGACGTCGGCGGCGGGGATCACTACGACGCCGTCGGCGTCGCCGACCACGACATCGCCCGGGTTGATCGGGACGCCACCGCAGGTGATCGTCTCGTTGATCTTGCCGGGTTGGTTCTTCCCGGTTCCCTTGATGCAGATGCCGCGGGAGAACACCGGGAATCCCATGTCGACGATGGCTTGGCTGTCGCGCACGGAGCCGTCGATGACCAGTCCGGCGATGCCGACCTGCTGGGCGTAGAGGGTGAGGATGTCGCCCCATGGGCCGGCTTCCAGGAACCCCTTGGCGTCGACGACCAGGACGTCGCCGGGGCGGGCGAGGGTGACGGCGTGCTGGATGGCGAGGTTGTCGGCGGGTTTGCAGTCCACGGTCAGTGCCGGACCGGCGACGGCCATCGCGGGGTGCAGGGGTTTGATGGCGCTGTCGAGGGCGCCGGTGCCGCTCTGTGCTTCGTGCACGGTGGCGGTCCCGAGTTCCTTGAGCCTGGTCAACTGATCGGCGGTGGAACTTGCGGTCATGGGAGTCCTCTCTCAGGCGGTGCGGCAGGAGATGCCGAGTGCGGTGAAGACCGTGCCGACCCGGTTCGCCAGAGTTCTCAGCCGGTGCTGGCGGGCCCTGTGCGTCGCGACGGCGTCGGCGACGGTGCGGTACCGGAAGCGGAGGTGCTGGCCGGGACGGAGTTGTCCCAGCGCGTCTTGGGCGATCTTGGTGGCCACTGCGATCACGGGGTAGCCGGCGGTGACTGGTCGGCCTCGTTGCAGCACGAGCAGCTCTTCGGAGGGCGGGACTTCGACGGCGCCGACGGGGATGCCGCGCGAGAGCACCTCCGCTGAGCTGGAGCGCGGTGGCACGGGGCCGGCCAAGCGCAGTCCGATGTGGTTGCTGCGCGGGGTGACCGCGTAGGTCGCCGATGCGAGGAGTTCGCGGCCGGTGGGGAATTCGGCGATGTCCGGTCCGTCGGTGACGTCGATCGTGCAGGGATCCGGGAATCGCGGCGGCACGGCTCCCAGGCAGAACAGCGGATGGCGGAAGACCGGGTGGTCGACTGGTCGGTAGTCGCTGCGCAGGCCGATCGTCGCCCCGGTCGCCAGCTGGGTACCGACACCCAGCAGGGAGTCCGGTGCGCAGCTGTCGAAAACCGTTGGTGCGTCGATGGTTCCGTGCACCGCGAGGTAGCAGCGGAGCCCGCCCGTCGGCGCTGCGGCCCGGATGGTCGTGCCGGGTTCCAGGCACAGCGGTTCCCACATCCGGCCGAGGTGGTTGTTGATGGTCACGTCGGCCGGTGCTCCGGTGACGGAGACCAGCACGGGACGAGTGGTGCTCAGCGCGAAGTCGGTCGCGGTGATCTCGATCAGGGGGGCGCTGCGCGGATTGCCGACCAGGATGTTGGCCACGGCCGCCGAGTACTGGTCGGCGGCACCGTTGACGGGCACGCCCCGCCGGGCGAGCCCGCGGCGTCCGAGGTCGGTGATGGCAGCGATGCCGGCCTGGCGCACTTGGAGTTCTTCAGGCATCCGTGACCTCCGGGCCCTGGGCGGCGCAGTCGCTCCAGCGATCGGCGTCGATGGGGACGAACCGGAACCGGTCTCCCGGTTGGTACGGCACGTACGGCTCGTCGGCGATGTCGAGCAGCTTCAGCGGGGTTTGCCCGATCAGCCGCCAGCCGCCGGGGGAACGCACCGGGTAGATGACTGCTTGGTGGCCGGACAGCGCGACGGAGCCCGGCTCGACGGCGACGCGGGGTTGCGGGCATCGGCTGATCGGCTGGGCGAATGGCGTGCCGTCCATCATGGGGGCTCCGGCGGGCGCGCCGAGGAAGCGGACTGGGAACTCGCGGCTGCAGAGCGCGTCCACCACGTCTTGTTCGGTGATGCCCAGTTCTTCCGCCACGGCAGGAAGATCCGGTCCGCAGGAGCCGCCGAAGACAACCGGGATGCGGAAGGCGCGGCTGCCCAGCGGTGCTGGCGCGGTGGGCAGGGCTGCGATGGTCCGGTGCACCGCTTCCGTCAGCTCGGTGTGCGTGATCTCGTCGCAGTCGAACTCGACGAGCAGGCTGTCGTAGGTGGCAACCAGGTCACTGACTCGATCATCGGGCTCGAGGGCGTCGGCCAAGCGCTGCACCGCCTGCCAGCAGCGCTCGGGGCCCGCGCCCGCCGCTTTGGCGAGTACCGCTGAGTCGCCGAAGTCGGTGATCTGCCATGTTGGCGGGGCCATCACCGGGCGGCTCCGTTCTTGGCGGCCAGGACCTCGGTCAGCGGTCGGATGCGCACCGCCGCGGCGACGAGTTCACGACGGACGGTGCGGGCCAGTTCGACCGCACCGGGGGTGTCGCCGTGCAGCAGCACCGAGTCGCATCGCACCGGGATGTCGCGACCGTTGACCGATCGGATCACGCCCTCGGTGACCATCCGCACGACTCGTTCGGAGACCTCGCGAGGATCGTGGATCACTGCATCGGGCTCGGAGCGGCGCACGAGTGTTCCGTCGTCCTGGTAGGCGCGGTCGGCCAGGCCCAGGACCGCGACCGGGAGCCCGCGCGAGCGTGCGTGCGCGGCCAGCCGGCCTTCCTGCACCACGGTGATCAACGACGGGTCATAGGACTGCACGGCATCCGTGACGGCCTCGGCGTACTCGTCGTCGGTCACCACCAGGTTGCCGAGCCTGCCGTGCGGGGTGACGTGGCGCAGCCGGGTGCCGTGCGCGGCGGCGAACGCGGACAACGCGCCGATCTGGTAAAGCACGTCGGTGCGCACCTCGTCCGGAGTCATCTCCAGTGCCCGCCGGCCGAACCCCACCAGGTCGGGGAACCCGGGGTGCGCACCGACCCCGACCCCGCGGCGAACGCAGGCGCGCACGGTGGAATCCATCACCCGCGGGTCGCCGGCGTGGAAGCCGCACGCGATGTTGGCCGAGCTGACGACGTCGAGGAGCGCTTCGTCATCACCCATCCGGTAGGCGCCGAAGCTCTCCCCGAGATCCGCGATTAGATCGACTACCGCACCCATGCGACCTCCCGCTCGATTCGAGATTGGTATCTCAGTTCAGGACAGCGTGGCGAGCCGTTTCCGTGTTGTCAATAGATTGCGCGTGGAACTCTGCGCGGTTTATGCAGCCGAAACGGTGATCGCGACCGAAGGATGAGGCTTGACTGCGGAGCGCCAACCTCTCCTATACTGCACCAAAACCAAGACTCAACTCTCGGTTTGTGCCGAGCTTGCCGAGTCGCTCGTCATGAGGAGAAGCTGTGGTCCGGTTCCAGCCGTCGCTCGCGATCACCCGTGTTCAGCGTTCGTCGCTTCGGCCTGCCGGTGCGGTCCCGCCGGCCGGGACGTTGTCGCTCGCCATGGGGGAACCCGATTTCCCGACCCCGGAGCCGATCGTGGAAGCCTGCCGGCGCGCGCTCGCCGACGGCTACACCCACTACGGAGACCTCAACGGCGACCCCGAACTCCGCGAGGTGATCGCCGCGGCTGCATCCGGGTTGTCCGGCCAGGCGTACTCGGAAGGCAACGTCGCGGTGACCCACGGTGGCGCTGCCGCGATCAATGCCACCGTCCTCGCCGCCGTGAACCCGGGAGATCGGGTGGTGATCCCCGAACCCACCTACTCCCTCTACCCGGACGCGGTGCGGTTGGCCGGCGGCGAACCGGTGCTCGTCCCGACGACATCAGGTCACCGACTCGATCTGGACGCGCTCGCCGACGCCCTCCGCGGCGCGCGGATGATCGTGCTGTGCAACCCCGTCAACCCGACCGGAACCGTGTTCACCAGTGAGGAACTGGGCGCCCTGGGTGAGTTGCTGGACGGGACCGATGTCCTGGTGCTGGCCGACGAGGCGTACGCCGAGATCGTCTACGACGGGGTGCCGTTCACCTCCGCGCTCGCCGTCGAATCCCTGCGCGAGCGCCTCATCTACTGTCAGACGCTTTCGAAGACCTACGCCATGACCGGCTGGAGGGTCGGGTACGTCGTCGCACCGGTCGAGGTGACGGCGCCCATCCGTCATGTGCACCGCACCTTCAACAGCGCTCTCAACGCCGCTGCCCAGCGGGCGGCCATCACCGCATTGCGACTCGGCCCAGAACTGGCGGCGCCGATGCTGCGCGCCTACCAGGAGCGCCGCGACCTGGTGGCCAAGCGTCTCGCCGAGATGGACGAGGTCGAGGCGACCAACCCCGAAGGCGCGTTCTACGCCTTCGCCAAGTACCGCTGTGCGCTGCGCTCCGAGGAAGTCGTGCAGCGCCTGCTGGCTGGTGGTGTCGCGGTGCGCGCAGGCAGCGAATACGGCCCCTCGGGGGAAGGCCACATCCGGCTCTCCTTCGCTGCCGACTTCGATACGCTCGACGAAGGACTGAACCGCCTGCAGAAGATCCTTGGGCGACTATAGGAGGCATCGCTGACCACCACACCGGGGCGCCGCGCGCCGGCCCGCGGCCGGCCACGTCGGGACGCGGTCCGCAACCGAGAACGCCTGCTCGAAGCCGCGGGGGAGCTGCTGCGCGCCGACCCCGGCGGTGTCTCCATGCCCGCGATCGCGGACAGGGCCGGCCTGTCGGTGCCCACCGCCTACCGGTACTACTCGGCGCTTGACGACCTGCTCAATGCCTACCTGCACCGAGTGATCGTCGAACTGCGCGACTACAGCCACGACTGCCCGAAAACCGGTCCGGCGCTGTTCGAGGAAGTCGCCGGCGAATGGGCCCGGCTGCTGGAGAGCTACGGGGCCGCGATGGTGCAGCTGCGCGCCCGCAGCGGATTCCTGGCGAGGCTGCGCGGCAACGACCCGGTCATCTCCACCGTGCGAGAGGCGTGGGAACGACCGGTCCGCAGCGTGATGCGGCACCTGGAGATCCCGGACGAGCACTTCGAACACGCCTTGTTCCTGTGCAACATCATGTTCGACCCGCGCGAGATCTTAGACCTCGTCGAGACCGGCCTCACTCGTGAGGAGGCCCTCCGGCACCTCGAACACGCGTACTTCCAGGCACTTGTGGGATGGGCCAACGCCGCCGGTGCCTGAGTGCCACGGCGATCGTCCGGGGCGTTCGGTGCGAGTCGTCCACCTGCGTCGGACTATCCACAAAGGAATCTTCGGGCCCCGGCAGCAGCAACGTCAACAGTGCATGCCGCGACGTTTCGGTCAGCCGGCGGACATCGACGAGATTCGGTTCGTGCTCTGGATCATGGCGCGCGGCGCAGCGCTGCCCTGAATCTGAAGCCACCTGCTGGCGGCAGGACAGCCCGCGCCTTCGGCCTCCGCCGACGTCGGCCGGCGACCCGAACGCCCGGCCGCGGCATGACCGTCGCCAATGGACAGTCATGCCGCCGGAGACCCGCCTGTCACAGTCTCGGGTTGAACGGGTCGGTGACGCTGCCGTCGGCAATGATCAACTGGTTCCCTACGCGGTGAACTGGGAAAAGGCTTTCGAGAATCGGTGGAGGCCGGATACCTCTGGTGATGCCTCCGACCACCGGCCGGAGGTCCGGTAGTAATTCACCGACGTTTCCGCTGCCGAACGTGTGGGTATTCCCACGGCGCAATGGTTCTTGACTGGGGGGATGATGACCAAGATGAGGAAATGCGCTGCCGCCGCGGTCGGTGGCGTGGCCATGGTGGCGGCGTTGGCGGTGCCCGACGTTGCGGCGCACGCGGCCGCAGTGCCTGAACAGGACAAATCCTTCATGACGCAGGCCGCGCAGGTGAACCTGGCGGAGATCACCATAGGCAAGCTGGCACTGCAGAAAGCCACCACGCCGCAGGTGCGGTCGCTGGCGCAGGAAACGCTCACCGACCACCAGGACGCGCAGGGCAAGCTCGAACGGCTGGCGGAGCAGAAGGGTGTGACGCTGCCATCGTCGCCGAATGCGCAACAGCAGAGCACCGGAAAACAGCTGGAGAGCGCGTCGGGCGCAATGTTCGACACCATTTACCTGCAGGCGCAGATCTCCGGGCACCAGGAGGCGAGCACGCTGACGCGTTCCGAAATCGATTCCGGTGGGAATGCTGACGTGCAGAGCTTCGCGAAGGACTTCCTCCCGGCGGTCCTCAAGCACCTGAGCCATGCCCAGGAGGCCGCGAAGGCCCTCGGAATTCCGCCGAAGGGGGCCAACACGGGTTCCGGCGGCCTGGCGGAGCGAGCGCAGTCCAGCGCTGGCGATCTGGGCCTGGTCGCGGGCGGTTTGGCGATGGTCGTGGCTGCCGGTGCGGTGCTGCTGCGGTGGCGCCGGCGGACCGGGTGAGCTCATGGCGACGCCGGGCGCCGGTGGTCGTGCTGGCGCTCGGCCTGGTGACCGCGGCGGCGGGACTCGGCCACGCTCTGGTCAACGGTCCCGCCCTCCCGCACACCGGGACCGTTCCGCCTGCCCATGCGGGACCTTTTCCGGCTCCAGCGCAGGAAGCGCTGGAGCCGGTGTCGCTGAGCGAGGTGCCGCAGCGCATGCGGCTATCGGCGATGGGTGTCGACGCGCCGGTGCAGCCAGTGCTGCCCGGGACGGACCGCCAGCTGAGCGTGCCCGAATCACCCGACGTGGTCGGCTGGTGGAGCGCCGGCGCCGCGCCGGGTTCCCGGACCGGCACAGTCGTGTTGGCTGGGCACGTCGACACCCGCAGCGCCGGTCCGGGTGCGCTGTTCCGGGTGGCTGAACTCCAGCCGGGCGATCCGATCGAGGTCACCTCCGCGCACAGCACGACCCGGTACCGGATCGCGGCAGTGCGCAGCTACCCCAAGGCATCCCTGCCGGCGGACCTGTTCGACCGCACCGGCAATCCGCGCCTGGCGCTGATCACCTGTGGAGGCCCCTTCGACGACAGCACCCGCCAATACGAGGACAACATCGTCGCCTACGCCGTTCCGGCGTAGGCTACACCGCGTTCGTCCACCTCGTCACGTGCTGGGCGCGCTCCCAGTAGCGTTCGAAGGTCTGCTGCATCCATTCCTGGTCGAACGGCTGATCCCCGCGCTGCAGGATGCTGTCGCCGGGCACCTCCGGGAGCTGAGGGCCCGGCTGATTCTGGCTATTTCGCGCGAAATCGCCAACCCTCGCCGAGCTGCTCGTTGCCAAGTCCATTGAGGACGGGAGGATGCCGTGCAGACCCGGCGTCGCCGAGCTGGATGGAGCTGTGCCTCGGCTCCGGTCCCGTCCCGGAGCCGAGGGCACGGCACCAATCGTCGTTGCGCCCGTAACCGCCGCCGCCCGCGGTCTGGATGCTCAGCGTCTCACCCCGTTGCAGGTCGAGGCGGTTCATCGCGGACAGCTGCTGCGAACTGCCGTTGCGGACGACGTGGACCTGTGCCGGGGATCCGGGCTCGCCGCCGTGCAGCCCCCACGGGCGCCGGGTGACCCGTGCGGTGGCCACCACCGCTGACACCCGCCCAGCGGTCACTTCCAGCTCCCGCACGAGTCCGCTGCCGCCGTCGAACCTCCCGGCCCCGCCGGTCCCGTGCGCGATGGCGTAGCGCTTGACGCGCAGCGGGTATTCGCGCTCGATGACTTCGCACGGCGTGTTCCGGGTGTTCGTCATGTGCGTGTGCACGGCGTCCGCGCCGTCCATGCTCGGCAACGCACCTTGACCGCCACCGTAGGTTTCCACGTACGAGAAGTAACGTTGCGTTTCGGGATCGTGGCCGCCGATCGTCACGATGCTCATGCTGCCGCTGGAGGCAGCCGGGACGCGGTCCGGAACGAACTGTTCGAACGCGCCGAACAGGACGTCGACGATGCGCTGGGCGGTCTGCGTGTTGCCGTTGGACACCGGCGCCGGGAACTGCGCCGCGACCACGCTGCCGGGGCGAGTGCGCACCGAGACCGGGCGCATGAGCCCTTCGTTGGAAGGCAGCGTCGGATCGGCCAGCGCTTTGACCGCGTACGCCGCACAAGCCTCCGCGATCGCGTAAGAGCAGTTCACCGCTCCCGCTACCTGGTCCGCGCACTCGGTCAGGTCGACCACGAGTTCGTCGCCCCGCTTGCTCACCGTGGCAACGATGGGCACGTCCTCCTCCCGGACCCCGGTGTGCTCCAGGTAGTCCGCGAACCGTGCGCACCCGTCGGGCATCGCGCGCAACGCCGCGCGGGTGCGGCGCTCGGCGTAGTCGATCAGCGCCTCGCCTGCCGCGCGGAATCGCGCCACGCCCCAGTCCTCGACGAGCTCCTGGATGCGCCGGGCCCCGAGGCTGTTGGCCGCGACCTGGGCCATGAGATCGCCGCGGGTCTTGTCGGCGGTGCGGACGTTGGTCAGCAGCAGGTCGAGGACGTCCTGCTGGATCTCGCCCCGCTTGATCAGGCGCAGCGGCGGAATCCGGATGCCTTCCTGGAAGATCTCGGTGGCGTGGGTGGCCATGGATCCCGGCGCGAGCCCGCCGACGTCGACGTGGTGGGCCATGTTGGCGACGACCGCGATGACCTCGCCGCCGACGTGGACCGGGGTGATCAGGCACGTGTCCGGCAGGTGCGATCCGCCCAGGTAGGGGTTGTTGGTGATGACGACATCACCCGGGGCCAGGGAGTCGACGCCTATCTCGGCCAGGGTGTTGCGGATCAGGGTGGGCATCAGGCCCAGGTGCAGCGGGATGTGCTCGGCTTGGGCGATCAGTTCGCCGCCTGCGCGGTAGACGCCTGCGGAGCAGTCGCGCCGGTCCTTGATGTTGGGGGAGTAGGACGTGCGGATCAGCGTGGTGCCGACCTCCTCGGCGATGGACTCCAGGCGGTTGCGGGCGATCTCCAGGTCGGCGGGGTCCAGGGCGATGTGCTGCGTCATCGGGCTTCCTCTGGGTGGATGTGCAGGAATCCGTGCTCGTCGTGCCAGCACGCCTGCCCGGGGGAGACAACCGTGGTGGAGTCGAGCTGTTGCAGGACGAGCGGTCCGGCGAGGCTGACTTGTGCCGGCAACTGCTCCCTGCGGTAGACGGGGGTGTCGTGCCACTGGCCGTCGAAGTACGCGCGGCGCTTGTCCACCGGGTCGGGAGCATCACCGGTGGGGAGTTTCGGCTCGACGCGTTGTTCTTGCCATCCCGCGGTGACCGTGACGCGCGCGGTCACGATTTCCAGTGCCGCGTCGGCGTCGCAGAACCCGTAGCGCTCTTCGTGGATCGTGTCGAATGTTCGGCGCAGTACGGCGAAATCGTCCGTCCACGCGGTGCGGAGTTCGTAGCTCTGCCCGAGGTAGCGAGCGTCCACGGCACGTTCGAACACGGCATCGGTGGCGCTGACACCCTCGTCTTCAGCCAGGAAGTCCTGCGCCTGAGCGGCCAAGGTGTCCAACGCTTCGGACACGGACGGCATTGCGGAAGCAGTCGTCGCCGACACGTTGAGGGCGAAGTCGTGTCGCACGGGCGTGTCCAGCATGCCGACCGCCGACGCGATTCCCGGGTGCGGCGGAACGACCGCGGCACGCATGCCCAGCTCGCGGATGAGCTCGGCGGCGTGCAGCGGCCCGGCTCCGCCGAAGGCCATCAGCGTGCACTGGCGCAGATCCACTCCGCGCTCGACGCTGACCTTGCGGATACCGCGCCCCATGGTCGCGTTGATGACGCGCAAGACACCGGCCGCGGTCTCGGTATCACCGAGCCCCACAGCTCGCGCGAAGTCCGCCAGCCGCCGCCGCGCAGTTGCCACGTCCAGCGGTAGGCGCCCGTCGAGCAGGCTTTCGCCGAGGCGGCCGAGGAGCGCGTGGGCATCGGTGACGGTGATGTCGGTCCCGCCGTGGCCGTAGCACGCGGGCCCGGGCCGAGCACCTGCGCTGTGCGGCCCGACCCGCAGCCCGTCCCCCGAGTCCCGCCATGCGATGGAGCCGCCCCCGGCCCCGATGGTGTGCACATCCACCATGGGCATGCGCAGCGGGTATCCCTCGATCTCACCTGCGGTCATCTCGTCCGGCACGCCGTCGCGGATCAGCGCGATGTCGGTGCTCGTGCCGCCGATGTCGAAGCTGACCACGGAGGGCAGTTCGAGCTGCCGGGCCCACCGCGCCGCGCCGACCACACCGCCGGCGAGTCCGGAAAGGACGGTGCGAACGCTCTGCTCCTGCGCCACGCGCGAACCGAGCAGACCGCCGTTGGACTGCATCACCCAAAGCCGCGCCGGAACACCGACCTGCGACAGCTGCTTGTCGAGGCGGTCGACGTAGCCGGCGATCTTCGGCTGGACGTAGCCGTTGAGCACCGCTGTCGAAGTGCGTTCGTACTCGCGCATTTCCGGTGTGATCGAGGTGGCGGCGAACACCGACGGCACCACCCCGGCCTCGCGGAGCGCCTCGACGACCTGGTCCTCATGTGCGGGATTGGCATAGGCGTTGAGCAGTGAGACGACCACGACGTCGGGTTCGGCCGCGCGGATCCGGGCAATCAACTCGTCGAGGTGGCGCCGGTCCACCGGCGCGAGTTCCGAGCCGTCCGCCGCGAGCCGTTCGCGCACTTCCCAGGTCAGCTCGGCGGGGGCCAGGGGACGCGGGCGGCGCGCGGTCTGGTCGTACAGGGAAGGGCGCGTCTGGTAGCCGATTGCCAGCAGGTCCCGGAACCCGTCAGTGGTCACCAGGCCGACGCGTGCACCGGTACCGGTGATCACGGTGTTGGTGGCCACCGTTGTGCCGTGCACGAAACGCGCGACTTCACCTGGTTGACCGGCCACTTCGGACAGTGCTTCGGTGAGGCCAGCGATCACCGCTTCGTCCGGGGCGTGCGGAGTGGACGGGACTTTCCACACGAAGACCGAGCCGTCCGGTCGGTTCACCGCGATGTCGGTGAACGTGCCACCGGTGTCGATGGCCACTCGGTAACCGCGCTCTTCCGCCGGTGTGGGAAGGGACATCAGAACTCCTCGATCAATTCCGCCGACCGACCGCGTCGGCCAGGATGTTTCGGTTGCGGGTCTCGGGCAGCAGAGCCAAGGCGACGAACCCGAGCACGGCTGCGATGGCACCGACCCAGAACACCGCGGTTCCCAACCCGATCGAGGTGCCCCACGCGCCCACGGACAACGGCCCGAACGCTGCGAGACCGCGCCCGACGTTGTAGGCGAAGGCCTGCCCGGAGGCGCGGGACGTGGTCGGGAACAGCTCCGCGAGGTACGCGCCCATACCGCCGGCCTGCCCGGAGGCGAAGAAGCCGAGCACGAAGCTGATGGCGTACCCGATCTCGGGATGTGCGATGGGGGAGAACACGAACAAACCGATGCTCGCCACCGAGCCGAGGAAGAACAGCGCGAAGGTGGGGCGGCGTCCGATCGCGTCGTGGACGAACCCGGAAGCCAGGTACCCGGCGAACGAGCCGATGATCACGACCCAGGTGTAGCTCGCGGTACCGATGACCGAAAGGCCGCGCTCGGACTTCAGGAACAGCGGCAGGAAGACGAACACCGAGTAGTAGATGCCTTGGATGCAGATGCCCAGCAAGGTCGCGAGCAGCGTGGTCCGGAGCTGACCGCGGGTGAACAGCGCCGCGAACCGGTTGTGCCGCACGGGCGTGATAGCGGCGAGATCGACGCGGTCGCGCGTGGTCCGGCGGATGACGAACGCTACCGCAGCAGGCAGCACGCCGATCGCGAAGAGCACCCGCCAGGCGAACTCGGGCGGCATGAACGAGAACACCAGCAGGTACGTCGCGGTGGAGACGGCCCAGCCGATGGCGTAGCAGCTCTGCACGAACGCCAGGACGCGGCCGCGGCGAGCGGCCTGAGTGTACTCGGCGACCAGGGCCGCGCCGACTGCCCACTCGCCGCCGAAAGCCACGCCCTCCAGCACGCGCCAGGTCAGGAACTGCGGAAAGTCCTGCGCAGTCGCGGTCAACGCGGTGAACACGCTGTAACCGATGATCAACCAGGTCAGGACTCGCACGCGGCCTAAGCGGTCGGCGAGCACACCGCACACCACGCCACCGACCGCGGACGCCACGATGCTCAGCGCCGTGACCCAGCCTGCCAGGGCGGTCGAGATGCCCAGCACCGGTAGGAGCACGGTCAGCGCGAAGGAATACATGGTCCAGGTCAAGCCGTCCAGACCCCATCCGATGCCGGCAGCGGCTACGGCACGCCGGGCATCGGAATCCGATCTGGTCGGGGTGTCGGCCTGCGTTGTGGTCATGACGAGCTCCGATCCCTGGGGTTCCCTACCTCTTCTGAGCACCGGAGCGGCCACGAGGCCCGGCGATCGCTCCGGGGAAATGCTGAACGGTCCGATGTGGACGAATCGCGGGTGGTGCCGCTGCGGTCCTCGGCCACGTCATCCGGCAGTCCCGAATTCTCGCCGGGCGCGGCAGGATTCCTTTTCACCGAAGGGGAAAGTTCGGCATCGGCTGCGACCCTGCACACCGTGAGCCACAGCATGGTGTCGCCGACGACCTCGCTCAGGCGCCTCGTCGTGTTGCACGCGACAACGGACAGCTTCGACCCGCACCGACGATGCAGGAAGACGTGGTTCAGGGCGCCATTGGCCACGTACGAGAACGAGTCGATGCCAACACCGGCGAGCGCGGATCGGACGCAGTCACTGTCGAGTCGGACACCGCGCGGCACGGTGTAGAGGTCTTCCATCGCTGAGCACCCTTTCGCGTCAGCTCGATCGTCGGGCGGCCTGGAACGTGCGCACCCGCTGGAGATCGCGGACTTCGCCGGCCGGCCGGAGTCATGAGCGGGCCGTTGGCGACGGGCTCGAGGGCCGCTTCGGGTTCGTACCACCCGGTCGGCTCATTTGGAATTCGAACCGTATACGAAAACTACCCCGGGGTGTTCCAGAACACAAGACCCCGCGTCACCTGGGGCGACGCGGGGTCTTCGGCTGGGGCCGGGCGGCGGATGGGTTCAGGAGTCGTGCGGCACCAGCGGGGTGGCAGGCAGCTCGCCCGCCAGTTCGATGCCGTCCACCGTGCGGGTCTGGAGGAACTCCACGACCCTGTCCCGGAACAGGTGGACGTGCCTGGCAGCGATCTGCTCGGCCGCGTCCGCGTCGTGATCGCGCACCGCCGCGAGCATCTCCTCGTGGTCCTTGCAGGTGCGCTTGAAGTGCGAGACGAGGTCCGCGGCGAGCCCGGCGTCCCCACCGAAGCTCAGGTACGCGAGGCGCTGGCCCTGATCGTGGATCGGCCACGCCAAGCTGCGGAGGTGCTCGTTGCGCGCATGCAGCGCTTCCAGTCGGTGCAGGTGCGCGTTCGCCGCCGAGATCGCCGCCGGTGAGCCCGCCTTGATCGCCTCGTTGACCTCGGTATTCGCCCTCGCGAGGTCCTCGATGTTCCCCTCGGTGGCGCGGGCCGCCAGCAGCCGCGCGGTCGCTCGCGCCACGACGATGTGGGCCTCGAAGAGCTCGGCGATGTCCACCAGGTCGAGGGGACGCACCGTGAAGCCACCCTTGGGGCCGACGTTGACCAGGCCTTCCGAGCTCAGGCGGAACAACGCCTCGCGCACCGGGGTCCGGCTCAGGCCGAGTTCTTCGGCCAAGCTGATGTCGTCCAGGCGCTCGCCGGGGCGGGCCTGCAGCGTGACGATCTTGCGCTTGAGCTCCTTGTGAGCCTGGTCCATGACGGAACGATCGCGCTTGGGCACGGGTTCACCTTCCCGCCGGCGGGCAGCGAGTCCGCAGCTCGCCACGACTAACTCCAGGCTCGAATACTAGTGGAATTCCAACGCGCCCCACGGCCGCCGGGTGTGCGGGGCCACAGGGCGATCTATAAAAGATCGGCTATAGCTTTACTGCCTTTTCATATCGATGAGGTATTGCAGCGATTCGTCGGGGGAGTTGAGAATCCCCGTCCATGGATGCAGACGTCATTGTGGTGGGGCTCGGCAGCGTGGGGGCGATGACCAGTTGGCGCCTCGCCGAGATCCACGGTGCGCGGGTCGTCGGCGTGGAGCGGCACGCGCTCGGGCACGACGCCGGGGGCTACGCGGGCGAGTCGCGGCTGTTCCGCACCGGGTACCACGAGAGCCCCGAGTACGTCCCGCTGCTGCTCCAGGCCCGCGACCTCTGGCAGGAACTGGAGCAAGGCGGGCAGCGGACCCTGTTCCATCCCTCGGGGGTGCTGTCGATCGGCGCTCCGACGATCGCGCCGATGCGCAACGTGCTCGCTTCGGTGCAGCAGCACGGCATTCCGCACGAGGTGCTCGACGCAGCCGAGCTGCAGAGCCGGTTCCCACAGCACGGGTCGATCACCGATGAGATCGGCGTTCTCGACCGGCTCGGTGGTGTGCTGCGGCCCGAGTCCGCGGTGCAGGAAGCGCTGCGCCGGGCGCGGAGAGCGGGGGCTGAGCTGATCGACAACGCCCCGGTTACCGGGATCGAGGCAGTTCCCGGTGGCGTGCGGGTCTCGACCGCGCGGGGTGTCCGCACCGCCAAGCACGTCGTCATCACCGCGGGGGCCTGGGCGGCGCAGCTGCTGCCGGAACTGAGGGAGTTCATCGACATCCGCCCCCTGGTGCTGACCTGGTTCGCCCCGGAGAATCCGAAGCAGTACGCACCGGAGGTCTTCCCCGGCTTCATCCGCGACCTCGGGGACGTCCACCTGTTCGGCATCCCGAGCGTGGACGGCGCTTTGGTGAAGGCGGGCTGGGCCGACGCCTGGGGCTCGATCGACGATCCTGCCGAGCTGACCCGCTTCCTGGAACCGAGCGCCCTTTCCGGGGTCGGCCGCGAGGTCCACGCCCTGGTGCCGGACCTGCCGGCGCACCCGAGCCGGCACTCCGTCCACATGGACTCCTACACCCCGGACCGGCGGGCCGTGATCGGGGCAGTCCGGCCCGGTGTGGCGGTCGTCGCGGGGCTGTCCGGCCACGGCTTCAAGCTCGCGCCCGCGTTCGGCGAGATCGCGGCCCGCTTGGCCCTCGGACTGCCGCAGCAGCACGACATCTCGCTGTTCGCGCCGGACCGGTTCGGGGGCTGACGTGGAGCTCCGGCTGCTGCGCCACTTCGTGGCCGTGTACGAGGAACGCAGCTTCACCGCTGCGGCGCGACGCCTGCACACCGTGCAACCTCCGGTGAGCCAGGCGATCGCCAACCTCGAGCACGAACTCGGGGTGCGGTTGTTCGAGCGGACCAGCCGCTCCGTGTGGCCCACCTCCGCCGCCGACGTCCTCTACCCGGAGGCGATTTTCCTGCTCCGGAGGGCCGCGGAGACCAAGACGCTGGTGCGCGGGGACGCGGGCCGCACCCCGGTCCGGATCGCCGCGGTGACCTCCGCATTCCCCGCCCTGCTCCCGGCGCTGCTGCCGGAACTGGCGGAGTGGGATCCCGTGGTGGTCGACCTTGGCAGCTCCGAGCAGCGGCACGCCCTCGCAGCCGGGCGCATCGACCTGGCCATCCTCCGGGACTGGGCGGACGACGCCCCGGACCACATCGTGCTCGCCGACGAACGGCTCCTGCTGGCCGTTCCGCTTGATCACCCCCTGGCGGAGGCCGACACCGCATCCCTGCGCTCTGTCGCCACGGAGCGGATCGTGCTGTTCGCCCGGGACCGCGCCCCGGTCGCCTTCGACGCAATCGCCGCGGCCTGCGCCGAAGCCGGGTTCTCCGCCGAACCGGTGGCCCACGTGCAGAGCGAGCAGGCGATGCTGGGTCTGGTCTCGGCCGGGCACGGCGTGGCGATCGTCTCCGAGATCCTCGGGCTCACGTCCTGGCCCGGCGTGCGCTTCCTGCCGCTTCCCGACACGACCACGCGCTCGCCGCTGCGTGCGCGGGTCGCCAGTCGGGATCCGCTCGGGTTGCTGCCGGTCGTCGAGCGCGCCTTCCGGTCCGCCCAGCAGGCGCTCGGTTTCGGCGGGGACGACCCCGCTCGCAGCAGCGCGAATCATCCCACCGCCCCCGACGCCGGATACGCCTCGGGAAGGCACCCGCAACCAACACCGTAGGAGTCCCGTGGATTACTCAGCTTGGTCGCTGCTCGTCGACGCCGGCCTGATCGGCCTTCTCCTAGTGGTCGGAGCCACACTGCGGGCGACCATCCGACCGCTCCAGACCTTGATGGTTCCGGCCAGCGTGCTCGCCGGTGTGCTCGGGCTCGTGCTCGGGCCCGGGGGATTGGGCCTGCTGCCCTTCTCCAAGCAGCTCGGCGCGTACTCGTCGGTGCTCATCGTGGTCGTGTTCGCCTGCCTGTCCTTGACCGACGACGTCGACCTCCGGCGGCTCGGTCGCTCGGTGGCCGGGTTCGCGAGTTACGGCGTTGCGTTCTACGCGGCCCAGATCGTCGTCGGCGTCGTGCTCGGTCTGCTGGTGCTCGGCCCGCTGTTCGGCACGCACGACGGGTTCGGCCTGCTGCTGTTCGCCGGATGGGCCGGCGGGTTCGGCTCGGCCGCGGCGATGGGCACGGTCTTCGGGGAGGGCGGCTGGACGGAAGCGCAGTCGCTGGCCTTCACGTCCGCGACCGTCGGATTGCTCGTCGGCATTGTCGGCGGCATCATCCAGGCCAAGACCGGAGCGAAACGCGGGTACGCCAAGGAGTTCAAAGGGCTGAGCGCGTTGCCCGAGCACCTCCGCACCGGGGTCCTCCGCACGGACGAGGAGCGGCCGGCTATCGGCACGCACACCTTCTCGGGCGGTTCGATCGAGTCGCTGAGCTTCCAGGCCTCGATCGTCCTGGTGATCTCCGCAGCGGCGTACGGGGTCAACACGCTCCTCGGCGAGGTCTTCCCGTCGGTGTCGTTCCCGCTGTTCTCGATCGCGTTCGTGGTCGGGCTGGTCCTGCGCGGGCTGCTGTCGGCCACCAAGACGCGTCGGTTCGTCGACCCCGAGTCGCTCAAGTCGATCTCGGGCAGCGCTACCGATGTGCTCGTGGTCTGCGGCATCGCCTCGATCGTGCCGAGCTTCGTCGCCGGCTATTGGCTGCCGCTGCTAGTCCTGTTCGTCGTCGGACTGGCGTTGTGCCTGCTGCTCGGCCTCGGTGTCGCGCCGCGAATGCTCGGCGACGCTTGGTTCGAGAAGCAGATCTTCACCTGGGGCTGGGCGACCGGTTCGGTCTCGACCGGGATCGCGTTGCTGCGCATCATCGACCCGCGGCTGCGTTCCCGGACCCTGGAGGACTTCGCCATCGCCTACCTGCCGCTCCTCCCGGTCGAGGTGACGGCGGTGACGTTCACCCCGGTGCTCGCGCTCGCGGGCGCGAGCTGGGCCATCGCCGGAATCTGGGGCGGTATCGCGGTACTCGCCCTGGCCCTGCC
Source organism: Saccharopolyspora pogona (assembly GCF_014697215.1). Lineage (GTDB taxonomy): Bacteria > Actinomycetota > Actinomycetes > Mycobacteriales > Pseudonocardiaceae > Saccharopolyspora > Saccharopolyspora hattusasensis. The sequence continues at coordinate 588,827 of NZ_CP031142.1, forward strand.
CCTCCTGTTCATCCGCCGAGCACCGGCCAGCACCGGGAGTCGTGCGTCAGAACCGACCAGGTGACATTCGCCGGGATGCCGTGCGCGCGGCATCCCGGCCCGCACCTGGATGCGGCGAACGTGTTGGTGTTCAAGGGTTTCGATCCGAGGTGGCTCGGGTGCGCACCGCCGCCTCGGTTCTAGCCGGAATGTTGCCCGCTGCGCTCCGGGCTTCCGGGTGCACGGCCGCTGAGCGCCTCGTGGGCGGCGCTGCGCAGGTATTCCTGGAAGGCGGCGCCAGCAGCATGTGCAGGGGAACCCCCGGGCGGGGCTGCGACCATCATCGTGGTGGTGGGTCGCGAGGAGATGGGAACCACCTGCACCGCGTCCGGTTTGAATCGGGATACCGACTCCGGGAGAACGGTGAACCCCAGGCCTGCGGCCACGAAGCCCAGCGCGGTCTCCTGGTGGACGACCCGATGCGTCACCCTCGGGAACGGCACGGGGCTGCTGAAGATCAACTGGAGCTGGGCGACGAACCCGGGCATCTCGCGCGGGGGGAAGCTGATCATGGGTTCGCCGGCGAGCTCCTCGGGGGTCACCTCGGCGTACGACGCCAACCGGTGGTCCGAAGGCAGGCAGGCGACCAGCTGTTCGGTGTAGAGGTCGTGGAGGGGCAGGCCCATGCTCGCGTCCCCGCCGCGGACGACCCCGAGGTCCAGGGTGCCGTCGTGCAACTGGTCGAACTGCTGGCCACTGGTCAGGGGGCTGAGCACGAGCTCGACGCCGGGGAGCTCCTGTCGGAAGCGCCGCACGGCCAAGGGCATGACGCTGTAGCTGGCAGAGCTGACGAAGCCCACGGTCAGCCTCCCGGCGCGTCCCGCGCGCACTTCGTGCAGGTCGGTGACGGCGTCGTCCAAGGCGTCGAGGAGTCCGTCGAGCCGTCTGCGCAGCTCTTCGCCTGCCGGTGTGAGTCGCACCCGCCTCGTCGTGCGGTGGAACAGCTCGACACCGAGTTCGGCTTCCAGCTGGCGGATCTGGTGGCTCAGCGGGGGCTGGGAGATGCGCAGGCGTTCAGCCGCGCGGCCGAAGTGCAGCTCGTCGGCGACGACCATGAAGTACCGGAGGCGGCGTACGTCCACCAGCCGATTGTAAAAGGTTCGGGTATCAGTTCGCGACGAACAGGTATTGGACAGATCTGAATGTCGCGAGGTCTGATAATCCTCGTCCACCCCGATCCCACGATCTTCCGGAGCCGCGTCGTGCCTCTACTCCAGTCGCAGTACGCCGTCATCGGTGCCGGTCTGGCAGGTTCCGCCGCCGCGTGGCAGCTGGCCTCCCGGGGGCACGAGGTCACCTTGCTCGAGCAGGCGACTCCAGCCCACCGCGGTGGAAGCTCCCACGGATCGGCGCGCATCCTCCGCTACGCCTACGCCGAGCACCTCTACTCCCGGTTGATGCTGGCGGCGAAGCCGCTGTGGGACGAGGTCGAACGAAGCGCGGGCAGGGAGCTCATCACGCCGACCGGTGCCCTCGACTTCGGCGCGCAACGCCATCCCGAACACCTCGCGCAGGTCCTCGGCGACCTCGGCATCGACCACGAGTTGTTGAGCGTCCAGCGGGCCACCGAGCGGTGGCCGGAGTTCCGCTTCGACACCCCCGTCCTGTGGCACCCCGGCGCCGGCGTGATCAACGCCGAGGCCGCCGTGGCGGCGATGGTCGACCTCGCCGTGGCGCACGGAGCACGCCTTGAGACGGGCTGGCACGTGGCGTCGGCTGCTCGGGCTGGGGCCGGCTACCGGCTGGTCTCAACCGGCGGTGACGTCGTTGACGCAGAACGAGTTGTGGTGTGCGCCGGCGGCTGGTTGCCCGATTTGCTGTCCGAACTGTCACTCCCGCACGGGTTCCTGTCCGGGATGCCGTCGTTGGTGGTCCGCCAGGAACAGGCCTACCACTTCCCGTACCGGGACCGGGCTGCCGCCGGGGGCAGTTCGCCTGCCGCGCCATGGCCGACCTTCATCTACAAGAGCGACCGAATCCAGGTGTACGGCTTGCCGGGCGGCGAGGACGCAGGTTTCCGAGGCCAGAAGGTCGCGGCGTTCAACGGGGGCAAGCGGCTGGCGTCAGCCTCGCAGCAGGACCAGGTCGTCGATCCCGGTAACCGCCGACGAGTTACCTCCTACGTGCAGGAGAACATCCCCGGTCTGGCAGCGGAGCCCTACGCCGAGACCACGTGCCTGTTCACGAACACCCCCGACGAGAACTTCGTCCTCGACCGCGCCGACGGGGTCACCGTGGTGTCCCCCTGCTCCGGGCACGGGGCGAAGTTCGCACCCCTGATCGGTGTCCTGACCGCCGACCTGGCGAGTGCCGCAGACGCTTCGGACGCCCACATCGTGCCGCCGGAGTTTCGCGTTGCGGTCAAGTCCGGCTGAGCCGCGCCGTCCGCCCCGTGCCACGAACGAACCCGGATCCCACGACGAAGGGGACGCACCATGCTTGACCGGCCCAGCACCGTCACGTCGTTGCTCCGCGGCATCCACGATGTCGGTACCGACCCAGTTCGAGGCGGGTATTCGCGTCCCGTCTTCTCGAACGCCGAGCTCGACCTCCGGACGTGGTTCACCTCGGAGGCTGCCGCCCGGGGGCTCGATGTCGAGACCGACCGCAACGGCATCATGTGGGCTTGGCTCGACGTCCCGTCAGGGGAGCGAACCGACGCGGTGGTCACGGGCAGCCATCTCGACTCGGTGCCGGGCGGCGGAGCCTTCGACGGCCCTCTGGGCGTCGCGTCCGCGCTCGCTGCGGTGGACCTGCTTCGGGGTCGAGGACACCAGCCACAACGTCCCTTGGCCATCGCCGTCTTCCCGGAAGAGGAGGGATCCCGGTTCGGATTGGCTTGTCTCGGCTCGGGAATCATGACCGGGGTCGTGGACGTGGCGCGGGCGCTCAACCTCACGGACGAGGAGGGCAACACCCTGGCCGACGTCGTCGGTCGAAACGGCCTGAACCCGAACGGGCTGGGACTGGACCGGGAGGCGATCGGCCGGATCGGGGCATTCGTCGAGCTGCACGTCGAACAGGGGCGCGGCCTCGTCGACCTCGCCCAACCCGTGGCGATCGGCTCGTCGATCATCGGACATGGCCGGTGGCGGTTCACCGTGACAGGACAGGGGAACCACGCGGGAACGACGCTGATGTCCGACCGGCGCGACCCCATGACCGTGGCGGCGCGTATCGTCCTGGCCGCCCAGGACGCAGCACGTTCCACGCCGTCTGCCCGCGCGACGGTCGGACGAATCGCGCCGGTCCCAGGTGGCACCAACGTCATCGCGTCCTCCGTGGACGTTTGGCTCGACGTGCGGCACCCGGACGACGAGGTAGCACGCGCGCTCGTGCGGACCATCACGGACGAAGCGCACGGATCCGCGGCCCGAGAGGGCTGTTCCGTCGCGATCCGCGAAGAGTCGTTCAGCCCCACGGCCCATTTCGAGCAAAGCCTTCAACGCCGCATCGCACGAGTGCTCCCGGATGCCCCGATCCTGGACACCGGTGCTGGCCACGACGCTGGAGTGCTGGCGCCGTTCGTGCCGACGGCGATGCTCTTCGTCCGAAACCCCTCTGGCATTTCGCACTCCCCGGAGGAACACGTCGAGCCGGTCGACAGCGAGGTGGGCGCCGAAGCGCTCGCGGATGTGCTGGCAGACCTGACAGATCGGCCAAACCAAGAAACCAAGCGCACCAGCTTCATCCTCGACGGGCACAGGTCGAGATCGACACGGAAGTGATTTTTTGAGGAGCGTGGCGGCTAGCGGCTCATAGCGCCGTCTAGTCGCCGCTGCTCCCATTCTGCTCCCTTAAGACCACAATAGACGGTCGTTGCGGGTTGACGTGCCGCCCTCTGACTGCTGGCAGAAACGCGAACACCCCCGCACGGATCGAGCGGGGGTGTTCTGCTGGCGAAGGGTCAGGCGTCGAACTTGTTCTCCTTCACCGCGTTGATGAAGTTGGCCCACTGCTTGCCGTTGGTCGTGAAGTATCCGGCGGCGCGGTTCTTCGTGTCGCGGATAGCGGCGCCGTCGCCGAATCGGCCCACCTCGACACAGTTCGTCTGCGAACTGCTGTAGCTGGACTTACGCCACCCGTCGGGCATACGCGGTATCGTCATGTTGTCGTCTCCAGTTCAGCGATGACATCGGCGATGAGCTTGGTTGTGTCGGCCGGGCTCATCGCCACACTTTTCACCTTATCGATGGCGTTTCGGTACGCCTCGATGTCGTCGGGTTCGTGGAAGAACAGCCCAGCGCGCCGGTTCTCGACGTGCACAATCGGCCGTTCCTCTTCGAAGTCGATCAGGACAAACGGTCCTTCGAGTGCCGGCGTCCAACCCGCCGTCTCCGGAATGACGCGCAGGTCTACGTTGGACACATCGGCCCAGGTCAGCAGGTGGTGCATTTGATCGAGCACCACGTCACGGGTGCCGATCTTCTGCCGAATGGCCGACTCGCCGACGAGCGCCACCAGGTGCGCCGGATTACGCCGCCGAGTCAGTACCTCGCGGCGCCCCACTCTGACAGCTACGCGAGTTTCGATTTCCGAGGTTGGTACATCGGCGGCCACCATGATGGCGCGGGCGTAATCGGCGGTCTGAAGCAAGCCAGGAATGAGCAGCGGCGCCACATCGCTGATGCGCTGGGCGCCGCGCTCGAAACCCAGCAGCGCAGCCATCTGCCGATCCCTGTCACCACTTTGCACTGACAACCAATGTGGGTCGTTGGTGCCTCGCGCCAGCTTCAGCAACTCGGCGCGCTCTTGGCCGGTGACGCCGACGGCGGTCAGGAACGAGGCGACGTCTTCGGTATCGGGGCTGCGGCTCCCGCCTTCCCATCGCGAGATCGCACTGTGTGACATCTCCAGCTGAGCGGCCAGGGCACGCACGGTGAGACCGGCGGCTTGGCGAGCTTCGCGCAGACGCATGCCGAGTGCGCGTGCTTTGGGGGTGGTGCCGTTGGTGACAGCCATGCACCAGAGCATAGGGGATCTCAATTGGGTGCGATCTGTCCCCGATTGGGGCATTGCACGCCTGGTGACACAGGTGACACTCTGGTGTCACCATGTCACCAACGCATCAGCTGTGACTCAACTTACTAGGGGGAGTTATGGCCACCTATCGACCCCACCCGTTCAGCTGGACACCCGGCGGGGGCCTGCGGCACGCGACGTGCGACGAGCGCCGGTCCGGCGGATGGCGTGACGACGACAAGGTCACCACGTTGTGCAACCGGCCAATCCGCGTCGACACAAGCGAACTCGCCTGGCTGTGGGACACGTGCCCGGACTGCAACGTGGCGGCGCACGTGCTCGCCCAATGCCCCATGCCGCCGGCGGTGGGTGCGCGGTGAGCGCCGAGCACGCCCACATCGGGCGCATGATCCGCGCAACGGTGTTGATGCTCGGGTACGCCGCCGACGACGTTGAGCGCGGTCGATGGAGCGACGACGAAATCCGGCAACTCGGCGACCAGCTCACGACGGTGGCCGCTGCACTGCGCGGTGAAGGGAAGACGCCGGAACCACTTGTGATCGACCTATCGGAGGCAAAGCGATGATCGCCGCATTGGTCGCAATGTGCCTGCTCGGCGTCGGCGGGCTCGCGCTGTGGGCGACGTTCTACTACGCCCCGGCGCGCCACGCAGGGGGCGGCGAGGGGGCATTGACCGTTTCGTACTTGGTTGCACGGGTGGAAGCCGAGACCAGCGGCGGCCGGCATCGGCTGCGCAAGGTCACGATCCGCGGGGACCTGGACGAGGACCTCGCCGCGGTCGAAACCCGGCACCTGCCACTGGTCGAGTCTGGTTTGCCGGTCGATGACCGGGAAGCGATGGCACGGCACCCCGGAATGCTGCGGCGGCTGCTTGCCGCGCTTGAAGGTCTGTAGGCCCGGTGGGGGCACCGTCACTTCCTCCAAAAGGCCGGTGTCTCCACCACATCCACGTGGCCGGTTCGTTGTCTCCCAGGGGCAGCCGGCCACACCTGGATGGTCGGGCAGCGGAAAGCCCCCCGACGTTACCCGACCATCCACCCACCCGGCGCGGAGAACGGTCTCCGCTTCGGGATTCGCACGGCATCGGTCAGCCCCGGCTCGCCGATGGCGTGTGATCGTCAGGTAGTAGGGATCAATTGGAGAGGATGGCGTTATGCCTGCCGAAACGATGACACGGTTCGCGCACGACCCGATCGCGTCTGATAGCGCGCAGTTCCCGCTCGGTCGCCCGTTGGCACGCCGAACAACACCGACCCGGTGTCGGGCGAGGGTGTCCGGCCGTGGGGTCTGCGTGCCATGTCGACGCTGTCGAACAAGACAGTGGAACCGCTGCCCGCGTGGCGCTACGACCACGAGCAGCAGATTGCCGTCGACCTCGACGGGATCGGGCTCAACGAGCTGCGGATGGACCCGTCGGCAGACTCGGTCACGGGCAACGACGGTGACGAAGGCCCCAGCGAGGACTACGTGTATGACTTCGCGCCGGATGCGCCGGGGCTGCCTGTATGACGGTTCTGATCCTCGCACGTGATCTCGACCCGTCGGCCGATGCGATGGTGACCGCGCTGCGGGACCGTGGCACGCCGATGTGCCGGGTGAACACGGCGTGGTTCCCTGCGCAGCTCAGCGTTTCCGCTGGGCTGCGCAGGGGACGTTGGTCCGGGTACCTGCGAACACCGGCCCACTGCGTGGAGCTGGAAGACGTGCACGCGGTGTGGTACCGCAGCCCTGAGGCGTACCAGATGCCCGACGCCCTGTCGGAGCCGGAACGGCACCATGCGTTCCTCGAAGCGAAGTACGGACTCGGCGGAGTGCTGTCGAGCCTTTCCGCGTTCTGGGTCAACCACCCGGCGCGCATGGCCGATGCTGCGTACAAGCCGGTCCAGCTCGTCCGGGCGGGCGAGTGCGGGCTGACGGTGCCCGACACCGTCATCACCAACGAGGCCGACACCGTGCGCTGCTTCGCCGCTGAGGGGCACACGATCACGAAGCTGTTGGGCTCGAACACGATTTCCGAAGAGGGCACCCGAAAACTGTCGTGGACCGGGGTTCTCGGTGAGGACGATCTCGCGGACCTGCGCGGGATCGAGGTCACCACGCACATGGTGCAGCGGTGGGTGCCGAAAGCCTTCGAGGCGCGCGTCATCGTCATGGGCGAGCACATGACGGTGGTGGCGATCCATGCGGGCAACGCGGCCTCGTACGTCGACTGGCGTTCGGACTACGACGCCTTGACCTACGACGTCATCGAACCGCCGGCCGCCGTGAGCAAGGGGATTCACTCGCTCATGCGGGCATTCGGGCTCGTGTACGGGGCGTTGGATTTTGTGGTAACCCCGTCGGGTGAGTGGGTCTTCCTGGAGATCAACCCCGGTGGCCAGTATGGATGGATCGAAGCCGCGACCGGCGTGCCGTTGACGAGCGTACTTGCCGACCTACTCACGGAAGGGCGACCATGACTGCCCAACTCGATACGGCGTGGGAATCCCGCGCCCAGGCACTCGCCGACGAACTCGAAGCGCGCGGCGACCTGACCGACCCGGCGTGGAAGGCCGCGGTAGCCGCGACACCGCGGCACGTGCTGGTGCCGAAGGTCTACGAGCAGGGCACCACGGGCGAATGGCATTCGGTCGACGTGGCCTCGCCGAGTGGCCTTGACCGGGTGTATTCGCCAACAACGCTGATCACTGCGCTGGCCGACCGCGGCACGCACCACGAGAGCATTTCCAGCAGCACCAAACCCGACCTGATGGTGCGGATGCTGGAAACCCTCGACGTGCACGACGACCACACCGTGCTGGAAATCGGCACCGGAACCGGCTACAACGCTGCACTCCTGACGCACCGGCTCGGTGCCGAGCGGGTGTTCTCCGTGGACCTCGACGTCGAACTTATCGACCCGGCCCGGGAACGCCTCGCGTCGATCGGACTCCACCCGACGCTCGTCACACGCGACGGCGCCGAAGGACTGCGCGAGTACGCGCCGTTCGACCGGATCATCGCGACGTGCTCGGTGCCGACGGTGCCGCGAGCATGGTGCGACCAGCTTAGCGACGGTGGGTTGCTTCTGGCCGACATCAAGGCTGGCCCGACCGCGGGAAATCTCGTGCTGCTGCGCCGGGACAGTGACCGGATCGAGGGGCGCTTCACAGACCGGTGGGCGACGTTCATGCAGATGCGCCACCAACACGAACAGCCCCGCACGCTGCACCCACCAACCGACGCAGGCGCGCGCACCAGGACCACGAACACGCCGCCGGACCCGTGGCAACACAACCGGGTGGTCTGGTTCCTGGCGCACTTCACCGGACTGCCGAACGGCGTCCGGCACGGGATGAGGTTCGACCCCGACACGCGTCAGCCCACGGCCGGGACGATCACCGCGCCGGACGGGTCGCACGCGTTCGTGATGCTCGAACCCACGCCCGATGGGACATGGTCGGTGACCGAGAGCGGGCCGACACCGCTATGGCTGGCGGTCGAGGAAGCGCACCAAATGTGGCGCGCTGCGGGTGAACCGGGCTGGTTTTGCCTTGGCCTGACCGTCACTGCGGGCGATCAGTGGGTGTGGATCGACGAACCACACGGCAAGCATCAATGGAGCCTGACCATCTGACCGCCCCCGGAAACGACGAACGCGCCCCGCACCCGGTGAAGGGTGCGGGTCGCAGTTGGATCATCCATCCTGGGGTGACGGTCTTGCCGTGGTTTCTCCTTCGGCATCATCCCCGCTGGGATGGCTCCGTGACTCGGCCTGGTCCACGACCGCCTATCCGTCGAAAGGAGCAGTAAGTGGCGTCCGCTGCATTGTAGCGACTCCAGCGCTGTGCGATGAGCCGCGCCGTCGACGGCTTGGTCGCAGCGTTCCCCGATTGGCTCCTTGCAGCACCGGATCCGCTCGCTGGACGGAGAACACGGCAGCTGCTCGTGCGCGGATCTCCGAACGTTCCCAAGTGGACCTCGAACCGCTGGAGCGCGGCCTCAGCGCGGAGGCCCGATGGCCACGACGGCACCCAGCCTGGGCGGGTAAATGGACGCAGGAAGGACTAGCGGACCGCGTCGACGCAGGCGGGGAGCTCGGCGCGTTGAGCCGATCTATCTATCAACCCGAGATCGCCGCCGACGCCGTACGCTACGGCGCCGCCCCAGCAGCGCTGCGTGCCCGACTCAGCTGGGAGTCGCGTGAGTCGGGCTAGCTGTCCTGGCTCGGAGCACGCCCCCTGAGGCACCGGTATCTCGTTCGGGATCTCGAGGTGAATCCCGACCTCGGCCGAAAGGGTCATCCTGCTCCTGCATCGGTTGCCGGCCAACTCGTACGGCTGGCCTGGTACTCGGGTTGCTCTGCGGATCTCATGCCACCGCGGAGCGGGCTAGCTGTTGCTCCCCAGGGCTTTCACGACCGCTGAAGTTCGATCGCCCACGCCCAGCTTGGTGAAGATGTTGCGGAGGTGGTTCTTGACCGTGCGCTCCGATATGCCCAGCGATCGTGCGATCTCCCTGTTGGAGCGGCCGCGAACGAGTTGGTCGAGCACCTCCCGTTCCCGCTTGGTCAGCGGGGACAGCACGTGGCCGTTCGCAGCGATTTTGGGAAAACCATCGTTCTCGTCTGGTCGGGTCAGCTCGATCCGGAGCGCAGCAAGCTGACCGACCTGGTGCAGGACCTGGCGCATCGCGCGTGAATGCTCAACGGCCTCGTGCAGCAGAGCGGTTATCGCCCGGTCTAGCGCCCGGTCGTGGGAACGGGCCATCAAATGCCTCCACTCGGGCGGTTCGGCCGGGGTCGCCCGGTACCCGGTTCGTCGATCAGCACTTCCTATTTCGCCACGCGACCAGCGGAGATAACTGAAACTGCGATCAAATCGCTCGAATGCCGCAGGAGATACCCCGGACGGCCCAGCACGGTTGGGTGGGTCCGGCACTAGGTGGGTCCGGCACTAGTACGAAAGCGCTGGGCCGAATTGTTCATGGCGCATTGCTCCTGATCGCTCGTAGCGTGGCCGATGTCGTCGCACACCACCAGCAACAGGAGTGTTCAACCATGTCGGCTCTGGCGAACGCGGCCGAGGAACCGTTATGTTCCTCGACGCAACTTCGGCGCGGGATCCCGGATTTCGGAATGGACGCGGATGCAGCGCTGAATGCCGTGGCGGGCAGGTTGCGCGGCGGCTGCCGTCCGGAGCGGAACCTCGCGACCTTCCTCACCACATCGATCGAACCGGAGGCCCAGCAGCTCTACCGCGCCTACCTGAACTACAACCTGGTCGACCGCGAGCAGTACCCGGCGATGGACGAACTGCTGCGCGAATGCGTGCGAATCATCGGCGCGCTGTGGCACGGGGATTCGCGACGAGTGGTCGGCAGCGCCACCACGGGGTCCAGTGAGGCCGCTCTGCTGGCCGGGGTCTCGTTGCTGCGGAGCTGGCAGGAACGCACCAGGGGCGAGCTGTCCCGCCCGAACCTCGTCATGGGTGCCGGCGCGCACGCCTGCTGGAAGAAGTTCTGCCGCCATTGGGGAGTCGAGGCCCGGATCGCCCCGGCCATGGCCGGTCGGCTGGCCCTCGACGGCACTGCGGCCGCGGACCTGTGCGATAAAGGCACCATCGGCGTGATCGGCATCCTGGGGTCCACTTTGGATGGTCGTTACGAGCCGATCGCCGAGATCGCGGCCGAGCTGGACAGGCTCGACCAACAGCGCGGGATCGACGTGCCCATGCACGTCGACGCCGCATCCGGCGGATTCATCGCACCGTTCCTGGACACCGAGCTCTGCTGGGACTTCCGCATCCCGCGGGTGGTTTCGATCAATGCCTCCGGCCACAAGTCGGGCATGGTCCCGCCGGGCTTGGGTTGGCTGCTGTGGTGCGACCGGGGCCGGCGCCGCCCCGAACTGGGGATTCGGATCAACTACCTCGGCAGCGACGACACCCACTACGAGCTGAGCTTCTCCAGGTCGGCAGCGCCCGTGGTCCTTCAGTACTACAACTTCGTTCGCTTCGGATTCGCCGGTTTCCGCGCCGTGCACGCGCGTTCGAGGTCGCTGGCGCGGCAGCTGGCCGCCCGCCTGCACGACACCGGGCGGTTCCGGCTGCTTGGTGACGGCAGCGAGCTGCCGGTGGTGGCACTGACCGCGGAGCCGCCGATCAAGTTGCGGCGGTTGGCGATGCACCTGGCCGACTGCGGCTGGGCGGTGCCGGTCTACACGCTTCCATCGGAACCGGACGTCGTCGAAACGATGCGCATCGTCGTCCGCAGCGATTTCACGCTAGAGGCGGTCGAGGATTTCATGGCCGCTGTTGAAGAGTTCGTCTCCACTGTGAATTGATCGGAGAGGAGAACCATGCGTCCCGTCAGAATCATCAGCAGGTTGGTCGACCGCGAACCACCACGGTCCGGTGCTGGAATCCGGGTTTCGCTCTTCCAGGGCGAGAACCCGGCGGGTTCACCGACCGCGAAGGCGGAGAACCTCGCCAGGATGGAGGAAGTTCTGGCCCTGGCGGCCGCCTACGAGAGCCAGCTCTGCGCGTTCCCCGAGTGCTTCAACACCGGCTACGCGCTCGGGCGGGAGCAGTGCGAACTGCTGGCGGAGCCGTACGACGGCCAGTCCGTCCAACTCGCCCGGAAGCTGTCCAAGCTGCACGAAGTCGCAGTCGTCCTGCCCTACGTGGAACGGGCGGAAAGCGGTGCCTTGCACGATTCGGTGGCCATTGCCGCCGACGGCGAGCTCATCGCCAACTACCGCAAGACGCACCTGTACGGCGCCGCCGAACGCGTGAACTTCACCGCTGGCGAAGAGATTCCTCCGGTGGTCGAGGTGAACGGATTCCCGGTCGGCTTGCTCAACTGCTACGAGTGCGAGTTCCCGCCGCTCTACCAGAGCCTGGTCCGGCGCGGTGCGCGGTTGATCGTCGGTCCCACGGCTGCTGACCGGCACTTCACACTCCAGGACGGGACTCCGACGCTGGTCCCCTACCCCGATGCCACCGAGCACATCATCCCCGCGATGGCGGCCGTGTGGCGGGTGTTCGTCGCCTACGCCAATCGGCGGGGCTGGGAGGTGTCGGAACGCGGACAGTGGGAGTACCGCGGCAATTCCGGCATCTGGGCGCCGAACGGTACCGCGGTGGTGAGCGCCGGCCCCGAGGAGCGAGCGGTGGACTCGTTGCTGGTGGCCGACTGCGTGCCGCACACCGTGCCGCCGTTCAGCCCGGAAGGGGATCACCTGGGCGATTCGCGCATCGAGCCATCGGACCACCTGCTGCCCGCAGGCTGACTCAGGACCGCGCGTCCGCGACCTCGGCCATCGCAGCCAGGCGCACCCCCTCGGAGGCGAACCGATCGCGGATCGCCTCCGCGATCTCCACCGCATTCGGTCGGTCACGGTGCAGGCAGATCGTGTCGGCATCGACCGCGATGGGCGTGCCCGCGACGGAGGTCACTTCGCCGCGGAGCACCGCCACCGCCTGGTCCCCGCAGCGCTGCGGGGACTTGGCCCCGGGATCCGGCTCGATGATGATGTGCCCGGATTCGTCGTAGTCCAGGCCGGCGAACGCCTCCCGCACCATGGGAACCCCCGCTCGGCGAGACGTTCGGCGACCGGCCCGCCAGGAGCACGACCCGCACGCCGGGGACCGCAGCGGCGAAGGCCTCTAACCACGGCTTCGGCGACGACGTCGTCCTTGACCGCCAGGCCGTAGAGCGCACCGTGCGGTTTGACGTGGGAGATCGCGGCACCGTGGCGTGCGGCGATCACCTGCGGGGCACCGAACTGCGCAACTGGTCGCCTCCAGGCCGGCCGCTGATGGTAGGTGCCGGGACCGCCGCACGCAGTGCGGTCACAAAGCAGCCTCACCCGAAGGTGCCTCACCCACGCACGACCAAGCTGCGCGGAACATTCCTGCGGCGCATCCTCAACTCGTATGTTGGCGAGGGGGGTGGGCCGTGACCGCGATGGAGGTTCAGCTGCCGCCGGCGCGCTACGAGTTCGGCGGCGACGAGTTCGTCTTCGTCGAGCTCGACCGAGAGATGAGCCTGGAAGCCAACCTCAAGGCGATGGCGATCACCGGTGCGCTGCGCCGCGAGAACATCGACGGAGTCATCGACATCTGCCCGTCCAACGCCTCGTACCTGGTGCGGTTGAACCCCGATCGCCTGCACCCGGCCGAACTGGTCGAAGAACTGCGCAGATTGGAGCACACGGCCGGCGAGCTGCCGGACGACCATGCGGTGCGAACCCGCATCGTCGACGTGCCGGTGCTCTTCGACGATCCGTGGACCCGCGAAACCCTGCTGAAGTTCCGCGACCGGCACCAGGATCCGGACGCCACGGACCTCGAATACGCCGCCCGCATCAACGGTTTCACCGATGTCCGGGCGTTGGTCGAGGCGATCACCGCGGCACCATTCCTGGTCACCATGCTCGGTTTCGTCCCGGGACTGCCGTTCTGCTACCAGATGGTGCCGCGCGACCGGCAGATCCAGGTGCCGAAGTACGTGCGTCCGCGGACCGACACGCCGGAGCGGGCATTCGGCTACGGCGGGGCTTTCGCCGTGGTCTACCCGGTGCGCGGGGCCGGCGGGTACCAGCTCTTCGGGATAGCTCCCGCTCCGGTGTTCGACCTCGCGCAGCGGCTGCCGGACTTCGCCGACGACATCGCGTTCCCGCGACCCAGCGACGTCCTGCGGTACCGGGCGATCGATCGGGACGAATACGACCGCACCCGTTCGGAAGTGGAGGTCGGGCACTTCCGCTACCGGATCCGCGAGGTGGAGCTGGTTCCGGCGGAACTGCTCGCCGACCCGGACGCGGTGAACGGCCGGCTCTTGGAGGTGTTGTACCGGTGAGCTTCCTGATCGTGCGCTCGGGCGGCTTGTCCACGACCGTCCAGGACACCGGTCGAGACGGGCGGTACGCCATCGGAATGCCGCCGTCGGGGGCCGTGGACCAGTACTCCTTCGCGGTGGCCAACCTGCTCGTCGGCAACCCGGACGGGGCTGCTGTCCTGGAAGCGACGTACCTCGGACCCGAACTGGAATTCACCGACTCGCGCACCGTCGCGGTGACCGGCGCGGACAGCGGCGTCACGATCAACGGGGAACCCGCCCCACCTTGGCAGGCGCTGCGGGTATCGGCAGGTGACGTGCTGGCGGTCCAACAGGTCCGCGCTGGTGCCCGTCCGTACGTCGCAGTGGGCGGCGGTATCGACGTGCCTCCCTACCTGGGCTCGCGCTCGACCTACATGCTCACCGGTATCGGGGGTTTCCAGGGGCGTGCGCTGATCAGCGGCGACCAGCTGCCGCTCGGTGAGCCCGGACCGGCCCCGGCGGCCGGCACCGAGGTGCCCGAGGAGCTGCGCCCAGATTTCCCGGCGGCGACCGAACTCCGGTTCGTCGTCGGGCTGTGCGCCTACCGGTTGACCGGGCGGGCGCTGGAATCGTTCCTCAGCACGGAGTGGAAGGTCACCAAGGACGCCGACCGGGTCGGGTACCGGCTGCGCGGCGGATCGCTGGAGTTCGTCGAACGGGAGCAGCCGTTCGGTGCGGGCAGCGACCAGGCCAACGTCGTCGACCTCGGCTACCCGGTCGGCTCGGTGCAGGTTCCCGGCGGCGACGAGCCGATCGTCCTGCTCAACGACGCGGTCACCGGCGGTGGGTACGCGACCATCGGCACGGTGATTTCGGTGGACCGGGACCGCTTGGCGCAGACCAGGACCGGGGGGCGGGTGCATTTCGTGCCGGTGGACGTCGAGGCGGCGATGGCTGCCCGACAGGAGCGGCGTGCACGTCTGGAGAAGGCGCGGGCGGCGGTCGCACCCGCTTAGCGCCGTTCAAGGGGGAGTCGATGTCTACAGTGGATGCTCAGCTGCCGGGGGTCTTCTACCGGCGACCGTCGCCCGACGAGGACCCGTTCATCGAACCTGGCAGCGTTGTCCGGCCGGGCCAGACGCTGGGGCTCATCGAGGTGATGAAGACGTTCAACGAGGTCAAGGCGGACCGGGCCTGCCGGGTCAGCAAGATCCTGCTCGACGATGGCGACGAGGTGGACGTCGGCCAGACGATGTTCGAGGTCGATGAGCCATGACCGGGCTGCGGCGAGTGCTGGTGGCCAACCGCGGCGAGATCGCCGTTCGGATCATCCGCGCGTGCCACGCGGCGGACATCGAAGCGGTGGCGGTCTACTCCGATGCCGACGAGCACGCGCGGTGGGTGCAGATGGCCGACGATGCAGTGCACATCGGCCGGTCCGCCGCGCGGAAGTCCTACTTGGACCCGGATGCGCTGCTCAAGGCGGCGCGGTCCACCGACGTGGACGCGGTCCACCCGGGCTACGGATTCCTGTCGGAGAACGCCGCTTTCGCCCGGGCGATCGATGAGGCCGACCTGGTGTTCATCGGGCCGCCCCCGGCGGTCCTGGAGCAGATGGGCGACAAGGCGGCCGCGCGGCGCGCCGCTGAGGCCGCTGGCGTCCCGGTGGTGCCCGGCAGCGGCCCGATCACCGATCCGGCGGACGCGCCGCGGGCGGCTCTGGAGCTCGGGTTCCCGCTGCTGCTCAAAGCAGCCGCGGGTGGGGGAGGCCGGGGGATCCGGCCGGTCCGCGATGCCGAAGAACTGCTGGACGTGCTGCCCGGAGCCCAGGCAGAGGCGCGTTCGGCGTTCCGGGACGCGACGATCTACCTCGAGCGCGCGGTCCCCAACGCGCGGCACGTGGAGGTGCAGGTGCTCGCCGACGCGCAGGGGAACGTGGTGCACCTCTTCGAAAGGGACTGCTCGGTGCAGCGGCGTCGGCAGAAGCTCCTCGAGGAGGCGCCCGCACCGGCCCTGCGCGAGACGACCCGGCAAACCATCACCTCGGCGGCGGTGCGACTGGCCGAGCACGTCGGTTACCGGAACGCCGGCACCGTGGAGTTCCTGGTCGACAGCGATGAGAACTTCTACTTCATCGAGATGAACGCGCGCGTCCAGGTCGAGCACCCGATCACCGAGGCGATCACCGGCGTGGACGTCGTCGCGGAGCAGCTGCGAATCGCCGGTGGCGCCCCACTCACGCTGGATCAGGACTCGATCGAGTGCCGGGGTGCCGCCATCGAGCTGCGCATCAACGCCGAAGACCCGGCCCGCGCCTTCGCCCCAACGCCTGGCGATGTAACCGCACTTCAGCTGCCCGGCGGCCCGGGTGTGCGGGTGGACACGGGTATTTCGCAAGGGGACCGGATCAGCCCGTTCTACGATTCGCTCATCGCGAAGCTCATCTGCTGGGGAACGGACCGCCAGCAGGCCTACGCCAGGGCGCGGCAGGCGCTCGCCGAGTTCCACGTCGAAGGTGTCGCTAGCACGGTGGCACTGCACCGCCGACTGACCAGCAACGCGGAACTCGCCGACGGCCCGGTCCACACCATGTGGCTGGAACAGGTTCTCGCCGACGACTGACCGCCTCGCCGGGGTACGGCTCGTGCACTCGGTGGGACGACGCTCTGACGTGGTCACCACTGCCCGGGTAGCCCAGGTGGGCCTGACCCTCACCCGTGCGGGGGCTGTGGTGGATTCGGAAGCGTGGTGTTCCCACGTCGTTGCCCGGACCAGGCGATCGCGGATTGTAGCGTCGCGGCCATGCAGATCAGGACAGCGCTCCTAGCGGTGGTCGGCATCGTGGGGCTGGCGGCGGCGGGATGCAGCGGCCCAGAACTGGACAGCGCGGTCTTCGCCGACACGCCCAAGGCGGTTCTGGCACCACCGCAGGTCAACGTCCTGCCGGGTATGCCACCCCTGCTCGACCAGGGTGATGTCTACGCGGCAGCCCGTCCCGGCCACCTGTCGGAAGCGATGAACGGCGTGCGCAACCTGGTGTACGTGCCCAACAGCCTGGACGGCACGGTCTCGGTGATCGACCCGAACACCTTCAAGGTCGTGGACACCTTTCCCGGGGGCGAGGAACCGCAACATGTGGTTCCGTCCTACGACCTGAAGACGCTCTACGTCACCGCGGACAAGGTGCCGGCCGGGACGCTCACCCCGATCGACCCGAAGACCGGCAAGCCCGGCACCCCGTTGCCGATCCAGGACCCGTACAACCTGTACTTCACCCCGGACGGCCGCTCAGCGATCGTCGTCGCCGAGTATTACAAGCGCCTGGACTTCTACGATCCGCACACCTGGCAGCCGCAGGGCGAGCTGCACGTCCCGGACTGCGCCGGGGTCAACCACATGGACTTCACCGCCGACGGCAAGCTCGCGCTGGTGACGTGCGAGTTCGCCAACAAGATGATCGTGCTCGACGTCGCCGGCCGCCGGCAGGTGCGCACCTTCGAGCTCGACCGCGTGCCCGACGGGATGCCGCAGGACAGCCGGCTCGCGCCGGACGGCAGGACGTTCTACGTGGCCGACATGATGGCCGGCGGCGTGTACCTGTTCGACGGTGCGGCGAACCAGCAGATCGGCTTCGTGCCCACCGGCAAGGGCGCGCACGGGATCTACTTCTCCCGCGATTCGCGGCGGGCGTTCGTCGCCAACCGCGGGGAGGGCAGCGTGGCGGTCCTGGACACCACGACCCACCAGCCCATCGGCAAGTGGCACATCCCCGGCGGCGGAAGCCCGGACATGGGCGGGGTTTCCGCGGACGGCAAGCAGCTGTGGTTGTCCGGCCGGTACCACAACGAGGTCTACGTGTTCGACACCGACACGGGCCAACTCCTGGCCCGCATTCGAGTCGGCGCCGGTCCGCATGGCCTGACCTACATGCCGCAGCCAGGCCGGTACTCCCTCGGGCACACCAGCAACCTCCGCTGAAGCCGGCGATCCGGTCTCGTGATCTCGGCTGGCGAATGGCCCTGCGGGCACGTGTGGCCGAATCCGTCTGTCGCTGTTAGGCGGTGGGACGGAGACATCACCCTAGAGTCGATCCGGCAGGTTTGTACTGCGGTTTCTGGTCTTTCACTGCTTAGGTGTCTCTTGTGGACAGCGCTTGTCCAAGGGGTGCAGGTTCAAATCGTGTCGTCCCGTTGGTCTGAAGAACCCGCTGACCAGCCCGGTGGGGCCGCGCGGTGCCGACCCTGCGGTGTCCGCCCGGTTCAGGCCATTGTGGACCTTGCGACCTCGCTCGCCTGTCGTTGAGCGACATGGCTGGTTCGGTGCCTTTCCGGATCTGTTGCGGGGCGGCGGCATCGGTACGTGCGTACGGGTCTGGAACCGCGAGTGATCGTTGTTCTGTTCGGGTCAACCTCGTCACGTCTGTGTGATGGTGATCTCTTGATCTTCTTCTATTAAGTTAGCCTAACCTTTGCTAGCGTTCTGGCTGTCGCCCTGCCCGTTCCGGTCGTCGAGCTGAGGAGAAACGTGGCTGTCGACACCCTGACCGAATCCGTCGCCGAGTCCGTGTTCGAGTGCGTGGGCAACACGCCCGTAGTCGCGCTGAACCGGCTGTTCCCCGAACCCGATGTCGAGGTGATCGCGAAGCTTGAGCTGATGAATCCCGGCGGAAGCATGAAAGACCGCTCCGCGCGGCACATCGTCGAATGTGGACTGCGCGAAGGGTCCATCCGCCCGGGAAGTCACCTGGTGGAGAGCAGTTCCGGCAACTTCGGGATCGCGCTGGCGATCGCCGCGCGCATCCACGACCTGCGATTCACCTGCGTGCTCGACCCCAAGGCCGCCCCGGCCAACGTCGCGATCCTGCGGCACCTCGGGGCCGAGGTCGACGTGGTGACCGAACCGGACGAGATGGGCGGCTACCTGCACACCCGGATCCGCCGGGTGCAGGAGATCGTGGCGGGCTCGCCGGGGGCGATCTGGATCAACCAGTACGCCAACGACCGGAACTGGGAGGCCCACTACCACGGCACCGGCGCCGAACTCGCCGAGCAGCTGATCCGACCGCCGTCGTACCTGTTCGGCGCGGTCAGCACCACTGGCAGCCTGCTCGGTTGCTCCCGGCGGCTGCGGGAGAGCTTCCCGGACCTGCGGGTGGCCGCGGTCGACGCCGTGGGATCGGTGATCTTCGGTGGCCCGGCCGGGCCGCGCGACGTGCCGGGCATCGGGGCCAGCCGGGTCCCGGAGCTGTTCGCCCCAGCGGAGATCGACGACGTGGTGCACGTCAACGACTTCGAAACGGCGGTGGGCTGCCGCGACCTGCTGGCCGCAGAGGGCATCTTCGCCGGCGGCTCGACAGGGGCGGTGATCGCGGCGATCCGGCGCACGCTGCCCGGGCTGCCGCGCCCGTGCCGGGTGGTCGCGATCTTCCCGGACCGCGGCGACCGCTACCTAGACCTGATTTACGACGAAGACTGGTTCGCCGCCGCCAGGCAGCGCTGCACGAACTGACGACGAGGAGATCTAGTGTCCACTGAGGAATCCCCGAAGATGCTCTACCTGAGCCGCAGCGACATCGCGGCGGTCGGTGGTGCTGAGGCCGAGCTGTACGTGCAGGCGTTGCGCGCGGGACTGATCGCGCACGCCGAGGGCAAGACGGTGCAGCCGCTCAAGCCTTACCTGCGAGCTGCTGGCAAGCACATCGCCGACCGGATCATCGCGATGCCCGCGCACGTCGGCGAACCCGGGCTGTCCGGGATCAAGTGGATCGGCAGCAAGCACGACAACCCGATCCGGCGCGGCCGGGAACGGGCCAGCGCGGTCATCGTGCTCAACGACCCGGAGAGCAACTACCCGGTGGCCGTGCTGGAAGGCAGCATGATCAGCGCCTGGCGGACCGCCGGGGTGACCTGCCTGGCGGCCCGGCACCTGGCGCGCAGCGGGTTCACCGACGTCGCGCTGGTGGGCTGCGGGGTGATCGGTCGCACCCAGATCGCCGCGCTGCTGCAGCAGTTCGGGCACATCGAGTCGGTCCACCTCTACGACAAGCAGGCGGAGGCGGCGCACGCGCTGGCCGAGCAGATCAGTGGTGCCCACCCGGCGGTCAAGGCGCGGGTCGCCGGCACCGCGGAGGACGCCGTGCGGGCCGGTGATCTCGTCGTGCCGTGCACCGTCACCAGCCAGCCCTACCTCCCGTTCAGCTGGATCAAGCGGGGTGCACTGTTGTGCAACGTGTCCATCATGGACGTTCACAAGGAGGTATTCCTCAACGCCGACAAGGTCGTCGTGGACGACTGGGAGCAGTGCAACCGGGAGAAGAAGATCATCAACCAGCTGGTGCTGGAAGGCTCGTTCTCTCGCGAGCAGCTGCACGCCGAGCTCGGCGAGATCCTGGCCGGAACCAAGCCCGGGCGCACCGACGACGACGAGATCATCCTCCTCAACCCGATGGGCATGGCGGTCGAGGACATCGCCTGCGCCGGTGCGGTGTACGAGCGGGCGAAGAGCCGGGGCATCGGGACCTGGCTGGATCTGTACTGATGAGCGCGGAATCGGCCGAGCTGGTGATGCGGGACCTCGTCGATGTGCTGCTGCAGGAGGACCTGGCCGGCTTCGGCGCCCGTGCCGAAGCCGGCCAGCCCGCGGAGCTCGTCGGTGAACCGCTGGCTCCCGGTGAGCGGTGGTGCCGGGTGAAGCTGGCGGCCGGGTGGGTGTGCTGCCGGGTGCGGCCCGGTGGCGCGTTGCAGCGCTACCGGTACGCCCGCGGCCAGGTCTGGTTGGGCGGCGGCGGTTCGGCGGCGCGGCCGCTGCGGCCGGAGGAACTGCTGGTGCTGGCGAGCGGTGAGCTGGCCGATGCCGCCGAGGTGTCCGAGGATGTGCGCGCAGCGGTCGAGCACACCGAGGTGGTGCTCGGGCAGCGCGCCGCGCTCGACTTGGCGCCGCAGGAAGGGCGGTTGCTGGCGGGAGAGCGGTTGGCGGCGACACGCAACCGCCCCTTCCACCCCACCGCGCGGGCCGCGTCGGGGTGGACCGCCGGCGAGATGGCCCGGTACGGGCCGATGCGCGCCGAACCGCTGGGCCTGGACTGGGTGGCGGTTCGGCGGGACCGGCTGCGCTTCGGCACGGATCCCGATTCGCAGCGGCTGCCGGACCTGGTCCTCGACGGGGAGGAGCGGCAGGTTCTCGCCGATATCGTGGACGACGAGTACCTGGCGATTCCGGTGCACCCGTGGCAGTTCGACCACTTGCTGCCCACGCAGTTCGGTGAGGAGCTGGCCACCCAGGCCGTCATCCCGCTGGTTCGCGGTCTAGGCCGATTCCACCCCACCGCTTCCATCCGCACCTTGACCACCGCGCCCGAGACCCGGCGCCACGTCAAACTCCCGCTCGGGATGGCCACGTTGGGGGCTACGAGGTTGCTGCCCCCGCGCTACCTGGCCAACGCCGAGCGGGCGCAGGAGTGCATGCGGGAACTCGTCGATCGGGATACCGTGCTGCGCCGCAGGGTCGCGCTGTGCGACGAGCGGGTCTGGTGCGGCTGGCACGACCCCACCGACGAGTTCGGTGATCGGCCCGGCCAGCTCGCCGCCCAGGTGCGGGTCTACCCCGAGCTGGACGGACTGGTGCTTCCGATGGCCGCGCTGGCCGCCCACGAGTGGGACGTGCTGGCACCGGCGATCTCGGACCGGTTCGACCCGGTCCTTTTCTTCCTGGAGCTGGCGAAGTCGTTCTGCGAGTTCGGGTTCGCCTTCCTGCGCTACGGGGTCTTGCCGGAGCTGCACGGGCAGAACGTCGTCGTGCAGCTGCGCGGCGCACGGGTGCAGCGATTCGTGCTCCGCGACCACGACACGTTGCGGCTGTTCCCGGAGTGGATGGCGAGTGCCGGGGCGCGGGACCCGGAGTACGCGATCAAGCCCGGGGCTCCGCAGTCACTTCGGCTGGAGTCGGCCGAATCGCTGGTCGGCTACCTCCAGACCCTCGGGTTCCAGGTGAACCTCTACGGCATCGCCGATGCGCTGTGCCGCCACTTCGGCCTGGACGAAGCCGTGCTGTGGACGCAGTTGCGCGTCGCGGTGCACGAATGCTTGCAACCGTTGCCGGCTGCGGTTGCCGAGGTCCTGCGTGCGCGGTTGCTGCATGCCGAGTCCTGGCCCAGCCGCGAGGTGCTTGGGCCGCTGCTGCGCCAGGGCCGATCCAGCGGTGTGAGCATGCCCGCTGCCCTTGGTGCGGTCCCGAATCCGCTGGCCAGCGGGGCGGTGGGCTGATGCGATCGTCCGGCCGGACGTTCGCCGTCCTCTGCCTGGGGCAGTTCGCAGCGACCGCAGGACTGACCATCGTGGTTCCGCTGCTGCCTTTCTACCTCGCTGGCCTGGGCACGCCGGAAGCCGAAATCCCCTGGTGGACGGCGGTTTCGCTGGCGGCCCCGGCGGTGGTGCAACTCGTCAGCGGACCGCTGTGGGGTTGGGTGGGCGATCGCTTCGGCCGCAAGGCGATGGTGGTGCGCGCGCACGCCGGTCTGGGCCTGGCCATCGTGCTCATGGCGCTGGCGAGCACCCCGGGCGAGTTCCTGGCGTGCCGGTTGCTGCAGGGCCTCTGCGGCGGCGTGGTCAGCGCGACAGCCGCATATGCGAACGCCGCAGCGGAGCCCAACCGCCGCGGTCGTGCGCTCGGCTCGTTGTTCGGCGCCACCGCAGCGGGGTCGCTGCTCGGACCGCTGGTGGGCGGACTGCTGGCCGGGCAGCTCGGATTCGGCCCGTTGTTCGCGGTGGTGGCCGGGCTCCTCGTGATGTCCAGCGTGCTGGCCGCCGTGCTGCTGACCGAACCACCGGGCCGCGCTCGGCAACGTCGATCAGCGCGGGCAGTGGCCGGGATCCTGCTGCGGTCGGGGGAAAGCCGTTCGATGCTGCTGGCCGGGCTCGCCGCTCAGGCTGCGATCTACGCGCTGGTGGTGGTGTTCGCGCCGCACGTCGAGCAAATGACCGGTTCGGTGGCGAGTGCGGCGACCTGGGTAGGTGTGCTGCAGGCCGTGACCTGGCTGGCGTCGTGCGCGGGCGGCCCGTGGTGGGGTCGCCGCAACGACGTCCGGCCCGCGCAGCTGGGTTTCGCTGCGGCCGCGGCCTGCTGCGGGCTCGCGGTTGCTCTCCAGGCGGTGGCGAGCGTGGAAATGCTGGTGCCGCTGCGGCTGGTGCAGGGCTTCTGCTTCGCAGCCCTCGTGCAGTCGGTGCTGCACGTGACGGCTCGCCGGGTCCCGGACCGGGGCTGCGGCACCGCCTTCGGTTTCAGCACCGGGGTGCTCGACCTCGGCCAGGTGCTCGGACCGCTCGCGGGCGCGGCGTTGGCGGTCCTGCTGCCGCCCGCGACGGTGTTCTTCCTGATCGGAACGTTGCTGGGCGTGGCCGCGTTGCTGGCCCTGGCCGGCCGATCGAAATCCGGCGCGGAACCCGTCCGGCCGGCTGAGATTCGCGAGAAGGTGTTGCGGTGAAGGACGTTCTGGCACGTGCCGCGGCGCGCCAGCGCATGCTCAACGCGCTGGCGCGGGAAATCGGCGGCGAGGTGAGCAACGAAGCATTGCGGATACCGCTGCGCGCGGCGGATGGGGTGCTGCGAGCCGAGGTGCGGTACCGGTCGGAGTCCGGCCACCACTCCTACGGGCCCGAGGTGTTCCGGGAACTCGTCGACGGCAGCCGGATCCCGGTCGACCACGACAAGTTCGTGGCGCTGATCGCCGGTGAGCTCGCCGAGCGGGGAGTCGAGGCACCAGCGGGGGCGGCGGAGGAGTTCAGCCGCCAGGTCGCCAACAGCGTCGCCAGGACGGCGCGCTACCTCGCCCGCGAACAGCGTCCCACCCCCGTCACCCCGGCGGAGATCACCCGGCACGCCGAGCAGTCGCTGCTGCTGGGGCACCCGTTCCACCCGACGCCGAAGAGCGCGGAGGGATTCAGCGACGACGAACTCGCCCGCTACGCACCGGAACTCGGTGCGTCGTTCCAGCTGCACCACTGGGCGGTGGCACCCGATCTGCTGCTGGAGGACCGGGTGGCCGACGGGCTCTGGATCCCGACCGAGGTCGAGGAGAAGGCCCGCACCGCCTTGCACGCCGACCAGTCCGACTACGCGCTGCTCCCGGTGCACCCGTGGCAGGCGGCTTACCTCCAGCGGCAGCCGCAGGTCTCGGCGCTGGTCGACGCGGGACGGCTCGTGCCCCTCGGGCCGTTGGGCGCGGAGGTGTATGCGACGTCCTCGGTGCGCACGGTGTGCGATCCCAGCTTCGAGACCGCGTGGAAACTACCGCTGCACGTGCGCATCACCAACTTCGTCCGCAACAACCCGGTCGAGCACCTGCGCCGCGCCGCCGACGCCGGCCGGCTGGTCGGCGACGCCACGAACCGCTGGCGGCACGGCGGGTTCGAGGTGCTGCCGGAAACCGGTTACCGAACCGTCGACCCGGACGTCGTCGGTGACCTGGCGGCGGATTTCGCGGTGCTGTTCCGGCGAAACTCGTTCACCGGCTCCGGGACGGCCGCGCAGGTGCTCGCCGCGCTCCTGGAAGACCGGCTCGACGGGCGCGCCCCGGTGCTGGTGGACCTCGTGGCGGAAGCGGGCCCGCTTTCGGCCGGACACGTCGCCAACTGGTTCCTGGAGTACTTGCGGATTTCGTTGGGACCGGTGCTCGCGGTGTTCACCGACCAGGGCATCAGCTTCGAGGCCCACGTCCAGAACACCCTGCTGCACGTCGAGGACGGTTGGCCCCGGCGGTTCTTCGTGCGTGACATGGAAGGCACCAGCGCCAGCCGCGACCGCGTCCGGCCCGGGATCATCCCGCCGGGCAGCCCGGTGCTCTACGACGACGCCGAAGCGTGGATGCGGCTGCGTTACCACCTCGTCACCAACCACCTCGGCCACCTGGTGGCGGTGCTGGGCCGGTTCACCCCGGCGAGCGAGCGGCAGCTGTGGTCGGTGGTGCGGGACTTCCTGCACCAGTGCCCCGGTCGCTACGCCGCGGAACTGCTGGCAACGCCGGTGCTGCCGGCGAAGGCGAACCTGCTCAGCCGGTTCGCCGAGCGCGGCGAGCGCCCGCTCTATGTCGACGTCCCCAACCCGATTCGCGAGGTGAACCGATGACCGCGGAGCTGGTGCATGCGGCACTGACCGCACCGAGCTTCCAGAACGTGCGGCGCCGGGTCTTCCGCCAGCTGGTGGAGTCCCTGGTCTACGAAGGCGCGCTGAAGACCAGGCAGGACGGCGACGAGCACTTCGTCGACGGCGCGGACGCAGCCGGTGCGGGGGTCTGCTACTCGTTCCGCGCGGTGCGCCGGTTCGGCTTCGACCGCGTCGGCCTCACCTCGGTGGTGCGGCGCGGCGACGTCGAGGCGGAGTCGATCACGCTGTTCCTGGCCGAAGCGCGCGACTCGCTGGACGCCGATGCCGAATGCCTGACTGGCTTCGCACGCGAGCTGGAAGAGACCCTGTTCAAGGACGCGCTGTCGGAGCACGTCCGCACCGAGCGGCGGACGGCACTGTCCACTGCGGACTACGACACCCTGGAATCGGCCATCACCGATGGCCACCGCTACCACCCCACGTACAAATCACGGCTCGGGTTCGACGCGGCGGACAACATCGCCTTCGGGCCGGAGTTCGCGAACCCGGTGCGCCCGCTGTGGCTGGCCGCGCACCGTCGTATCACCGCGATCAGCGCCTCCGCATCGGTCGACGACCATTACGTGGCCGGCCAGCTCGGTCCGTCGGCCGTCGAATTCCACCGCCGCATCGAGGAGCTCGGGCACGATCCGGGCGACTACGTGCTGGTCCCGGTGCACCCGTGGCAGTGGCGGGAGCGGATCGCCAGGGCGTTCTCCGACCAGCTCGGCCGCGGTGAGCTGATCCCGCTCGGGACCGATCCGGACGACTTCGGCGCGCAGCAGTCGATCCGCACCCTGGCCTGCTGGGACGATCCGCGGCGCCCCTACCTGAAGCTGTCGATGTCCATCGTGAACACCTCGACAAGCCGCGGTTTGGCCGCGCACACCGTGCGCAACGCCGCGCGCATCACCGACTGGCTGCGGCAGGTCGTCGCCGGGGACGACTACCTGCGCGACGAGCTGCGCCCCGTCCTGCTCGGCGAGGACCTCGGCGTGGCGGTGACCCCGGAGTCCGGGCTGCTGCAGGCGGACACCTACGGGGCCTTGGCCTGCATCTGGCGGGAGAGCCTGCACCGGCACCTCGAACCGGGGGAGCGCGCAGTGCCATTCACCGGACTGACCGCGTGCCAAGTCGACGGCACGCCCCTGATCGACCCGTGGGTGCGCGAGCTCGGTGTCGAGGAATGGGTGCGGCGACTGCTGCGGGTAAGCGTCCTGCCACTGGTCCACCTGCTCTGCCGACACGGCATCGCGCTGGAATCCCACGCGCAGAACATGGTGCTGGTGCACGAGAACGGCACGCCGAGCAGGGTGGTGCTGAAGGACTTCCACGACGGGGTCCGGTTCTCCCGCGCGCACCTCGCCGAGCCGCAGCGGTGCCCGGAACTGGCCGGGACCCCGGCGCACCACCAGAACCGCAACTCGTTCGTCGAAACCGACGAACTGGGCCTGGTCACCGACTTCCTGCTGGATGCGTTCTTCTTCATCAACCTCGGCGAGCTCGCCATCTTCCTCGCGGACCGCTGCGACCTCGACGAGCGGCGGTTCTGGCGGCTGGTGCGCGACGAGATCCGCGCCTACCAGCAGCGGTTCGGCGAACTGGCCGACCGCTTCGCGCTGTTCGACGTGTTCACCCCGACCATCGAGGTAGAGAAGCTGACCACCCGCCGGCTGCTGCCCGACACCGAACTCCGGCTGCACACCGTGCCGAACCCGCTCGCGGAGGTGGACCGGTGCTGAGGCACAACACCGTCAAGGAACGCCTCTCCGGAAGCGGCGAGAGCTACGGGCTTTTCTGCTCGATCCCGTCTCCCGCGCTGGTGGAGATGATCGGTTGCGCCGGGTACGACTTCGTCGTCCTGGACACCGAGCACAGCCTCGTGGACCCGCAGCAGCTGGAAAACCTCATCCGCGCCGCAGAAGCCGTCGACCTGGTCCCCTTCATCCGCGTCCCGGAAGCCGATCCGGGCGCGATCCTGCGCGCGCTCGACGCGGGCGCGCTGGGCGTGGTCGTGCCGCATGTGCGGACCAGAGCCGATCTCGACGCGGCGATCCGGGCCGCGCGGTACGCGCCGGAGGGCATGCGCAGCCTCAACGGCGGTCGGGTACCGGGCTTCGGACGCATCGAGCTGACCGAGTACGTCCGACGCGCCAACGCGGAAATCATGGTGATCGCGATGATCGAGGACGCCGAAGGCGTCGACGAACTCCCTGCGATCCTGGCCGACGGCGGAGTCGACCTGGTGCTGGAAGGCGCCGCTGACCTGTCCCAGTCCTACGGCGTGCCGTGGCAGACCCGGCACCCGGTGGTCCGCGAAGCACTCCAGCGCGTGCACGCCGAGTGCAAGGCGCGCGGCGTGCCGTTCTGCGCGATCCCGCGGACCCGAGAAGACCACGAGCAGTGGCAAGCCGCCGGTGTCCGGACTTTCATCCTCGGCGAGGAACGCGGCCTGGCGGCCCGCGCGCTGCGCACCCACCTCGACCAGCACCGGGGGACTCATGCGTGACCAACTGGTGAAACTCGTGCAGGACCGTGCCGGCGGCGAACCGGTGTGCCTGTTCGCCTATGACCTGGACCAGCTCACCGAACACGTCCGCACCGTGGTGGAGTCACTCCCGCCGCGGTGCCGGATGTTCTACGCGATGAAGGCCAACAGCGGCGATCGGATGTTGCGCGCCCTGGCGCCCCTGGTCACCGGGTTCGAGGTCGCTTCAGGTGGGGAACTGGCCAAGGCGCGGGCGATCGGGGCGGATATCCCGGTGATCTTCGGCGGGCCGGCCAAGACACCGCGGGAGATCGAGCAGGCGCTGGTGCAGGGCGTCACCCGCCTGCACGCGGAGAGTGTGCTGGAACTGCACCGGATCTCCGAAGCCGCGACCCGGCTCGGGCGCACCGCGGACGTGCTGCTGCGGGTCAACCTGGCCGGCCCGTTCCCGAACGCAACCCTGGCGATGGCCGGGCGCCCCACCCAGTTCGGGATTTCCGAACGGGTCCTGCCGGATGCGATCATCGCGGCGCAGACCCTTCCCGGGGTGCGGTTGACCGGCTTCCACCTGCATTCGCTGTCCAACAACCTTTCCGCGCCAGCACATCTGGAACTCCTGGAGCACTACCGGCGCACCGTGTCCAGGTGGGAAAGGGAGTTCGGACTGCATTGCGAGGTGCTCAACGTCGGCGGCGGGATCGGGGTGAACTATGGCGACCTGGACGACCAGTTCGACTGGCCGCACTTCGCCCGCGGACTGCCCGCGGTGGTCGCCGGATTCCCGGACCACCTGCGGGAGATCGACTTCGAGTGCGGCCGGTACCTGGTCGCCGAATCCGGCTCGTACGCGGTCGAAGTCCTCGACGTGAAGCGCAACCACGGCGTGGACTACGCGTTGGTGCGCGGCGGCACCCACCACTTCCGGCTCCCGGTTTCCTGGCAGCACAGCCACCCTTTCACCGTGCTGCCGTTGGAGCGGTGGTCGTCGAGCGCACCGCGTCCGGTGCTTCGCAACGCCCGGGTCACCGTGGTCGGCGAGCTTTGCACCCCCAAGGACGTGCTCGCGCGCGACGTGCCGGTGGCGCAGATCCGGGCGGGTGACGTGCTCGTCTTCAGCCACGCCGGAGCCTACGGCTGGGAGATCTCGCACCACGACTTCCTCAGCCACCCGCATCCGGAACATGTCTACTACGGCGACATTTGGTAAACAACTCGGCCCTAAAGGACTGAGCTTTTAAGCGGCTCGGCCCGTAGGGGCTTTGCTTGCGCTCCCGTCTCACCGCTGGCTGTGATGAGACGGGTCGCATACACACCTAGCCGGTGGGATCGGGCATGTTTACAAATACCCACGCCGAGCGTGCGCGGTCGCGCACGTTGACCCCGGCGACGACGTCAGCGGGTCCAGCGAGACCACACCGACGACAAGAGAAAAAGTCCCGATTGGGCCCGTTGGCCCGCTCGGTGTGACCGCACAGCGGGCAGTGCTGCGAGGTGTAGTGCGCGTCCACCTCGATCACGGGAACGCCTACACGCTGGGCTTTGTAGGCGATGTAGTCCCCGAGCTGGGCGAACGGCCAGGAGGATTGCGTGGCCCGCTGGTCGCGTCGAACCGTGACCCGCTCGCGGATGCCGCCGAGTTCTTCGAGGGCGATTCCGCGTTCGGTGCGTTGGGCGACGGCCACAACATCCTTCGCGATCGTATGGTTCATGTGCGCGGCGTGCCGCGCTTCCCGCTTCGCGCGCTTTTTCAGCAGGCGAGCAGCCGAGCGGGTGTTTTTGGCCTGGATCTCTGCCTTCTTCTTAGCCTGCCAACGCCGGTAGCGATTCAGGCGGCGACCGGAATAGTTCGCGGCGTCGCTGGTGGTGGCCAGGTTGTTGATGCCCCGGTCCACCCCGATCCAGTCCACCGGCTCACACTGTGGTTCTTCGGGAACGTCGCAGGTGGCGATGATGAACCACTTGCCGTCCCGCGACAGCAGGTCCGACTCACCCTGCCGGTGATCCACCAGGGTTTTCAGGTCCCTTTCCGAGCCGGTGAACGTAACGTTCCTGATCCGCCCGTGCACGGTCCAGATCGACACCGTGCGCATATCGTATCTCCACGACAAGCACCGATCATCGTAGGTGTGCGCAGCATTCTCGCGGAACTCGACCGGCTTGGAGTCAGGCCTGAACGCGACGTTTCGAACCCGGCTTACCAAGGTTGCCGTTGCGGATGTTCCCGCGCAGTGTGGTGTAGGCATCGGCGACGCGTTTGATGACGTGCTGCGCGGCCTGGGCACCGAAACCACGGTCCTTGAGACCGGCGTAATGCAGCGACCGCAGTTGCTTGACCGAGCCCTTCAGTCCGTGGGCGTCGAAACCGGCCCGCGAAACGTCGTTCGCGGCCTTGTTGACCGCGTGCAGGGTCGTTTCCAGCGCCGACACCTGCTCCGGCGTCAGCAGCAACCTGACCTGCACAACGATCTTCACGTCGATCACCATAGCGTTGGTCCGTCACGCCGAAGTACCGGCGTGGTCCGTTCACCAGCGACATCCTCACCAGGTGCGAAGAGATCATGCGCGAGGTCTGCGCGGACTTCGGAGCCCAGCTGCGCGAGTTCAACGGCGAAACCGACCACGTGCACCTACCAGTGCACTACCCGCCACAGGTCGCCTTGTCTCGCCTGGTCAACAGTCTTAAAGGTGTCTCATCGCGCCGCCTGCGTCGGGAGTTTCCCGAGCACATCCGCAAATACCCGTGGGGGAGCCACTTCTGGTCCCCGTCCTACTTTGCGGGTTCCTGCGGCGGAGCACCGCTGGAGATCGTCAAGGAGTACATCACCAACCAGAAACGCCCCAGTCAAAACGGTGTCCCCGGCGCGCAGCGCACCGGGGACACCGTGCTCTAGGGATCGCATTCCTCCCGGCCGTGAACGGCCGGGGTTCCTGCGATTAGCTTCGCTGAAGTCAACGGACGGTTGGAGTGCTCGCGATGCCCTGCTGGGGCCGCTAATCGCAGTGGAAACGGCTCCGAGGGCAGCGTGTTGATCGGCTCGGCTCAAAGCACTCCAGTTGTGCCCAGAAGCGCGCCGACGGCGTAAGTAGCGCCGAGTGCCAGCGCGCCGCCGGCCACGACCCGGACCGCGGCTCGTGCTCGGGATCCGCCACCGATCCAGGCGGCGATCGCGCCAGTCAGGGCGAGCGCGGCGAGCGTGGCGG
The DNA here is from genome assembly GCF_014697215.1 of Saccharopolyspora pogona. Taxonomy (GTDB): domain Bacteria; phylum Actinomycetota; class Actinomycetes; order Mycobacteriales; family Pseudonocardiaceae; genus Saccharopolyspora; species Saccharopolyspora hattusasensis. The sequence goes on from NZ_CP031142.1 coordinate 619,476, forward strand.
CGAACGTCACCGGCACGCGCAAACCGGGACCGGGCAGCAGGATCGCGAGCATCGGCAGGACGGCGCCGATCGCGAAGGAGACGAATGAGGCGATGGCGGCGTGCCACGGGCTGGCGACGTCGTCCTGGTCGATGCCGTGCCGCTCGCGTACCTGTGCTGCGAGCGGGTCGTGGGCGGAGAGCTCCTCGGCGACCCGGTGTGCGGTGTCCGCGGAGATTCCTCGTTGCTCGTAGAGGTGGGCGAGAACCCGCTGCTCGCGTGCCGGGTCCTCGTCCAGCGCACGGCGCTCCCGCTCGATTAGCGCCCGTTCGCTGTCGCGCTGGCTGGAGACCGACACGTACTCGCCGAGGGCCATGGACACTGCCCCGCCGATCGCTGCGGCAAGACCGGCCGTGAGAATCGGTCCGGTGGAGACCGTCGCGCCCGCCACGCCGACGAGGACTGCCGCGGTCGAGACGATCCCGTCATTGGCGCCGAGAACGCCGGCCCGCAGCGCGTTGAGCCGCTGTTCGAGCGGGACGATGCGCGGTCGATCCAGCTCCGGAGAATCCGCCTTAGCCGAGTGATCGGCGATATCCGTGATAGCCACGATTAGGGACGTTATCCCGGTATTATCCGGGTTGCAATCAAGGAGAGACTTACCTCATTTCCGTCATTTGTCGTGCAATTAGGAAAGGCTCTCCTTGAACAGGGAAGCCTCTGCTGGGCTCCGGCCCAGGGTGTGGATCCGGTCTATCAAGGTCGTTGCGGGCAAGGGAATTCCCGTCTCAGGCAAGCCTCAGCTGATTTGCGCGCGAAGGGTGAACGGCGGGCCATTCGAAATATGGATTGCTCTCTCAGGTGAATTGTCTGCAGCGTTTTGGCGTGGTTCCCGAAAACGGTCGTGAGCCTACGCGCGGACGCGCCTTGACCAGACCACCGGCTCACGACCCTGGGGATCGAGCACGACGAGCTGATCGGCCAACGTCGGGCGGACCGTGTCAGCCGCGGTAACGGGCGGCGGTGAAGATTGCCCGCGCCGAGATGTGGCTGTGCGTCTTGCGGTGGGCGGGGTCCGGGAACTGCTCCAGAAGTTCGAACCCAGCCTCGGCGAGGTGGGCCGTCAGGACTTCAGCGGGCAGGACGCGGCGGGTGATCACGTCGGTGTGGCGCTCACCGGTGTCGTGGAGTCTCCACTCCCTGTACATGGTGGTCAGGTGCTTCTCGGGGGCCAGACGACCCGTGTGGTGACCTCGGCATGCAGGCTGACGGTGTCGATCCGGAGGTGAAGGGCTCGGCCGCTTCGAGTGCCGGCGGGGCCAGCGGCCGGAGCCCGATCTGCATGAGCCCGAGGAAGTTCTTGGTCTGGGCCGGGTGGGTCACCGATCGCGGTAGTCCGGGTCGGGCCAGGTGCCTTGGTGCCCATCGCCTCCCGACACACGCGCAACCACGTGCGCGAGGTAGCGTCGCGGGAAGAACTGGACGCGCTTTTTACCGCGCTGTCCGTCAGCGGAAAAGAACTCGACAAGCCGGCATATCCAGGAAGAATGGTGAAACTTCCAGATGGCACAACCATTGGTTATCGAACCAAATCCAGAACCTCGGTCGAACCAACGATAGACATCAATACACTGGGCAACGATAAAATCAAAATCCACATCAACAAGGACAAATGGATTTCTGATGATTGATGAACTTCGAAAATCTCTTATAGAAGCAATCGAAGATGACTGGGTGTATTTCGCCGAACTCAAGACCATGATTCGCGACATCACAGGATCGGCAGACGACCTGCTGAGAAAAGCCGGAGAAGCCGCAGCCCAACTTGTCAGGAACCGTGCCGTGGTTCCAGGAAATCTTACCAAAGCTGAGGGCTTCACCCCGTGGCTTACCAGTCCCGACGAATCGGCCGCACGCATTGAACAAGAAGTAGCCGACCTGATCGCCAACGACACCGAGCCTGAAATGGGTGACCTGTGTTGGTTCGACCTACCTAACGATGCCCCAGAATCTGAGGAAGGTCCGGCGGCCACACAGTAAGCACGAAACAACGGTGGGGCCGCTTCCCAGCGAAAGCGGTCCCACCGCTCACGTGTGCGCTCTCCACCACGTGTGCCGAGCGCGCCCGTCCGGCCGGGTATCCCGGGGATTGAACGGACGGGTGCAGACTCGGCAGTGCTCGTCAGGGTCGATCGCGGCGGGCAAGCGGACGATGAGTGCTCCGGCGTTGCCGGCGTAGCCATCGAAAGTCGCGTGCAGGTTCAGGGCGTCTGCCCACGCGCGGCGGATCAACTCGGCCTCATGCAGCAGGGTTACGGTGACGTAGCCGGTCGCCGTGGTGCCGGTTGCGCCCGGCTCGATGTGCCAGCATAACGGCCGCAGCCGCCGCTCGATGGCCATCGAGATCAGCTCGGTGGTGATCGGGTCAATGTCGCGTTCCAGCAGCACACGCTCACTGTAGTTGGTCAGGCCCGGATTCCCGACCCGTCGAGAATCCGGGTGTCGGCAACAGCATTCCACAGCTCGTTGCGCCCGATCTCGATGCAGGTCATCGTTGGATCTGGTACTCGTAGCCGACCTCAACGTCGGCGCGCAGACACCACTCGCCGTACACCAGCAAGCCGTCATCGTCGGACCAGGCGTGCGCGCCCGCCAAGATCGGCGCCCCAACCTCGATCTCCATCAAACGGGCCTCGCGTTCATCGGCGGAGCGCCCGCGCACAGCGTCACGGCCGTGGTTCACGGTACGGCCAGTCGCCCGCTCGATCGCGGTCAGCAGCTCTCCTCCGGTTCGGGGGCCTTTGCTGAGCAGCGCGGGGACCTGTACCGCGAACGGCGCGGCGGGGTGCCAGTCGACGTGTAACGCCCGAACCTCGCATGCCCGTCCGGCTCGGAGGTGATGAGGTGAGTGCGGGCGAGACCGATGAGGTCGAACGCGCGGTTTCGGACCCGTGACGGGTCGCGGAGGGCCAGGGCTCGGCCGATGTAATCCTGCGCGTGCCGAGCTTCCTTCGGCTCCTGCCGGGCGGTGGCGAGGTCGCGCCACCGTGCTCCAAGGACGCCGAACAGCTCGGCCTCAGCCAGCCCGCGCACCCGCGTTTCGGTTTCGTCTCCGGCACCTTCGGCGAAATGGTCCTCGGTGAGACCGACCGCCCTGCGGAACGGCTGCACTGCCCCAGTTTGCGCGTAGGACCATGCCTCGCGGGTGGCCAGCAATGCGCGCAGCGTCGGCCCCGCCGACTTCCGGGTGCCGTACTGAGCGAGTTGAACCAGTTCGAGCCCGTCGCTGGGCTGTCCAAGGTCGTAACACTCGCGGGCGAAGACAGCCAGGGTGACAGCGGCGAAGTCCTCATCGTCGGCGACCTTGGAGAACTGCACCGACAGCGTGTAGTAACGCTGGGCCTAACGTCGCTTTAGGCGTTTTCCCTGGGCGGCCGCATTGCGCGTGCACGCCGCCGGTGGGTTGTGCCGGGGGCAACGATGTCAAGATGCGAGCGTGGAGTTGAACCAGCTGCTCGAACGGATCACCGATGAGATCGCACCGCTGCGCGGGGCAGGTAGCGTCGCGGACTACATCCCGGCGCTCGCGCGGGTCGACCCAAGCCGCTTCGGCATCGCTGTCGCCGATCTCGACGGTGGCGTCCACGGCACAGGTGATTGGGAGATTCCCTTTTCCGTGCAAAGCATTTCAAAGGTCTTCACCCTAGCGCTCGTGCTCGCCGACAGCGATGACGTCCTCTGGCAGCGTGTTGGTCGGGAGCCGTCGGGAAGTCCGTTCAACTCGTTGGTCCAGCTGGAGCACGAGCGCGGAATCCCGCGGAACCCGTTCATCAACGCGGGTGCATTGATCGTCACCGACCAGCTCATCTCCCTGGTCGGTGACGCCAGCACGGAGTTGCTCGCGTTACTCCGCGCCGAAAGCGGCAATGCCGATCTGCGGGTCGACGACGAAGTCGCCGGCTCCGAAGCGGCCCACGCGGATCGCAATCTGGCGCTGACCCATTTCATGGCGTCCTACGGCAACATGCGGAATCCGGTGGCGACCGTGCTCGATCAGTACTTCCGGCAGTGCTCGATCGCGATGAGTTGCCGCGACCTGGCTCTGGCCGGGCTGTTCCTCGCGGCGCACGGCCTTCGACGCGACGGCTCGAGCATGCTGACCAGCCGACAGGCCAAGCGAATCAACGCGATCATGCTCACCTGCGGAACCTACGACGCTGCGGGGGAGTTCGCCTACCGCGTCGGTGTCCCGGGCAAGAGCGGTGTCGGCGGGGGGATCCTCGCGATCATTCCGGGCCGGTGCTCGATTGCGGTGTGGAGCCCGGGGCTCGACAAACGCGGCAATTCCGTCGCCGGTGTGGCAGCGCTGGACCACTTCACCACCCTGACCGGCTGGTCGATCTTCTGAGCGGGCGGATGCTCCGCAACTGCCTGGCAGAAGTAGATCTGCACGGCCGAGCGAGCCACGTGGAGATTCGCGTGGCTCGCTCGGCGGCGGTCATTGCAGGGACAGCACCGCGTTCTTGTCGAACGGCACGAGCTCGGTCAGGCGGTCGTTGAGGACCTTTTCGGCCCATTGCGGGTCGGAGAGCAGCGCGCGCCCGATTGCGACGAGGTCGAACTCGTCTCGTTCCAAGCGGTCGAGGAGTCGTTCGATGCTTTCCACGGCCGCGCCGGCTCCGGTGAGGGAGCCCGGTTCGAAGACCTTGTTGAGGCCGACCGAAGCCTACGGTGATGACCGGCTTGCCGGTGAGCTTCTTCGCCCATCCGGCGATGTTGAGGTCCGACCCGGACTCGGGGAACTCAGGCTGCCAGTAGCGGCGTCCGGAGGCGTGGAAGGCGTCGACTCCGGCGTCGGCCAGCGGGGTGAGCACGGTCTCCAGCTCGCCGGGATCCTCGGCGAGCCGGGCGTCGTAGTGGTTGGCCTTCCACTGGGAGAACCGCAGCACAACGGGGAAGTCCGGCGCGATGGGGAGGAGAGATGGAGTCACAGCTCGGCGATGTGCCGTACTGGGAGGTCGAGTTCGATGCGGAGGGCGTGCTCCGCGAGGGCTGATGCGCCTGTTGCACGCGCTGGTTGACGCGGGCAACACCGTCGTGGTGATCGAGCACGACATGACCGTTGCCGCCGGCTCGGACCAGGTGATCGATCTCGGCCCCGGGTGGCGGCGATGAGGGAGGCTCGGTGGGGCCGTCGGCGCTCCTGCGGACGTGGCACGCGGTCGTGCCAGCCGCACTGCACCGTACCTGCGGGAAGTGCTGGGGACACATCGGCCGAGACCGCAGCTTCGCCGCAGGACCTCGATGGCGTGCGCGGTCACGGACGCGTCGATCACCCGCCCCCGAAGCCGGCTCGCACCGTCCTGTGTGGACGCGGGTTCCGTGGACCGGAGCTCTGAAAGCTCAGCTCTCACGTGCAGACCTGGATCGGCGTACCCGCGAACCGCTAATTTTCCAGTTGATGGAAATTTCTAGTCGGTGTACGTTCGTGGCGTGCAGGAGTCGCGGCGTGAACGCAAGAAGCGCTTGACGCGGCAGCGGATCGTCTTGGCGGCGATCCGGCTGTTCGACAAACAGGGGTACGAAGAGACCACGGTGGCGCAGGTCGCCGAGGCGGCGGACGTCGATCCGAAGACGTTCTTCAACTACTTCCGGACCAAGGACGAGGTGCTGTTCAACGAGCTCGACTTGGAGTTCGACGTCCTGCTCGCGGCGATCCGGGACCGCAGATCCGAAGAGAGCCCAGGTGAGGTGCTGCGGAGGGCGGTCCAGGAGTACGCCGCCCATCGCAGGCCCAACGTTCCCCGGCGGGAGCCCGCGGAGGTGTCGGCGGCGGCCCGGCTGGCCCTGACGACGCCGGCGCTGCAGGCGAAGGGGGCGTACCTCTTGCTGGACCTGCAACAGCGGATCGCGGCAGCGCTGCTCAACGCCTTCCCCGGCGAGCTGGACCCGGTCACCGCGGCGGCGATGACCGGATCCGTGCTTGGCGCCATTCAGCAGGCCAGCCTTGCGAGCGCCAAGTTGGGTCGGTCGCAGCAGGAGCTGTGGGAGGCCGCCGAGCACGCCCTCGACGTCGCCACGAATGGCCTGCTCTCGGTGCGGCCACGAACCAGAGATCAGAAACAAACCGAAGAGAGGATCTGACGAGCATGGGGGACAGCGTTCGAGAGCTCGCCCGCGACGCCCGGCAGGCCGTCCGCGAAGGTCCTGCGGGAATCGCACGGCACCAGCGCGCCCACCTGGTCGATCTGGTGGCTCATGCGCGCGCGAACTCGCCGTACTACCGCGAGCTCTACCGGGACCTGCCGGACGGGGTCGACGACCCGACCTTGCTCCCGGTCACCAGCAAGAAGGAACTGATGGCCCGGTTCGATGACTGGGTGACCGACCGTGAGGTGACCCGGGAGAAGGTCGAGGCGTTCGTGGCCGACCCCGACGCCGTGGGGAAGCGGTTCCTGGACAAGTACCTGGTGGCCACCACGTCCGGCACCAGCGGCCTGCGCGGCCTCTTCCTGCTGGACGAGCGGAGCATGAACATGGAGGGCGCCCTCGGGACGCGCGCCAGTGGCGTGCTGGGCGCCGGCGACGCCATCCGCATGCTCGCCCGTGGCGGCCGGACCGCCATCGTCACCGCACCCGGCGGCCATTTCTTCACCGTGGCCGGAACGGCCCGGTTCCAACGCGACCACCCGCGGCTCGGCCGGAGAATGCGGGTCTTCTCGATCCACCGGCCGCTTCCGGAGCTGGTCGAGGAGCTCAACCGGTTCAATCCCGCCATCCTCAGCGGTTTCCTCGGCATGCTCACGCTGCTGGCGGGAGAGAAGGAAGCCGGTCGGCTGCGCATCCGACCCGCGTTGATCATCCCCGGCGGCGAGACGTTGACCACGGACCTCGGGAAGCGGCTCGCCACCGCATTCGGTGCCAAGGTCCGAGCCGCCTACGCCGCCACCGAGTGCAGCTTCCTCTCCATGGGCTGCGCGCACGGCTGGTACCACGTCAGCAGCGACTGGGCCGTCCTGGAGCCGGTGGACGCCGACTACCGCCCGGCCCCGCCCGGCGAGCTGTCGCACACCGTCCTGCTCAGCAACCTCGCCAACCGAGTGCAGCCATTCCTGCGCTACGACCTCGGCGACAGCATCCTGCTCCGTCCGGACCCGTGCCCCTGCGGCAGCGTGTTCCCCGCCGTCCAGGTCCAGGGCCGAGCCGCCGACCTGCTCACGTTCCCCGCCGAGGACGGCGAGCTCGTCACCATGTCACCGATGCTCTTCGGCACCGTGCTGGATCGCGTCACCGGCATCGGGCAGTACCAGGTCGTCCAGACCGCGTCCAGCACACTGCGCGTGCGCCTGCGGCCCGCCGACAGCGCCGACGCCGAGCAGGTCTGGCAGACCGTGCGCGGCGAGATCACCCACCTGCTCAAAGAGCACGAGGTCGCCGACGTCACGCTCGAACGCGCCGACGAAGCCCCGCAGCAGGAACCCGGCGGGAAGTTCCGCCGGATCATCCCGCAGACCAAGCCCTGACGGCTCTCCCGCAGACCGACTTCGCATTGCAGGTTTCCCTCGGCGCGCTTGCCCCCTCCGCTTGAGACGAGAAGCGCTGGACTCGGGCCCCTGGCCGGAAATAACGTGTCACCGGCAAACGACTTCTCGGGAGCGGCTCATGTCAGAGGAAGTCCGGGGCTTCTGCACGTTGTGCCGCTCGCGATGCGGCGCGGTCTACACCGTCGACGCCGGCGCGCTGACCTCGGTGCGACCCGACCCCGAGCACCCGACCGGTGCGGCGTTGTGCCCGAAGGGGCGGGCCGCGCCGGAGATCGTCCGCAGTCCGCGCCGGTTGACGCAGCCGTTGCGCCGCACCAGGCCGAAGACGGACCCCGATCCCGGTTGGCAAGCCATCGGCTGGGGCGAGGCGATGCGCGAGATCGCCGAGCAACTCGCGCGGATCCGCGACGAGAGCGGCCCGGAGGCGGTTGCCTTCGCCGTGACCTCGCCGAGCGCGACCCCGATGTCGGACTCGATCGATTGGGTGGAGCGGTTCATCCGGCTCTTCGGCAGCCCGAACATCTGCTATGCGACCGAGATCTGCAACTGGCACAAGGACTTCGCGCACGCGTTCACCTTCGGCTGCGCTCTGCCGATGCCGGATTACGCGGGCGCGGACCTGGCGGTGTTGTGGGGCCACAACCCGGCCAAGTCCTGGCTGGCGCAGTCGGCAGCGCTGGCCGAGGCGCGGGCGCGCGGCACCTCGGTCGCTGTGGTGGACCCGCGTCGGTCGACCAGCGCGCTGCAGGCCGACCACTGGCTGCGGGTGCTGCCGGGCACCGATGCGGCGCTCGCACTGGGCTTGGCCAACGAGCTGATCCGCACCAATGCCTACGACGAGGAGTTCGTCCGCGAATGGTCGAACGGCCCGTTGCTGGTGCGCACCGACAACGGCCGGTTCCTGCGGGCCGAGGAACTGGACCCCGAGCTCGACGGATACGTGGTGTGGGACGAGGAGATCGGCTCGGCCGTCACCTACGACACGCAGCGAGCGTCGGCACATCCCGAGCGGTTCGCGCTTCTCGGCAGGCGTCGTGTGGCTACCCGGCACGGCAACGTGGAGTGCGTCCCGGCGTTCGAGCGGTATGCGGCCGCCTGCGCGGCATGGCCGCTGGAGCGCACGAGCGCCACAACCGGCGTGGAAGTCCGGAAACTGCACGAGTTCGCCCGGGACCTCGCGAATGCCGGCTCGGTCGCCTACTCCGGTTGGACCGGTGTCGGGCAGCACGCCAATGCCACCCAGACAGACCGGGCGATCGCCACGTTGTACTCGCTCACCGGCAGTTTCGACGCTCCCGGCGGCAACGTGGTGCTGCCGAAGCTGCCGGTGAACCAGGTGACCACCCCGGGCCAGCTGACGGCCGAACAGCGCGCGAAGGCGTTGGGGGCGGCGGAATTCCCGCTCGGTCCGCCGACGCAGGGCTGGGTGTCGGCACGAGCGCTATGTGAGTCCGTGCTTTCCGGGAAGCCTTACCGGGTTCGCGCGCTGGTCGGTTTCGGCAGCAATCTGGTGGTGTCGCAACCCAATCCCGGCCGCACGGCAGAAGCCCTGCGCAGCTTGGAGTTCCAGGTGCACCTCGACCTGTTCGCCAACCCCACTGCGGATTTCGCCGACATCGTGCTGCCGGTGAACAGCCCGTGGGAGCGTGAGGCCATTAGGGCCGGTTTCGACATCACCCAGCGCGCGCAGGAGCACGTGCAGCTTCGTCCCCGGCTGGTCGAGCCGGTCGGCCAGTCCCGCTCGGACACCGAGGTCGTCTTCGACCTCGCCCAGCGGTTGGGAATGGGGGAGCAGTTCTTCGACGGCGACATCACCGCGGCCTGGAACCACCAATTGGCGCCGCTGGGTGTGACGGTGGACGAGCTGCGACGACGCCCGGGAGGCATGCAGATCCCGCTGGACACGCGGTACCGCAAGTACGCCGATGTCGGTGACGACGACCAGGTGCTCGGCTTCGCCACTCCGACTCGTCGGGTGGAGATGTACTCCGAGCAGCTCGCCGACCACGGGTATTCCCCGGTGCCGGAGCACGTCACGCCGCCGGGGACGGATACCGCTCCGCTGGTGCTGACCTGCGCAAAGAACGGATACTTCTGCCACAGCCAGCATCGCGGGATCTCCTCGCTGCGGAAGCGATCGCCCGAACCAGTGGTGGACATCAGCCCGCAGGCCGCCGCAGAGCGCGCGATCAGCGACGGCCAGTGGGTGTCGATAGTGACGGCCAACGGCACCGTGCGGATGCGCGCCAGGATAGATCCGGCGTTGCATCCGCGGGTCGTGGTCGCCGAATACGGCTGGTGGCAGGACGCGCCCGACCTCGGGCTGCCCGGTTCCGACCCGCTGCAGCAGGGCGGGCACAACTACAACCTGCTGATCAGCGACGACGTGCACGATCCGATCAGCGGGTCGATCCCGATGCGGTCCTTCGGCTGCGATGTGCGGCCGGAACCGACCGGGGCCTGGCCCGGGCTGCGGTCGTTCATGGTCGCAGACATCGCGGCGGAGACCGACGGGGTTCGCACGCTCCGGTTGCGGCCGTCGGACGGGGGAGTGCTGCCTGGCTTCCGGCCAGGCCAACACATCACGCTGAACCACCTGGATACGACCCGCAGCTACTCGCTGATCGGGGCGGCGCGAGTGGACGAGCGCGACGCCTACACCGTCGCGGTGCGCCACGTCCCGGACGGCGACTTCTCGACGTTCGTGCACGAGCGGCTACGGCCGGGCGCGGAGGTTTCCGTCACCGCTCCGGCCGGCTCGTTCGTGATTCCGGCCGATATCGACCTGCCGGTCGTGCTGTTGGCCGCCGGGATCGGCATCACCCCGTTCCTGGGCTACCTGGAAACCTTGGCCGCAACCGGTGGCACCGTGCCGAAAGTGGTGCTGCACTTCGGAAATCGCAACCAGCACTCGCACCCGTTCGGCAACCGGATCCGCGAACTGCAACGGGCCATCCCGCAACTGGCGGTCATCGACCACTACAGCCGTCCGGCAGGGGAGGGGTCGGCCTTCCGCAGCGGTCGGTTGCACGCCGGGCAGGTCGATGCCGAGCTGATCCGCCAGCGCGCCCGGTTCTACCTGTGCGGCCCCGAGGAGATGCTGCGTGATCTCTCCACCGGCTTGGTCGCGCGCGGGGTGCCCCGGTTCGAGATCTTCGCGGAGAAGTTCCACACCGCGGCCCGCGAGGTGGTCATCCCCGATGATGCCGCAGCGGAGGTGCACTTCGCGCGGACCGGGAAGACGCTGCGCTGGCGCAAAGCCGACGGCCCCCTCTTGCAGTTCGCCGAGGACGGCGGCATTCCACTGCCCAGCGGCTGCCGCCTCGGACAGTGCGAGAGCTGTGCCGTCACCATCCTGAACGGACGCGTAGCGCACCTGGTGGCCCCCACCGACGACCTGTCCGAGGACGCCTGTCTGACCTGCCAGGCCGTGCCCGTCTCGGACCTGACTCTGGACGCCTGACCTCGTCAAAACTGCAGTGCGCGATCAGCAGCCCGAGTCCCTTGTCGGCGCCGGTGAATTCGCCGACGACCGCACCCTTGAGCGCGAACCCGAACGCGGAGTGCAGGGAAGCGCACCTGGAACCGGCTCGCGCCGAGGATGCGCGCGTTGTTGACCAGGTTGCGGTCGACTTCGCGGGCACCCTGGAAGGCGTTGAAGAACACCGCGAAGAACACCAGGATGAACACGGTGGTGATCTTCGACTGCAATCCGAGGCGGAACCAGATCACGAACAACGACGCCAACACGATGCGGGGCACGGCGTTGGCAGCCTTGATGAACGGGGCGCAGATGTCGGACAGCAGCGCGCTGCGGCCCAGCAGGATCCCGAGCACGATCCCGGCCAGTGAACCGGTCAGGAAGCCGGCCACCGACGCCCGCATGCTGGTCCAGGGCCCACAGTCCTGGCTCGGGGCACTGGCGTCAGCGGGCGGTGTTGCGCCGGCTGCTCTGGCCCCTGGTGTGCCCTCCGTGGAGGACGGAGGCCGAGTTGACCAGTGCAAGATGGCTGAACGCTTGGGGGAAGTTCCCGGTGAAGCGCCCCGCGGTGGAGTCGTACTCCTCGGCGTAGAGCCCGACGTCGTTGGCCAGCCCCACGAGTTCGGTGAACATCGCCTCGGCTTCGCCGCGCCTGCCGCTGAGAGCGAGTGCGTCGACCATCCAGAAGGAGCACGCCAGGAACGCCCCTTCCCGGCCGTTGAGCCCGTCGACCGAATGCCCGTCCTCGGCCGCCGTCGAGTACCGGTCGACGAGCACGCCGTGCTGGAGGTTCCCCTGGACCGCGCGGATCGTGCTGCGGACCCGCTCGTCGTCACCGGGCAGGAAACCGACCGCTGGGAGCAGCAGCGTGGCAGCGTCGAGCGTGGCACCGCCGTAGTACTGCGTGAACGACTCCAGGTCTTCATTCCACGCCTTGGCCAGCACTTCGGTGTGCACGGCGTCCCGGATCTCCCGCCACCGGTCCACAGGTCCCGGCAGCCCGTCCTCCTCGGCGGCGCGCACGGCACGGTCGAACGCGACCCAAACCATCACCCGGGAATGGGTGAAGTACCGGTCGGGGCCGCGAACCTCCCACAGGCCCTTGTCCGGCTTCTCCCAGATCGTCTCCAGGTGGCGCAGCATGCCGACCTGCATGGCCCAGGACTGGGCGGACTCCGGCGCGCCGCGTTCGCGCGCCAGGTGCAGCACGTCCATGACCTCGCCGTACACGTCGAGCTGGAGCTGCCGGTAAGCCGCGTTGCCGATGCGCACCGGGCTGGCGCCCTGGTAGCCCGGCAACCAGTCCGCCTCCCACTCCAGCAGGTGCCGCTCCCCGTTGACGCCGTACATGATCTGCAGCTCCGACGGGTCGCCAGCCACCGCGCGCAGCAGCCAGGACCGCCAGGCCGCCGCTTCGGACAGGCAGCCGAAGTTGTCCAGCGCCAGCAGCACGAGCGTGGCGTCGCGCAGCCAGCAGTACCGGTAGTCCCAGTTCCGGTCGCCGCCGAGAGCCTCGGGCAGCGATGTCGTCGGAGCGGCGACCATGCCGCCGGTGGGCGCGTAGGTCAGGGCCTTCAGGGTGACCAGCGACCGGTACACGGCCTCGGCGTGCGGACCGCGGTAGTCGATCCGCTCGGTCCACTCGCGCCAGAAGTCCTCGCTGTCCCGGGTTTCCCGCAGCGGATCCATCGGCGCGGGCAAGTCCTCGGGATCGGGCGACCACTGCATCACCCAGGAGTACCGCTCGCCGGCACGGACGCGGAACACCAGCTCGTGGGCGCGTTCGTCCGGCACGCGCTGCGGCAGCAGATCACCACGCAGCACAACGGTTTGCGGTCCCGCGACCGCCACGACGCACCGGTCCGCAACGGGATCGCTCCCTTCGCGCTGGTGCACCCAGGGCATCGAGTCGCCGTAGGCGAACCGCACCGCCCACCGCATCGTGAGCTCCGTGTCCCCGGAGACGCCTTCGACCACCCGCACCAGGCACGGCTCGTCGTCCTGGTTCTTCTCGTGCGGCGGCATGCTATCGACCAGCCGCACGACGCCGTCGGCGGTGTGGAATTCCGTTTCCAGGACGAGGGAGTTGTCGCGGTAGCGGCGCCGCACCTCCCGCACTTGGCCGCTCGGGGCGATCCGCCAATGGCCGTCTCGTTCGTCGCCGAGGATGCGCGAGAAGCACGACGGGGAGTCGAACCGCGGAAGGCACAGCCAGTCGACCGATCCGTCTTTGCCGACCAGCGCCGCGGTGCGAAGGTCGGAGAGCAGCGCGTAGTCCTCGATGGCGCCAGGTCCGCTGTGCTCGTTGAGATCACCGCCCACGATGATCGAGGCTATACCGTTCACGAAACGTGTGAAAGCGTGTCGTGAGCCGGCGCCTTGCGGTGTCGGCGTTGGCCCGCGTTGTTCGGTGCGGGTCTTCCCGTGGCGATATCCGCTGCCCGCGTGGTGCGGGTCTTGTGTGGGTTTCCATCGGGCTCGTTTTCCGTCGCCCCGCAATTCGGGGAGGACGTCGTGGCCTCAACCAGGTTGGCGAGGTTGTGGGCGGCGTTGAGGTCGCGATCCATGCTGATCCCGCAGGACGGGCAGGTGAAGATACGGTCGGACAGGCGCAGCTTGGTTCTCACCGCACCACAGTCCGGACACGTTTTGGAGCTGGGATGCCACCGGTCCGCGATGTGCACGCGCAGCCCGGCCCAGGAGGCTTTGTACTCGACCTGGCGTCGGAGTTCGGCCATGCCGGCACCTGCGACCTGCCGTGCCAGGCGGCGGTTGCGGGTCATGCCCGCAACGTTGAGGTCTTCCAGCACGATCGCACCGAAGGTCCGCACCAGCCAGGTGGTGAGCTTGTGCAGCCCATCGCGGCGTGTATTGGCGACTGTGGTGTGCAGCTTGGTGATGCGGGCCTGGGTTGTGCGCCACCGGTTCGAGGACTTCTGTTCGCTACGGTGGTCTGGGCCAGTGCGCCGGGAGGTTTGCCGCTGCAACCTCCGCAACTCACGCAGGGCTGCTTCGAGGTGTTCCGGGTTGTCGATCAAGATGTCACCGAGCCGGGACGCGGCGAGGCGTCCCAGCTGATCATTCGCGACGACGAAATGCTGCAGCGGGAACGGGGTGGCTACTGTGGACGATTTGTCCGGGGCTTGCGGCCGACTCCGCCGTAGCCGGCGTTCGGCGCCGCGCTGTCCTCGGGGGTCTCGCCGTTGGTGGGGCGCCAGGCCGGCAGCCAGACCACGCCGGGGCTGACCAGGTCGAAACCGGCGAACATCGCCTCGACCTCCGGCTGCGAGCGCAGGCTCACCTGGGCCACCGAGCGCTCGTACTTGCTGCGCGCGGCGTGCAGGTGTTCGGAAGGCATCCGTTCGGTGCTCCGGCTGCCGTGCGCGATGGCGAAGAAGCTGCCGCCGGCCAGCGCGTCCCGGTAGCGGGCGATCAAGCCGAGCGGATCCTCCTCGTCGTGCACGAAGTGCAGAACCGCGATCATCAGCAGGGCCACCGGCCGGTCGAGGTCGAGCAGGTCTCGCAGCTCCGGTGCGGCCAGGATCTCCTCCGGCTCGCGGAGATCGGCTTGGAGGACCGCGCAGCGCGGGTTGTCGGCGAGCAAGCGCCGGGTGTGCGCGACGGCCACCGGGTCGATGTCCACGTACACCACCCTGCATTCGGGGTCGGCTTGCTGCGCGGTCTCGTGGACGTTGCCGACGGTCGGGATCCCGGAGCCGATGTCGAGGAACTGGGTCACGCCCTCCGCGACGCACAACTGCACGACCCGGCGCAGGAACATCCGGTTGATGTGGGCCATCTGCGGCCCCTCCGGCATGAGCTGCAGCATTTCCTCGGCGACCTGGCGATCCACCGCGAAGTTGTGCGCGCCGCCCAGGAACCAGTCCCAGATCCGGGCGATGCTCGGCTGGTTCATGTCGACGTCCAGCGGTGCCCAACTCGGTCGCTTCATCCCGCCTCCGCCCGCTCGCGCCATTCCCAGCCTAGGTCCCGGCCAGCCTCCCCCTGAAGCCGTGGGTTCGAACGAGCAACGCTGCTGATCAAGCGGAAGCGGTGCGAGCCCACCGGCGATCGTCGGCCCGGGCCGGCCGGCGGGACGTCAGCGTGGCAAGTTTCGCGGGTCGCTTGGGCGTGGGTTCGGCTTGCCCGCGATGGTGATCCAGAGGTCCGGGTCGAAGTGGTCCCGCGGCAGCTGCGCGACCATGTAGCGGACGCTGCGTTCGACTTTCACGCGCCAGAGGCGCGCGGCTTCGTTGCCGTCGCCGTTGCGGAGCGCGTCGAAGATCGCGGCGTTCTCGCGGGCGATCAAGTCCCCGGCTTCGGCATAGCCCAGTCGCAGCACGGAGATGAACATCCGCAGGCGCATGGTGAGGCGTTCGAAGAACGAGGAGGCCTGCGGCAAGTTCGCGGTCCGCGCGATCGCGTCCTGGAAGCACAGGTCGGCTTCGCCGATGCGCACGTCGTCACTGTTCCGCGCCGCGGCGCGGACCTCGGCGAGGGCCGTGTTGACCGGTTGGAGAT